>JBBCIV010000087.1:0-6700 GCA_037189665.1 Phycisphaerae bacterium | reverse complement strand
GATGCCAATCCCGCCGATTCATCGAACGTGGCGGGATTGACATCCCGCCCTACGCCGTCCGTCGGTCACGCAACACGCCTCACTTCTCCCCCGGCAGCTTGTACAGATGTCCGAACTCATTGAACCACGCCACGAACCGCTTCAGCCCCTCGGCAAGTGAAATCTTCGGTTCATAGCCAAGTTCGGCTTTCGATCGCGTGAGGTCAGCGAAGGTGCGTTCGACGTCGCCGGGTTGGGCGGGCTTGCGGTCGAGGATGGCCTTCTTGCCGATGGCGCGTTCGAGCTCGGCGATCAGCTCGTTCAGGCTGACCGGGCTGCTGCCGCCGAGGTTGTAGATGCGGAACTGCTCGACCTTTTCGATCGACGCGATGATGCCGCTGACGGTGTCGTCGACGAAGGTGTAGTCGCGGCTGGTCGTGCCGTCGCCGAAGAACGGGACGGGCTTGCCGGCGGTGATCAGGCGCGTGAACTTGTGGATCGCCAGGTCCGGCCGCTGGCGCGGGCCGTAGACGGTGAAGAAGCGCAGGCTCGCGATCGGCAGCTTGTACAGGTGCCAGAACGTGTAGCAGACCAGTTCGCCGGCGCGCTTGGTGGCGGCGTAGGGGCTGATCGGCTCTTCGACCGGGTCTTCCTCGCTGAAGGGCACCTTGGCGGCGTTGCCGTAGACGCTGGATGACGACGCGAACGCGAACTTCTGCACGCCCGTCTTCACCGCCGCCTGGAGGAGGTGGGTGGTGCCTTCGACGTTCACCTTGGCGTAATACGCCGGCTGCTCGATCGACGGCCGCACGCCCGCCATCGCCGCCAGGTGCAGGATGCCCCACGGGCGCACGAGGCGCACCAGCTTGCTGATCTCGTCGCCGCTGGTGATGTCGATCTCCTCGACGTCGAGCTTGTCGCCCTTGATCGACTTGAGGTTCATCTCCTTCCACGTGCGGTCGTAGAAATCGGAGAAGTTGTCCACGCCGACAACGCGGTACCCCTTCTCAATCAGCTTTTGCGCCGCATGCGACCCGATAAACCCGGCCGCGCCCGTGACGAGGATGGTCTTGTCCATAGAAGCTGTATCGTCTGGATTGCCGCCCAACACGCAAGCGACGCGATGCTCGCATCTTCGCGGACTTTAAGGCCGCACCGCCGGCGAAATCACGCGACTTGATCGCCCGGATAGCCAAGGCAGAATATGCAGCCATCCGATGACACATCATCCACCCTTGCAACAAAGCCTCACCCTCACCGCCGTCATCGACCGCATCATCCCGGCCGACGACTACCCGTCCGCCAGCGAGAACGGCGTGCTGGTGTTTCTGGATCGGCTTCTGGCGACGGATCTGGCTTCGCAGCGCGACCTGGTAAACGCCGGGCTCGTCGCGATCGATGCCGAGGCGCAATCGCGGCATGGATTGCCCTTCGCTTCGCTCGATGCCGACCGGCAGGACGCGCTGCTGACGGATATCGAGGCGAATCGCGTATCGACGGCGTGGAGCGTGGACGCGCGGACGTGGTTTCAGTTGCTCGTGCGGCTGACCAACGAAGGCTATTACGCCGATCCGGGCAACGGCGCGAACCTGGACCGCGCGTCGTGGAAGATGATCGGCTTCGACCCCCGGCGGCCGTTATGAGAAACGAATCGATCGACTATGACGTGATCATCGTCGGCGCAGGCGCCGGCGGTGGCGTGGCGGCGGGCGTGCTGGCGGAGGCGGGCCGGTCGGTGCTGGTGCTCGAACGCGGCGCGGCAATGCGGCCGGGCGAAATACCGCTCGATCATCTTCGCAATCACCGGCTCAGCCAGTACGGCGTGAACACGCAGTGCGATCTGGATGGCATTCCGCGCGTCGCGGTGGACGCCTTCGGCAACGGCAGGACGGTCTCGCCGCTCGACGGCGCGTACCACCTCAACGCGTTCGTCGTGGGCGGCGGCACGCTGGTGTACGGGGCGCAGGCGTGGCGATTCCTGCCGGATGACTTTCGCATGGCAAGCAAGTACGGCTCGCCCGAGGGCAGTTCGCTCGCCGACTGGCCGATCAGTTACGACGATCTGGAGCCGTGGTACGACAAGGTCGAGTGGGAGGTGGGCGTCTGCGGCGCGCCGCACAAGCTGTCGTCGCCGCGATCCCGCGCGTACCCGATGCCGCCGGTGCCGGACACGTTGTCGCGAAAGCTGCTCCAGGCCGCCGCCGGCAAACTGGGGTGGGAGACGGGCCCGGTCCCGCTGCTGATCAACTCCGTCACCTACAACGGCCGGCCGGCGTGCGAGCAATGCGGCATGTGCGTGGGCTTCGGCTGTCCGAACGACAGCAAGAACGGCTCGCAGAACACGATGCTCGCCCGCGCGCTCAAGACCGGCCGCTGCACGCTGGTGACCGGCGCGACCGCCGATCGGCTACTCACCGACGCACGCGGCCGGGTGACCGGCGTGTCGTACTTCGTTGATACCTGCGACACGCCCACGCGCATCGCCGCGCAGGCGAAGGTCGTCATCGTCGCCGCCTCCGCGGTCGAAACGGCGCGATTGCTGCTGAACAGCCCCACCGATCGCGAGCCCAACGGCATCGGCAACAACGCCGACCATGTCGGCCGACACCTGAACGGGCATTCGTACCCGGGCGCGAACGGGCTGTTCGACGACATCGTGCACGACGGCATCGGCCCGGGCGTGTCGATCTCGACGCTGCAATTCAACCACGACAACCCCGGTCTCATCGGCGGCGGAATGCTGGCGAACGAGTTCGTCAAGCTGCCGATCATCTTCCAGAAAGGCAGCTTCCCGCCGGGCATGTCGCGATGGGGCATCGAGGCCAAGCGATACATGCGCAGCGCGTTCACCCGATCGCTGCACGTGCAAGGCCCGGTGCAGGACATCCCGAGCCCCTCCGCCCGCGTGACGATCGACCGCGACGTCCGCGACCGCTACGGCATCCCCGTCGTGCGCATCGGCGGGGCCAACCACCCCGAAACCGCCCGCGTCTGCAACTCCATGCGCGACCGCGCCATCGAATGGCTGACCGCCGCCGGCGCGAAAAAGGTGTGGGGCTGGGCGCCGACCGGCGGATTAACGGGCGGGCAACATCAGTCGGGCACGTGTCGCATGGGCAACGATCCGAAATCCAGCGTGACCGACGCCTGGGGCCGCGTGCACAGCCAGGAATCGCTCTACATCGCCGACGGCGGCCTCCACGTCACCAACGGCGGGCTCAATCCGGTGCTCACGATCATGGCGCTGGCGTGGCGCGTGGCGGATCGGGTGTCGCAGGTTATCTGATTTTATGTATCACCACTGAGGCACGGAGAGCGTCTCAACTTAATATGGAGACTTACGAATCAACATCTCTCGTATTGCGATCAAGGGCGAGACGTCTTTACTACGAAAAGGCGCTCTCCGTGTCCTCCGTGCCTCAGTGGTGAAACCTCCTACCGACGCGGCAGCGTGCGGATATCGACCACCAGCATCCCCGCCGCCGTTGCGGACTGGACGCCGAGGTTGGCATCCTCGAACGCCATGCACAGTTTCGGATCCACGTTGATCCGCCGGGCGGCTTCGAGGAAGACGTCGGGGGCAGGCTTGCCGTGCTCCACATCTTCGGCCGCCACCAGCGCGCCGATCTTGTCCCACAGTCCGAGCAGTTGCAGCGTCCTGGTCGCGATCCGGCGATACCCGCCCGTCGCCACCGCCATCGGCAGCCTCCCGTCGTAGGCGCGGATGACCTCGACGACCGGCTCGATCGGCAGGACTTCGTGCAAGGTTTGCTCGAAGAGCAATTCCTTCTTGCGGGCCGTCTCCTCGACCGGCATATGGTGGCCGTGGCGGTCGTTGAGGATCTCGATGATCTTCGGCGTCGGCATCCCGCCGAACTCGTAGAACAGCGCCTCCGGAAACTCCACCCCGTGCTCCCCCAGCGCCGCCACCCACGCCTTGTAGTGGGCCGGCATGGTGTCGGCGATCGTGCCGTCGCAATCGAAAACGAGTCCGCGAATGTGTGGGGGGATGGGAATCATTGGTGTCAGGAAAGTTGCCAGTTGCCAGTTCGTAGTTGCCAGTAAAGACGTAACCTGAATCATCTTTAACCGGCAACTGGCAACTATCAACTGGCAACTATGTCCCCCCCGCCATTGCAAAAACCGCCCGTCAATGGATGATCGACGCCGCATGAGTGAAGAAACCGCGAGGAAAAAAGGCGAGACGAGCGTCAAGGACACGATCGAATCGATCCTGGTGGCGTTCATCCTGGCGTTCATCTTCCGATGTTTCGTCGTCGAGGCGTTCGTCATCCCCACCGGCTCGATGGCCCCCACGCTGCTGGGGGCACATATGGACTTCCGCTGTCCTGAATGCGGGTATCAATACACGCACGGCTTCCACAACGAGAACGAGACCTACACCATCCCCGACGCGATCGCGGGCAACGTCCGGTCGGAATGCCCCAACTGTGGCTATCGCCTGCCGGCCGACAGCGCGTCTGACCCGGACAACGACGCGACCAACCCGCCCCTTCGCTACGGCGATCGCATCCTGGTGATGAAGTACGTCTACCTCTTCAACGAGCCAAGCCGTTGGGACGTGGTGGTCTTCAAATCGCCGATGACGAACGTCGGCGACTACTCGGTCAACTACATCAAGCGTCTGGTCGGCAACCCCGGCGAATCGATCGTCGTCGCCCACGGCGATCTGTACGTCGCCCCGCCCGGCGCCAACGCGGCCGACCCGTCGCAGTACGTCGTTCAGCCGAAGCCGCGGTGGGCGCAGGACGCCCTGTGGCGCATCGTCTTCGACGCCGATTACGTCCCCCAGTCCGCCCGCAACGGGCCGGTCGTGCGGGATCACGCGTGGCGGCAGCCGTGGCAACAGACGGCTGGCTCGGGCTGGATCAACGATGACGCCTCGCGCGGCGTATCGCCCCGCGACTTCACGTTCGACAACCTGACGGGCAACGGCGTGCTGGAATTCACGCCAATTCGGTACAGCAACGATATCGACGGCGTGTCGGACTACCTGGCGTACAACCAGCAGTTCAGCGCGCTTCGCCCGGTCGGCGATCTGAAACTCGAATTCTTCGTGACTGGCCTCCAAGGCGAAGGCGTCATCCGCGCCATCGTCAGCAAGCACCGGCCCAGCAAGACCGACGATCACGAGTTCGTCGCCGAACTATCGGCTGGCAAAGCGCGGCTGCTGATGCGGTCGGCCGACGGCGAGAAGGTGATCGGCGAGCGCAACATCAACCTGACGGGCAACCATCACGTCTCGATCGAGAACGCCGACTACCGCGTGATCGTGCGGGTGGACGACGCGGACCTGATCACCACCACCCCCGACGACTACCGGCCGGACCTGGCGGCGATCGTGAAGAACGCCGACGATCCGTTCGCCGGCGCGGCAAGAATCGAGGGTGACCGTGTCGCAGCGAACCTCACGCACTTGCGGCTCTGGCGCGACATCTACTACCGCGACGACGGCGCGAACGGCTCTTCCCAGCCCACGCATGGCGTGGTGCAGGGGCACCATTTCCGACCGATGACGCTCAAAGACCGGGAGTATTTCACGCTCGGCGACAACTCCGCGATGAGCCTGGACGGGCGATTCTGGTCGGTTCCGATCCAGCTGGACGACGAAGACCTCAACGCCCCCGCCGGCGTGGTGCCGGAGCGATTTTTGCTCGGCAAGGCGTTCTTCGTCTACTGGCCGGCCGGGTATAAGCCGGTGAGCGCGGTCTCGCTGCGGGCGGCGCCGAACTTCGGCAACATGCGGTTTATCCGCTGACGCCGCGTGTGGGACGATCGCGCGCGCGGCTGGCTTCTTCGCAACTTTCAATTCCTATGGACGGATTCGAAGTCGACGGCGTTGGCCGCTACGATGAACGGACATGCACGAGATCGTCGTACAAGACCCTTCCCTGCGCCCGATCGCCGACAAGGTGATCGCGGGCGAATGGCTGAACGAGGCCGACGGCGCGGCGCTCTACGCCAGCCGCGACCTGCACGGCATCGGCCGGCTCGCCAACTACGTCTGCGAGCAGCAACACGGCGACGTCGTCTATTACAACCGCAACCGCCACATCAACTACACCAACGTCTGCGCGCTCAGCTGCAAGTTCTGCAGCTTCTACCGCAAGAAAGGCGAATCGGGCGCGTATGAGATGAACGTGGACGAATGCATCGCGGCCGCCCGCGCCGCGGCCGCCACTGGCGCAACGGAGGTGCACATCGTCGGCGGGCTGCACCCGTGGCTGAAGTTCGACTACTACACCGACATGCTCGCCGGCATCCGCCGTGAGTGTCCGGAACTGCACATCAAGGCGTTCACCGCGATCGAGATCGTCCACCTCTCGCGCATCGCCCGCATGAGCGTGCGCGACGTGCTGATCGCGCTGCGCGAAGCCGGCCTCGGCTCCCTGCCCGGCGGCGGCGCGGAAATCTTCGACGACCGCGTTCACGACGAGGTCTTCAAGGGCAAGGTGCGCGAGGACAAGTGGTTCGACGTCCACCGCACGGCGCACTCGCTCGGCATCTATTCCAACGCCACCATGCTCTACGGCCACGTCGAAACGCCGCCGGAACGCGTGAGGCATTTGATCAAGCTGCGGGAGTTGCAGGCAGAATCGTTGGTGGTTGGTGGTGGGTCGGGGGTCGGGGGTCGTAGGTCGGAAGAATGCGGACATCGCATCTTTCGCCGTCCCAATCCTCGATCCACGACCTCCGACCC
>JBBCIV010000086.1:0-25371 GCA_037189665.1 Phycisphaerae bacterium | reverse complement strand
CGACGTATTCCACGATCGGCCCGTGTGCCACCCATAGCGGCAGCGTCCAACTGCCGAGCAAAGCAAGCGTGCGAGTGGTGTAGCCCGCGGATCGGGCGGCGAGGACGCGATCGACGAGCACGCCGACCGCGATTGTCAGGCCCATGTACCGGGCGGCCTCGAGGCCGGGAAAGTCGGTGAACGACGCGTCAAGCAAGGCGTGCCAGCGAAGGTCGTAGTGCTTCTGGATCGCGCCGAGGACGGCGATGCCCAGCGCGACCGTCATCCCGCCCGCAAACAGCCGCCACTTGCCGGCGGAGGTGAGCTGGTCAAACTTCGGCAGCAGCACGCCGCCGCAGATGCCGCTGACGTAGATGAACTGCCAGTACAGCACCGGGAACTTCTGCTCCAGCGGGTACAGGCCGAGGTACGGATTGCCGATCGAGAACACGTAGATCGACGCGCTCGCCACCATCACCGGCAGCACGCCCACCTTGCGGACGAACTCGATCACCAGCGGCGAAGCGGCGAGCATCAGCACGTAGAAGACCAGGAGGTCCATGCCGATCCAGAACCGCAATGTGTCCAGCACCATCTGCGGGCCGTGGAGGATCGGACGCCCGTAGGCGGCCATCAACACCAGCGCCAGCAGGGTCGAAAAGTAATGCACGATCAGCACGATGCCCGCCCGGCGGAAGAGCGAGACGTGCGTGGAAAGCCGTTTTCCGGGTTTCAGCGAGCGGTGATAGTGAATCGCCCCGATGCACAGCCCCGACGCGAAGACGAACCCCCCGGCGGCAAAGCGGAGCCAGTGGATCAGCACCTCGTTCACCGCCCACGGCACGGCCGGGTTGTGCTCCAGCAGGTGCACGAGCACCATGTTGAGCAGACAAAGGCCGCGGAGCACGTCGAGGCGGAGATCGCGCGGGGCTGGGATGGAAACGGCTGGCGACGACATTACTGGAATCATAGACCCGCTTGGGCCGGGTTGGTGAGCGGATGCTATGAATCCCTGTTTAGCCGGTCAAGAATCGATGTCTCAGGGAACACGCGAAATCGTCGTATTCTGTCCAGGCAACGCGGAATAGAGGTCATCAGCGGTATAAATCGTATCGAACAGGCGCGGTTTATCGTTCCCGGGCAAATAGATCGCCGTCAGAGGGATGCCGGTGTAGCCGAGGGCGTTGAGCTGCTTCCAGCCCGGGGCGTCGGATTTGGTGAGGTCGGCCTTGATGAGAATGACGCCCCGACGGTGTAATTCGTCGAGCGTGGCGGGGTCGCGGAAGACGGTAGCCTCGATGACCTGGCAGTTGGCGCACCAGCTGGCGGTGAACTTGACGACGACCGGCTGGCCGGACTTGCGGGCGTTGGCGAGGGCTTCGTCGGAATATTTGGTCCACGTTTCGCCGCTCGTCGCAGCTGCGCCTGCGCCGCCGGCAGACAGCCCGCCGTTGAATCGCAGTGCGACCAGCGCCGTTCCGCCGACCACCAGGACCGCCAGCGCGCTGGTCACCAGCACGCCGCCAGAGCTTTTGAGGATCTGGGCGGCGCGGGTCATCACGAACAGCGCGCCCCATACCGCGATTGCGAGCACCAGCCACCAGTGCGCCGGGTCTTCCACGAAACGAGGCCCGATCAGCCACGCCGCCGTGCCCAGCAGGGGGAACGCCATCGCCTGCTTCACCAGTTCCGACGCCGGGCCGGTGCGGGGAAAGCGCCTCGCCAGTTGCGGGAACGCCGACAGCACGAAGTACGGCAACGCCATCCCGACGCCCACCGCCAGCATCACGCCCACGCCGAGCACCATCGGCTGCCCGACCGCCCAGGTGATCAGGCCGGCGAACATCGGCGCGGTGCAGGGGGTGGACAGCAGCGCCGTCAGCATGCCCCACAGGAAGTTTCCGGTCATCGTGTCATGCCGGAAGCTGAGCCCGTAAAGCGCGGTCGGCACCGGCACCATGAACGCGCCCAGCATGCTCATTCCGAGGAGCACCAGCACGATCGTCATGCCCCATACGAACGGGGCGTATGCGAACCACTGGCCCCACTGAAAATGCTCTCCGAGCACCGCCCGGCTGGCGAGCACGAAGGCGGCAAGTCCGACGAACACCGCGATCAGCCCGACCGAAAACGCCCCGCCGAACGCGATCGCCCGGCCGCGGTCGTGCTGCGAGGCCTCGTAGAAGCCCATCGCCTTCAACGGCAACACCGGCAGCACGCACGGCATCACGTTGAACAGCAGCCCGACCACCATCGCCACCAGCAACGCGATCCAGAAGTTCGTCAGCGAAATGTGATAGCCGAACAGGCCGACTTCGGGCGACGACGCTGCCGCAGCATTGGCAGAGGACGAAGACGTTGTTGGCGATGCCCCCGGCGGGGGCGTAGTCGTGGCGGAAGTGGCCTTGAGGATTTCCAGTGTTTTGGTCTGCGGCGCGAAACACGTGCCCTTGTCGTCGCAGATCTGGTACGTCACGTCGGCGGATAGCGAGAGTTGCTGGGGGTTGGCGTCGGCAGCGATCTTGAGCGGGACGACGACTTCGATTTTCCCGCCGTACACGCTCATCTCGCCGAGGACGGGGTAGGCCTCGGTCTTGCCGGGCGGGTATTGAATCTCGCCCACCGTGATCCCGGGCGACGCCTTTACCGCCACCTCAAACGGAATGAGGAATTCTTCCAGCGGCTTGCTCGATTGGGCGTGGTAGCCGTCGGGGATTTCGATCTGGATCGAAATACGCGCGTCCTGACCAGGCAAGAGCGGGTTTGGCGCCAGCGTCGCCTTCGGTTCCGGCGCCGGTTGGGCCAGCGCAGCCACGGCGAACAACATCACGACAACAAAAGCGGGAATCGGCCTCATCGCAACCCATCATACGCAAAGAATGCCCGAATGGACGCAAAGCGGCGCGCCTGTTCCCACGCGCGCGCATCAACGATCACGTCAGCGGCTCAAGGTCGACGTCGCAGTTCAGCTCGTTGCACAGGCGTGACAACTCAGATCGAAGCGTGCTGATCGACACGCCCGGCGGGATCGTCATCTTGATCTCGCACAGGAAAATCAGGCTCCCCGCGAATGCTGCGCTCTCCTGCCAGGCGGCGAGTTCCTCAATGTTGATGCCAAAACTGCGCAGCAGGCCCGTCAGCCGGGCGACGATGCCGGGCTGGTCGCCCGAATACGTCTTCAGCCGGTACGCGAGGCCAGCGGCGCGGGTGGCAGGCTCGGTTTGTGGGGCGATAGAAAGGGTGAGGCCCATCGATTTGCCGACCCCCGGCAATTCTCTCGCAAGCCGGGCAGCGGCAGCGTCGTCGGTAAGATCGAGGAGGATCATCAGGGAGAACTGCCCGCGCAGGTTGACCATGCGCGAATCCAGGATGTTCCCGCCCGCCTGGTGCAGGTGGGAGGTGATCTCGCCCACGATCCCAGGACGATCCGGCCCGACGGCGGTGATGACCAGTTGTGCCATGCGCGTTTTTCCTTGCTCGGTTGAAGAGCACGACTTTACGCCAGAGCACGGCAGGGGGCAAAACGGGGGAAAGCGCGATCGGAATTATCATATCAGTTTTCTCAATACTGATATGATAACGGCTCCGCGTTCGCATCACGCAGCCGACGTGATGTGAAGATGGGTGTCCTCAGGGTCCGTCTCGCGCTGACGGATGCGATTGACGGTGCTTTCGATCGCGGCGAAGGCCTCGACCACCAGCGGGTCGAACTGCGTGCCTGAGGCCTCGATGATCATTCGCAGCGCCTCGTCGTGTGGATATGCCTGTTTATAGCTGCGCGCACTGGTGAGCGCGTCGTACACGTCCGCGACCGATACGATGCGCGCCGAGAGGGGGATCCTCTCGCCGGAGAGATTGCTGGGGTAGCCTTTGCCGTCCCATCGCTCGTGATGGGAGAGCGCGATCTCGCGGCCCATCTGAAGGAACTTACAGCGGTTGCTTTCGGTCACCACGCTCGCCAGCGTTTCGGCGCCGATGAGGGTGTGGCGCTTCATCGAGTTGAACTCGATGTCGGTCAGCTTGCCTGGCTTGAGCAGGATCGAGTCGGGGATCGCGACCTTGCCCAGGTCGTGCAGCGCCGCGGTGCGGTAGATCAGCTCGACGAACGTGCCGTTGATCTGGCCGAAGTAGAAGCCCATCTCCCACATCGCCTGCGCCAGCTCGCGGGAGTAGAGCCGCACGCGCTCCACGTGGCGTCCGGTGCTGCTGTCGCGCGATTCGGCGAGCTTCGCCATCGCGACGATCGCGTCGTCGCGCGTGTCGATCGACACGATCCGCTCGGCGTTCCGCACGCGCAGCGACAGTTCGACCGGGTCCACAGGCTTGACGATGTAATCGTCCGCGCCGGCGGCAAGCACGTGGTTGATCTTGTCCTGGTCGCGGCTGTCCACCAGCGCCATGATGTAAATGTAGTGGGCGATGCCCATCTTCCGCGCGATGCGAACGAGGTCGTCGGTGTCTAGGTCGGCGAGCGACTGGTCGGCGACCACCATCTGCACTTCGCTCGTGCGAAGCAGGTCCAGCGCTTCGAAGGCGCGCGTCGCGGTCGTCACCGCGTGGCCGGCGGTGACGAGTTGCTGTTCAAATCTCAGCGCTTGAGTACGATCGGGCTCGACCAACAGAATGTGCATCAGACGGCAACCTCTGGGATAGTTATCGTCCGCAATGAGGCTATTCTGAAGTGCGTGACAATAGGGATCGCGCAGTCCCGTCCCATAACGCAGGAGCGGTTTGGCAATGGACCTGAAGTTCCTTAAGCAACTAAGTGAAACCCCGGGTGTGCCGGGACGTGAAGAGCGGATTCGTTCGTTGATCGGAAAGCACATCGCGCCCCTTGCGGACGACGTCAGTACCGACGCGCTGGGGAACCTCGTGGCAACCGTCAAGTCCGGCAAGAAGAACGCCAAACGCGTACTGCTCGCCTGCCACATGGACGAGATCGGCTTCTACGTGAAGCACGTCGATGATCGCGGCTACCTCAAGCTGAACAGCGCCGGCGGGTTCGACGCGCGGAACCTCTTCGCCCGGCGCGTGCTCGTGCAGGCGAGCGAGGGCGGCGACCTCGTCGGCCTGCTCACCCCCGGCGGGCGGCCGGTGCACATCGCGAAGGACGAGGATCGGAAGAAGATCCCCGAGATCGGCGAGTTCTACGTCGACCTATGCCTGCCGGCGGACGAAGTGAAGAAGCGCGTCCGCGTCGGCGACCCGGTCACGCTCCAACAGGAACTGATCGAGCTCGGCCAATGCGTCACCGGCAAGGCGATGGACAACCGAGTGGCAGGCTTCGTCGCGATCGAGGCGCTTCGCAAGATCGCGGGAGGCAAATCGAAGAAGCTCGCGTACGACGTCGTCTTCGTTGCCACCGTTCAGGAAGAAGTCGGCTGCCGCGGCGCCGGGCCGGCGGCGTACGCGCAGAAGCCCGACATCGCGATCGGCATCGATACCACGCTCTGCTGCGACACGCCCGGCGTGCCCGACGACGAGCGCGTCACCAAGCAGGGCGACGGCGTCGCGCTCACGATCATGGACGGCAGCGTTATCTCCGACCGCACGCTCATCGACGAGTTCGAGGCCGTCGCGAAGAGGCAGAAGATCCCGTGCCAGCTCAGCATTCTCCCTCGCGGGGGGACCGACACCGCGCCCATGCAGCGCGCCGGCCCCGGCTGCCGCGCGATGACCTACAGCGTGCCGACACGCTACATCCACACCGTTACCGAGACGATCGCCAAGCGCGACCTGCAAAGCGCGATTGACCTGCTTGCGGCGTGGCTGCAGGGATGAGTGTGGCGATGCGTGTTGCGTGACGAGCGTGAAGTGATGCGCGTGTAAGCATGATGCGTGTAACGTGAAACAACGCTCGCCTTTCACGTCACGCTCGTCACGCAACACGCATCGCCTGTCGGCGTGACATTCCCGGCGAGCCGTTGTTTTCTATCGCATCTGGCTCGAATGCGCGTATGATTCGGTCAGATATGTCGAACGTCTTCAACACGGTCTGCGATGATTTCTACGTCAACCTGCGTGTGGGCACGCAGATGAACCTGCCGCACCAGCGGGAGACGTTGCTGCACTTCTTCGAGCAGATCCAGAAGTCGTACCCGGACATGACGCGCTTCCGGCGCAACGAGCAGAACGAGTACACGCTGGAGGAAGACCGCGAGCGCGACAGCTACCGATGGCTGTCGATCGAATCGCAGCGGCTGGCGTGCGGGCACGTGAATCCGTCTGACATCGCCGAGGCGCTGAAACTGCACGCCACGGTGCTCGATCACGCGCCGTACGCCTTGGGGCTGAGCATGGTCGAGATCGACTACATCGATCTTCTGTTCGGCTTTGACCTGGAGTATTCCGGCAACCACGACGAGATCGTGGCCGAGAGCTTGTTTGCCGAGTCGCCGTTGTCGGCGCTGCTGGACGAGCCGGGCGCCAAGGCGATGGATTTTCAGCCCACGGTCACCGTTTCGTTAACGGATGACTGCCGCATCCAGGCGCGCATCGACGTGGTGACGCGCACCAACAGCTATCAGGTTCGCACGGGGGATTATGGCAGCGAGGCGATCAGCGTTTACTTAATCGTGCGCCGCTTCTGGGGGGACCGGGTAAAGGAGCCGTTCGACGCGTTGCTGGCGAGCCTGGCGGAGCGGGCCGAGGCGCTGGCGCACAAGCATGTGATCCCGCGCATCGTGCAGCCAATCCGCACGGCGATCGGCAGCCGGTCGTGAGCGGCGGGCGTGAACAGGGCGGCATGTCGCCTGAGCAATTCCTCCAGGTTCTGCAATCCAACGCCCGGAAACTGGCCGATAAGGTGGAAGGCGAGTTTCAGGAGTTGACGAATCCGCCGCCCCCGGCGAAATACGAGGCCGTCGCGGGCGAGGTGGGCACGTGTCTGAGCTTGCTTCGCCAGGTTGACGAGCGATTGAACGCCTTGCAGGAAACGAGTGAGGAAACGACATGACCGATGAGTCCGCATCGCCCGCCGCCGAAGCCTCTGAGTCCGCCGGCGAGGAGAAGGTCCCCCAGCAGCCGATCGTCGCTACCTATGGACGGTATTACCGCAACGCGCGCTATATTATGGTGCTGGCGGTGTTCGTGATGGCGGGGTGGTTTGGCTATGACGGGTGGGTGCGATACCCCGCCAAGAACGAGCGTTTTGCCGCCGTCACCGCCGAGATCGCCAAGCTCTCCGGCGCCACGAGCGAAACCGACAAAGCCCGGCTTGCCGAATTGGATAAAGAACGCAAAAAGATCGGCGATGAGATTTCCGAAGGCGACATCCGCCTGCAAAAACGCATTGCCGTTGTGCTGCCGCTGGTGGGCCTGGGCTACGCGGCGTTCGTGGTCTACCGCTCGCGAGGCAAAGTACGGCTGGAAAACGACACCCTCCACTCGCCCGGCCATCCTCCAGTGCGAATCGATCAGATCAGCGCGCTCGACGGCAAGCTGTGGCGCAAGAAGGGCATCGCCTATGCTTCTTACAAGGACGTGGAGAGCAAAAGCGGCACGATCCGCCTTGACGCCTTCATCTACGATCCCAAGCCGATGGACGACATCTACGAGGTCATCGCCCGTCATCATGGCATCTGGGAGCAGACCAAGCCACTGCCCGCGTCGGCGGCGAAGGCGAAATAGGGCTGGCGGCGACGGGCGGATGCGCGGGATGGGCTTGATCAACGCCCATAATGCCTATAATCCCTGCCGATGAACGAACCGACCGCGAAACTGGCGTTGGAGGATGGGACCGTCTTCACCGGTCGCGCGTTTGGCGCGGCGGGAACGTCGGAGGGCGAGGTCGTCTTCAATACGTCGATGACGGGCTACCAGGAAATCCTGACCGACCCGTCCTACAAGGGGCAGATCGTCACGATGACGTATCCCCTGATCGGCAACTACGGCATCAACCGCGAAGACGTGGAAAGCAAATCGCCGCACGTGAGCGGTTTTGTGATCAAGGAACTGTCGCCGGTTCACAGCAATTACCGGGCGAACGAGTCGCTGAGCGACTACCTGAAGCGAAACAACATCGTCGGCATTTCCGGGATCGATACGAGGGCGCTCACGCGGCGCATCCGCATCACCGGTGCGATGCGCGGCGTTCTTTCGACCGAAATCCTCGACGACGCCCAACTCGTCGCCCGCGCCCGCGGCGGGGCGCAGATGGAAGGCGCCGACTGGGTGCAGGCGGTCAAGCCGGCGTGCGCCTACAACTGGGATGAGGACCACGACGACGCGTGGAAGTTCGGCAATCCCAATCGCGGCGACGGCCTGCACGTCGTGGCGCTGGATTGCGGTGCAAAGCAGAACATCCTGCGTCACTTGGCGGAGCGCGGCGTGAAGGTGACGGTGCTGCCGCCCGACAGCACCGCCGACGAAATCCTGAAACACAAGCCGGACGGCCTGTTCGTCAGCAACGGCCCGGGCGATCCGGCGGCGCTGGATTACGCGGTGAAGCCGATCCAGGGCGTCATGGACAAGCTGCCGATCTTCGGCATCTGCCTCGGCCACCAGTTGCTTGCCCGCGCGATCGGGGCGACGACCTACAAGCTCAAGTTCGGCCATCGCGGCGGGAACCAGCCGGTGAAGAACGTCGATACCGGCCGGGTCGAAATCACGTCGCAGAACCACGGCTTTGCCGTCGAACGCGATTCGCTGGAGAAGAATGGCGGGTTCGTCACGCACGTAAACCTGAACGACCAGACCGTCGCCGGCTTCCGCCATACCAAGCGGCCGATGTTCAGCGTGCAGTACCATCCCGAGGCCAGCCCCGGCCCACATGATGCGGCGTACCTCTTCGACGCCTTCATCGATCTCATCCGGACGCGCAAGCCGCTCGAACCGGAACGAGTGAAGCAACTGCAGGGCGTAAAATAATCAAACGACGCGCCGCCCTCGGCCACGATAGATAAAGTACGCGCCGATTGCGATCGTGCTCAACAATTCAGGCTTACCAAAAACGGTTTCCGGCGAGGCCGGCTCAACCGCAGGCGTCCCCCGCGCATTGGCGGTCGCCGGCGCGACGCGCTGGGAGAAGACCACAGGCACTTCGGTAACGGACAAAGGCAGATCTGTAACGGCCCATCCCTGAGCGGACAAACCGGAGATCGTCAGCCCAACGACTGCTGCGATTCGCGTTTGCATATACTTATATTCCACGACGAACGTTAAATCGCAGCGGATGAAGAATCTATGAAAAACGAAGCCCCTCGCTCTTCAGGTACACCTGAATAGGCGCGATGCCTCAATTTTTGTCCAGAAATCCGTTTCTGAACGTGATTTATATGATCTACGCGACTGCCTGCCGCGCCAAGTTCGATGCCGATCCTGCGTCGGCGGTGAAGGGGCGAAGGCGGATCGTGAAGCGGTGTTCGGTCGGCGTAAGGACGTAATTATCGAACACGCCCGGCCCGCAACTGGCGGTGCCGATGCCGTTGTGAGCATGGTCGAGGATGAGCGTGACGTCGTCTCGCTTCTTCAGTTCATGCGGGTGGCGTGCCTCTTCAAGGTCGGTCGGCGTATACCAGCTGGCGTTGAAGTGCAGCAAGGGGGCTCCTGTCGCCAACAGCCCCTGGCCGCGGGTGTTGGTGAGCGCGACGTAGGCGCAATCCGATCGCAGCCCGTTCTCTTGCGGGAAAACGTAGTTGGTAAACAGTTGGTCCACCGTCGCGTGGTATTTGCCGACCAACTGCGACTGCTTCGTGTCTGCATACGATTCACCCGGCCCGCGGCCGAGCCATTCGACGTGCTGGAACTGCTTGTCCAGCCCCAAGAGCAACCCGATTCGCGGCAGTTGCGGCGGAAGCTCGCCAAACGGGATAAAGTGCGTGTCGATCAGCAGATCGCCATTGCCGAAGATCGTGTAGATCGTGTTTACGTCAAACCCCCGCCGATGATGCACCGGCGGGGCGTAGCGGGCCTTCACCGTCACCTGCGCCGCGTGCTTGTCCAGCGACTGCACGTTCACCTCGCTTACGCGCTCGCGCAGCAGGTGCAGATAGCTTTCGCGCCACTGCCTGGCCATCGGCCCCTTCGGACCCCAGCCACCACGATCGTTGTCGGTGGTGGCGCGCCAAAGGTTGAACTTCGGCCCGCGCGTCAGGATCGGGGTGCCCTGGTGCGACAGCGAGCGGATGACGCCCAACACCGGGTCGAACGCCGCCGTGATCGCCGCGCTCTTCAAAAGGATGTTCGACGACGATTTTTCGATCGCCAGTTCGGGCAAGGTTGCCCGCGAAATCGTGCGTGCCGGGGCTTTCCACGGCAGTTCGAATTGCGCCGTCGCGACGGCGTGTCCGGGCTTGGCCCACTTGGTTTCAGCGAGGGTGGCGAAGGTGATCGTCACGTGATAGTCGGCGCCCGGCGAGGGATACGCCGGCTTGCGGATCGGCAGCGTGAAGTCCGCCGACGCGCCAGGTGCGACGACGGGGGTATCAACGGCGCCGGCGTCGACGATTTCGCCGTCGTTCGTCACGGTGTAGTGGATCGCAATGTCGGCGAGCGTGGTGTGGAATCGCCGATTCGTGATGCGGAACTTTCCGGCCGGCAGGTCCAGGGCTTCGGTGACGATCGGCTCGTACACCTTCTTCACTTCCAGCAGGCCCGGCGACGGCGTCCGGTCGGGGAATACCAGGCCGTCGCAAACGAAGTTGCCGTCGTGCACGTCCTCGCCGAAGTCACCGCCGTAGGCGATGAAATCGGCGCCGTCGGGCGTCTTCGAGCGCAGGCCGTGGTCGATCCATTCCCACACCCACGCGCCCTGCGTGCGCGGGCTTTTGTAGAGCACATCCCAGTAGTCCTGGATGCCGCCCGGGCCGTTGCCCATGGCGTGGACATACTCACAGAGAACGAAGGGCTTATCCTTATACTGTGCCGGCTTCACCTGTACGCCGTAGTGCTCGATATCTTCCTCACCGCGGCCGATCTTCTCAACGATGTCCGGGCCGGGGTACATCTTGCTGAAGACGTCGGCGCTCTCGAGCACGTTATCGCTCTCGTAGTGCACCGGGCGGGCCGGATCGATCGACTTGCAGGCGTCGTACATCGCCTTGTGATTCGGGCCGATGCCCGATTCGTTCCCCAGCGACCACATGAAGATGCTGGCGTGATTCTTATCGCGGTGCACCATGCGCACCATGCGATCGACGCAGGCGTCCTTCCAGATCGGGTCTTTGACGGGGTGATCGTCCAGTTGCCAGTTCCACCCGTGAACTTCGAGGTCGCACTCGTCCATGACGTAGATGCCGTATTCGTCGCACAGGTCGTACCAGCGAGGGTCGTCGGGGTAGTGGCTGGTGCGGACGGAGTTGACGTTGTGCTGCTTCATCAACTGGATGTCCTTCACCATCGACGCCAGCGATACCGATCGGCCAAGCTCTTCGTGCACCTCGTGGCGATTGACGCCCTTGAAATAGACGTGCTTGCCGTTGATGTGGATCGCGCCGTTCCTGATCTCCACCGAGCGGAAACCGATCCGCTGCGGAATCGATTCCAGCACGTTGCCGGCGGCGTCCAGGAGGTTCACGATCACCAGGTACAGGTTCGGCTCTTCCGCGCTCCACTGCCTGGCGTTCGCCACCTTAATCGAATAGCTCACCTGATCGGCGGCGGGCTTCTTTTCCGAGGAGACAACCGCGCCTGCGGCGTCGAGCAGCTTCAGTTCGACTTGCGCGCCTTTCGGTTTCGTGATATCGAACTTTGCCTCCAGGAGGCCGGCGGAATACGACCCGTCCAGCGTCGCGTCCAGCCGTACGTCGCGAACGTGCGTGGTGGGGCGAAACAGCAGGTAGACGTCGCGGAAGATGCCGCTCATCCACCACATGTCCTGGTCTTCGAGGTAGCTGCTGTCGGCCCACTGCACGACGCGCACCGCGATGAGGTTTTCGCCGGGCTTCACAAACTTGGTCACGTCGAATTCGCTGGGCAGGCGCGATCCCTTGCTCAGTCCGACCTCGTGGCCGTTCACCCATACGGTGAAATAGCAATCGACGCCTTCAAATCGCAGCACGACGTTTCGCGCATCGACCTGCTCTTTTGACACGGTGAAGGTCCGCCGATAGCACCCCGTCGGGTTGACGGTGGGGACGTTCGGGCCATCCACCGGAAAGGGGTACTGGACGTTCGTATAGTGCGGCTTGCCATAGCCGTTCAGTTGCCAGAACGCCGGGACGGGCATCGTGCCAAAGCCGGCGTCGTCGAAGTCAGGTTGGAAGAAGCCGGCCGGCGCCTGCTGCACCGTGGGTGAGAGGTGGAACTTCCACGTCCCGTTCAGCAGTTGGATGCGGTCGGATGCACCGCGATCAAGCGTGAGCGCGCCGGTCTCGTCGGCGTACGGGATGAAATAGCTGCGGGGGGCGAGACGGTTTTTTTGGAAGAGCTGTGGATTTTCCCAGTCGTTCATAAGAGCCGGCGATTGTCCGGATTTAGTGCAAACCGGCAAGGGATGGTAAACTGCCACGCGATGGATGCGACGGAGTTCGAAACCGACGACATGCTGAAGCTGCTGACCGAAGCGCTCCGCCGCGGGCCGGGCTCGCCGGAGTGGCATCATGCAGTAGAGCAGCTTCGCAGCAGCGGCGCAAAGGAAGCAGACGATTTTCGCCTGTTGATGACCGTCCGCGAACGCCTCGAATCCGGCCAGTCTTATCGCGAGGTGCGCGCCGGGCCGATCTTTACCCGCGAACTGTTCGACAAGATCGAATCCGACGACGAAAACGCCCGCGGAACCGCGGCGAGCAAATCGCGCACGACGCTGGCGGTGACGCTCGTCTGCATCGTGTTGCTGCTGGGGTCGGCCGCGGTGCTGTTAAAAATGATGTCCAACGTCGCCCCGCGCGATATCACCCTTGAACAACTGTCGCAGCGGCTGTTTGTCACGCCGGTCAAATCGTGGTCCTTCGTTCGAACGATTCCCGAAGGTCTCACGTCTGGCGGCGACCTGAAGCTCGAGGCGACCGACGGCGTCCGCCTTGCGCGGACGCAGCAGACCGGCTATGCGTCGCTCTTTGCCACCGAACTGCTGAACCTCGACGACAGCATCTGCATCGAAGCCCAGTTCCAATACCGCCCCGGCCCCGGCGGAGGGCAGGTGGCGATGACGATCGCGGATGTCTCCAACCCATCCGGCGCGCCCGGATTGGGCGTCTCCTTGCAGGACGAGGGGTTTTCGATGCAGAACGGCCCGAACGTCGAGAAGATCCAGCGGAACCTGCAAGCGGGACTCTACACCGTCCGCATCAAGCTCGACGCCGCCGCCGCGACGATCGAAGTGGACGGGCAGACGATCTGGCAGGGCCGCCACGCGGTGCGCTCGCCGGCGGGCCTCACCATCGGCATGGCCAAGCGTGGCAAGGACAACGTCGATTCCAAGCTGGTCTCGCTTCGCATCCTCAAACCCTGATCCGCCCTTGCTTCCCCTCAACCCCGACGGGGTCGACGCGTACTACATCATATGAGCGAACAACTCGCATCCTCGCAGGCCGACCTTGAAGCCGCCCGGCAGCTACGCCAATCGTATGAGCAGCTCCGCGCCGAACTCGGCAAGGTCATCGTCGGCCAATCGCAGGTGATCGACGAACTGCTCATCGCCATCTTCGCCCGCGGGCATTGCCTCATGCAGGGGGTGCCGGGGTTGGCCAAGACGCTGCTGATCAGCACGCTTGCCGGCGCGATGGACTTGTCGTTCCGGCGCATCCAGTTCACGCCCGATCTGATGCCGTCCGACATCACCGGCACCGAAATCCTCCAGGAAGACACCGAGACGGGCCGCCGGCGGTTTGAGTTTCAGAAGGGCCCGGTCTTCGCCAACCTGCTGCTGGCGGACGAGATCAACCGCACCCCGCCCAAGACGCAGGCGGCGCTGCTCCAGGCGATGCAGGAGCACCAGGTCACCGTCGGCGGGCGGGCGCTGGAGCTGCCCGATCCGTTCTTCGTCCTCGCCACGCAAAACCCCATCGAGCAGGAGGGCACTTACCCCTTGCCCGAGGCCCAGCTCGACCGGTTCATGTTCATGGTGACCGTCAACTATCCCACGCGCGAGGAAGAGCTGGAGATCTACAAGCGCACGACCGCATCGACCTCAACGAAGGTGGAGCGCGTGCTGCACGCGCGCGATATTCTCAGGCTGCAGGAGATCGTCCGCCGCGTGCCGATCGGCGAGCACGCGTACCAGTTCTCGCTCGACGTCGTTCGCGCCACCCGCCCGAACGAACCGGGCGCCAGCGATTTCGTCCGCCACTGGCTGAGCTGGGGCGCCGGCCCGCGCGCCGGGCAATACATGATCCTCGCCGCCAAGGCCCGCTCGCTGATGCTCGGCCGTCTCTTCGTCACCATCGACGACCTCGTCGCCGTGGCGCCGGCCGTCCTTCGTCACCGGATCATCCCCAACTTCAACGCCGAGGCCGAAGGCATCACTGTCGAGCAAATCATCCAGAAAATCCTGACGCTGGTCCCGAGAGGAAAGGGAGAGCGGCTGTTGTGATGTGATCGATCGACGCGACGCATCTCTTCGCGCCGCGCGTGACTCGCGTCCCGCCGCGAGTCGCATCGCCGTGGTAGGCCCACAGCGTCGGGTCGCTGGGGTACTCGCTGCCGTTGTTCATCGTCAAGGGTTGAGTAACAACGCTTGCCATTCCTGTTTACCTCGGATCATTGGGTGACGGGCAAGAGTTGATCCATCGTAAGACGAATCCGAGTAAGAATCCCGGGACGCCGACGGCCGCCACGATGCCGAAGACTGCGACGCCGTCGTGCCAGGTGGCGGGATCACCGGGTTCGTCGGCCATGCCCGACGCGGCCATGAAACCAACGCCAACGCCCAGTGTGAGGAAAGTCATTCCCCACGCGATGCAGAGGCTAGCTACGGCCGCGACCCATTTCGACCGAGAGGGACGTCGTCGCGGTTTGGCATAGTCCAATGTGACGGGGGCTCTAGACGAGTTGGGGTCCATTTAAGTCTCGGGGGGCAGGACGCCAATCCCGCCTCGCTCGCGGACGGAAATGGCGAGTTCTGGCATACCGCCCTGGGTGGTTACTACCGCGTGCGATTCGCCAGGATGCTCACCGCGCCGAATACCACGAGAAGCGTCAGCAACACGCCTGCCGGGGCGCAAATTAGCATCGGGCAACCGGTCAGCCAACGAATCGCCAAAGTGCATCCGGCGGTCAACGCAATGAATACCGCGGAGATGACTAGGTCGGACCAATCCATCACGCCGTCTGATCTGAGAACCGCTTCACCAACCCGCCGTACGCATCAATCCGTCGATCGCGCAGGAACGGCCAATGCGTGCGGGCGAACTCGACTTTTTCGAGGTCCAATTCGCGGACGATGACTTCTTCTTTTTCGACGCTGGCCCGGTAGAGGAGTTGGCCGTTTGGTTCGGCGATGAAGGATTGGCCCCAGAATTGGATGCCGTCGTCGCTGATGAGGGACTTCTTGTCTTCGCTGCGAATCTTCTCGATGCCGATGCGGTTGGGGGAGCAGACGTAGCAGCCGTTGGCGACGGCGTGGGAGCGCTGGATCAGTTCCCAGCTCTCGTGCTGGGCGGTGCCGTAGAGTTCGCGCTCCTTGGGGTGCCAGCCGATGGCGGTGGGGTAGAAGAGGATCTCGGCGCCCTGTAGCGCGGTGAGGCGGGCGCCTTCGGGGTACCACTGGTCCCAGCAGATGAGCGTGCCGATCTTGCACCAAGGCGTATCCCACGCCTTAAAGCCGGTGTCGCCGGGGGTAAAATAAAACTTCTCGTAGTAGAGCGGGTCGTCGGGGATGTGCATCTTGCGGTAGATGCCCATGATGTTGCCGTCGGTGCCGATGATGGCGGCGGTGTTGTGGTAGAGGCCGGCGGCGCGCTTCTCGAAGAGGCTGGCGACGATGACGACGCCGTACTTCCTTGCGATCTTGCCGAACAGGTCGGTGCTGGGGCCGGGGATCGTCTCGGCCAGCTTGAAGAAGCGGTGCTCCTCGCTCTGGCAGAAATACTGTGAGGCGAAGAGTTCCTGCGTGCAGATGATCTTGGCGCCGAGCTTGGCGGCCTGTTCGAGAAGCTGGGCCTGCCTCTTGCGGTTAGCGGCGGGGTCTTCGCCGCACGTCATCTGGGAGATGCCGACGGGGACGATGCGATCGGATGTCTTTAGCTTCTTGGCCATGTCGACCGAATAATATTCGCAAAACTCGCAAAGACGCAGGGAGCGCGAAGAAAATTCATTCTTTCTTTGCGCCCTTAGCGCCTGGGCATCCTACGCGTTTCATTTTGCGAGGGAGAGGATGAACCGCTCGACGTTGTCGGCGGCGTCGCCGAGGCCGGATTTGGAGCGGTGGTCGAGGTCGGCCAACAGGTCGAGCGATCGCGACAGGCCGGCGGCGCCCATCGCGTCGGCGGTTTTCAGCAGGCTGTCGACGTTGTTGGCGGGCCAGATGCGCAGTTCCTTCGCGATGGCGAAGGGGTTCATTTTCTTCTGCTTCAGCCGAAGCGCCTTGACCGCCTTTTCCAGCCAGATCGTCAGCCAGGTGACGGCTCGGAACTCGCTGGAGGGATCGGACTGTACCAGGTGCCGCCATCGCTCCAACGCCCTATCGATCCGGCCGGCGGTCAGTTCGTCGGTCATGTGCCACATCTCCTGCTCGCGCTGGAACACCACCGACTGGCTGACGTGCTCGCTCGATACCTTGCCGTCCACCATCAGCGCCAGCTTGGCCAGCTCGTTGTCCAGCCGTCCGAGGTCGGCGCCGACGAGGTCCGCCATCAGCTGCGCCGCGCCGGGGTCGATCGCGATGCCGTGCGTCGATTTCGCCCGCGAGATAACCCACGCCGGCAACTCCCGATCCTTCGGCGGCTCGCACGGCTCGACCTTGCCGTGCTTGGCGATCAGCTTGCTGATCTTCTGGTTCCCCGGCAGGGATTTGCACCGCAGCACCAGCGTGGCGCTATCGGAAGGGGCCTGCACGTAGTCTTCCATCTCCGATCGATACCTCGAGATGAACTCATCCGCCGAGCGGATCACCACCAGCTTGGCGGTGGCGAACATCGAGAAGCTGCGCAGCTCATCCATCACGTCGGCCAGCTGTGCCGATTCGCCGTCGAAATCGTTGCGCTGCACGTCCTCTCCCAACGCAGAGGCGATCCGCCGGATCGCCTCCAGTTGTAGGAACGAGTCATCGCCGACCAATGCGTACAGGACCGCCATGCGGCCAATTCTAATGGAATCCGCTAATCTTCACGAATCCGCACGAATGCGGAAAATGCCTTCCCGATTCAGTCGTGTGCGGATTCGTGCAGATTAGCGGATCATCTCTTACACTCGCCCCGTGCTGTCGAAGGAAGAATTACTTAACGATCTGACCGATCCGCAACGCGAGGCTGCCCAGCATGTGGACGGGCCGCTGCTGATCATCGCCGGGGCGGGCTCGGGGAAAACCCGGGTGCTGACGCGGCGTGTCGCCTACCTGATGGCGTGCGGCATTCCGCCGGCGTCGATCCTGGCGATCACGTTCACCAACAAGGCGGCGGGGGAGATGAAGGATCGCGTTGGCAAGCTGATGGGCCGGCACGTGCGCGATATCGGGCGGCTGGATCAGTGGTATCCGATGATCTGCACGTTTCACTCGCTGTGCGTGCGCATCCTTCGCTATTACGGCGAGCGCATCGGCGTGCCGCAGAACTTCACCATCTACGATTCGTCCGACCAAACCAAGGTCGTCAAAGATGCATTAAAGGTGCTGGAAATAAGCAGCCAGAACTTCAGTCCGTCGCAGGTCCACGCCACGATCAGCAACCTGAAGAACCAACTCATCACCCCCGACGCCTACGCCCAGAACGCCGGCGGGTTTTACGAGCGCAACGTCGCCCGCATCTACGGCAAGTACCAGAAGATGCTCGAGGCCAATAACGCCCTCGATTTCGACGACCTGCTGATGAAAACCGTTCACGGCCTGCGCGATCATCCCGACGTATTGCAGGAATTGCAGGAGCGCTTTCAGTACATCCTCATCGACGAGTATCAGGACACCAATCACGCCCAGTACGTGTTGGCGCACGCGCTGGCGCTTGGACACCGCAACATCTGCGTCGTCGGCGATCCGGACCAGTCGATCTACGCCTGGCGCGGGGCGGACATCCAGAACATCCTCGACTTTGAGAAGGACTACACCGACGCGAAGGTGGTTCATCTCGAGCAGAACTACCGCTCGACCAAGACGGTGCTGGCGCTGGCGTCGTCGTTGATCGCGAGGAATGCCCGCCGCAAGGAAAAGGGGTTGTGGACCGACAACGATGAGGGCGAGAAGGCGAAATATTACGTCTGCCAGACCGAGGAGGACGAGGCCAACCTGATCGTGCAGGAACTGAAGGACGAGCACGAAAAACACGGCCGGCCTTGGAGCGAGATGGCGATCTTTTATCGCATGAACTCGCTCTCCCGCGTCATGGAAGAAAAGCTCATGTCCGCCCGCATCCCTTACCAGATCGCGCGGGGCGTGGAGTTCTACAACCGCAAGGAGATCAAGGACGTCCTGAGCTACCTGCGCGTGCTGGTGAACCCGAACGACGAGGTCAGCCTGGAACGCATCATCAACACCCCGACGCGCGGCATCGGCGACGAAAGCGTGCGAAAAATGCAGGTGTGGGGCGTGTCGCAGGGGATGACGCTGTGGCAGACGCTGGACGGCGTGCAGGACGTGCCGGGATTGTCCACCCGCGCGGTGAAGAGCGCGCAGTTATTCATGCAGACGATGAATTCGCTGCGGGCCAAGGCGCTGAAGCCCCCGTCGCCGATAGCGGAGTCCGAATCGACCGACATGTTCTCAGAACCTGTCGCGGGTACGGTACAGGCGATCATGCAGGACGTGGTCGAGCGAACCGGCCTGCGGGCGTCGCTCGAAAAGAGCACCGACCCGGACAAGCCTGAGCTGGCCAACGTGAAGGAGTTATATAACTCCGCCGCCGATTTTGATCGCGAGCACCCGGAAGGGCGCCTGGAAGAATACCTTGCCCAGATCAGCCTGATGTCGGATGTCGACAAAGTGAAAGACGGCGGCGGGGCGATCACGCTGATGACGCTGCACGCCGCCAAGGGCCTGGAGTTTCCCGTCGTGGTGATGATCGGCATGGAGGAAGGCATCCTGCCCCACTCGCGCGCCCGCACCGATCCGAATCAGCTTGAAGAGGAACGCCGGCTGTGTTTCGTTGGCATCACCCGCGCGCAGCGGAAGCTCATCTTCAGTCGTGCCCACGCCCGCACATTGATGGGACGGCGCGAGCGAACCGTTCCCTCGCCGTTCCTGAAGGAAATGTCGGCGGACCACTTCGAGACGATCGACCGGACGGGCATCGAGTTTGATCTGGATTCGGACGCCGAACCGATGAGCGGATCGGCTTTCCGAAGAGGCCAGTTGGTGCGGCATCCGACCTTCGGGTTGGGAAAGATCGCCGAGATCAGCGACATGGGCCGGCACACGCGCGCAATCGTGGAGTTTCAGCGAGCGGGAAGGAAAACGCTCATCCTCGAATACGCCCAACTGGAGCCGATCAGTTAGCAGAACGCCGAACAACCAATCGGCCTCGGCGCGCCGACCCACCATTCTTTGCCGCCGAACCGGCGTTGCGTTTCGATCGGGGCAGGAAGGGCGCCGCTGAGGCGATCAGTGTGGCATGCCGCCCATCGCCGGTTGAATGGTGCCGCAGGGTCCGCCTTCGTTGTTCGGTTTGACGTGGGAGATCTTGTAGCCATCGAAGTCGTACACGTCGTAATAGTGACTCATTTCCGTCGTGCTCCTGGGCAGATAGTGACAGATAAACGACCGGCGAAAGCGGTCCTTGCTGGTATTGGGACCCGAGCCGTGGATCGTCGAGCCATTGAAGAAAAGGACGTCGCCGGGCTCCATAATGGGAAGGATGGCGTGCTTGCCCTCAGGAATGGCGACGTGCTCGGTGGTGAAGTAAAGGCGCGAGTCGGCTTTTTCGGGACACTGGATAGCATGGCTACCGGTATCGGGCACGCACATCATCCCGCCGTTGCCCTCGTCGCAGCGGTCGAGCGCGGTCCAGGCAGCCATGCAGGTGCCGGGCTTTACGCGAAGGTAGAAGTTGTCCTGATGGAAATCCTGCCCACGCGCGCCCGGCGGCTTGAAATAGAACATGCTCTGGGCGGCGTAGGGTTCCTCGCCCATCAGTTCGGCCAAGATCGCCTGCACGCGGGCGTCAAGCATATAACGCATCGCCAAGGGGCCGACCGGCTTATCGGGATGCTTATGGGGGTGCATCATCCGAGGGTAAAACGACAGCGGGTCAGACGGGCTGTACCCGCCAGACGTGCCGTCGACCCGGCCTCGCCTGATTTCGGAAAGACCCTCGACCGGACCATTCGCATTCATCTCCATGAATGTATCTCGAAGTGTGGCAACTTCATCCGGCGAAAGCAGTCCGCGGACGATGATAAACCCGTCTCGTCGGAAGTCGGCGAGTTGCTCTTCGGCGATGTATCGCTGCGTGGCAGTTGGCATGTGAGGCGTGCTCCTGTGTGTTCGTTATACGTGTGGCAAATTGTGCCAAGTCCAGGACGATCCGCCCATTCATTGCATTCGCGAAAACATATAATATCGTGCTATCATGGCCAAAATCGAGATCACGCCGCACCGGCCAGTGGCAACCCTGTTTACCGGACATTTCACATCAGGTCCTGGCTATCGCGCCTACAGGCCGAGAGGGACGAACGACCATTTATTGATATACACCGTCGCTGGTATTGGCCGCTTTGGCACGTCGGACGGCAGGGCAATCTTCGCCCGGCCCGGCGAGCTGACGATGGTCCTGCCTGGCGCTTATCAGGACTACGGCGTGGAAGCGACGCAGCAGCATTGGGAGATCGTCTGGACGCACTTTCACCCTCGCGCCGACTGGCTTGACCTCCTCGACTGGCCGGCCGTCGAGCCGGGGATCATGCGGGTGAACGCGGGCGATCCCGTCAGCCGACGGGAAATCCACGAACAGTTCCTCCGCGTCCACCGGCAGGCGATGTCCGCCGGCCCGCTGCGCGACAGGCTTGCGATGAATGCGTTGGAGGCGCTATTGCTGCTGTGCGAGCAGATCAATCCCAACCGATCAAGCCACACGATCGACCAGCGCATCCGCCAGGCGATGGACCACGTCGCCCGACACCTGGACGAGAAGATCACGCTCGACCGCCTTGCCGACCTGACCGGCCTGAGCGCCTCTCGTCTCGGCCACCGTTTCCGCGACGTCGTCGGCATGCCGCCGATGGAGTTCGTCGAGTTGCAGCGGGTTCATCGTGCGAAACAACTGCTGACGATGACGTCGCTCAGCGTGAAGGAAATCAGCCGGCAAGTGGGGTACGAAACGCAGTTTTACTTCTCGTTGCGATTCAAGAAGCAGACCGGCAAAAGCCCGAAGGTGTATCGCCAGGCGCACAGTAGCACGGGCGTCCCGCCCGTGGACAAATAAAAACACGGGCGAGGACGCCCGTGCTACTTACGATTTTGCGTCAACGATCAGAAGACGATCCACGAATGAACACGAATCTTCACGAATAGCGGAAGAGCCATTCGTGAAGATTCGTGTTCATTCGTGGATGAATTTCCCCGCCATGACATTGCGGCGAAACAACTTTTCGGAATAGCGGAGAGGGTTTCTATACGTCCATGATCTCGTGACGCTTTTTTTCCAGTGCCGCGTCGGCCTTGGCTTCGTATTGCTTGGTGAGTTCCTGGATGTCTTCCTTCACCTTCTTGGCGTCGTCTTCGGTGAGGATGCCGCCTTTTTCTTCCGCATCGACGACTTTGTTCGCATCACGGCGGGCATTGCGGATGGTGATCTTGGCGTGCTCGCCCATGCTCTTGGTCTGGCCGACCATCTGCACGCGGCGCTCCTGGCTCATCGGCGGAAGGTTCAGGCGAATGGCCTTGCCGTCGCTGCTGGTGGGAAGGTTCAGCTTGCTTTCGCTCAGCGCCCGATCGATCGCCTTGATATCAGCAGGATTGAAGGGCTTGATGAGGATCTGCGTGGCCTCGGGGATCTGGATCATCGCGATCGATTTAAGCGACGTCGGCGCCCCGTAGTAATCCACCTGAACGTGCTCCACCAGTGCCGGCGACGCCCGTCCCGTGCGCACGCCGCTCAGTTCGTGACGCAGGTGGTCGATGGCTTTTTCCATCTGTTCTTCACAATCGAGAAGGATGTCGTCGGCAGGCATGGCAAAACTCCCAATGTCGAGTGACGAACGCCGAATGAACACACTCGCGACGTTCGTCATTTGTCATTCGACATTCCAAATTATGGGTTGATCTTCGTCCCAACCTTCTCGCCACGCAAGACCCGAACGATATTGCCCGGGGTCTTGAGGTTGAAGACGACCAGCGGGATTTCGCGTTCCTTGCACAGCACGAACGCGGCCTGATCCATCACTTTCAGTTCGTCGCGGATGACCTGCTCGAAGCTTACCTCATGAAAAAGCTTGGCATCGGCGTGCTTCTTCGGGTCCTTGTCATAGATGCCGTCGACCTTGGTGGCCTTCATCAGCACGTCCGCTCGGATTTCGCTGGCACGCAGGGCGGCACAGGTATCGGTCGTGAAGAATGGATTTCCGGTGCCGGCGGCAAGGATGATGACGTTGCCGGTTTCGAGGTGGTGGGTCGCCCGGCGGCGGATCCAGGGTTCGCAGACGCTGTGGACGGTGATGGCGCTCATCACCCGCGTCGGCTGACCGAACTTTTCCATCGTCTCCTGAAGCGCAAGCGCATTCAGTACGGTGGCGAGCATGCCCATATAGTCGGCGGTGGCGCGGGGGATATGGCCGTCTTCGGCAAACGTCTTGCCGCGGATGAAATTGCCGCCGCCGACGACGATCGCGAGTTCCACGCCCATTTTTGCGACTTCGACGCACTCGCGCGCGATGGTTTCCAGGTAGTCGGCTTCGATGCCGAAACCGCCTTCATGACAAAAACCTTCACCGGAGATCTTCAGGAGAACACGTTTGTACGCGAGGGGCTGCTCGTCCATGGACCGGGAGTATACACCCGATTGGGCACCGCGCAAAACGCCTCTTTTTTCGTGTGGTCGCGCGTCATCAACGCGCAGGGATGGGCGACGGCAGGCGGCGGTCCAGCGTAGGGGCGATAAGCTGTGCCAGCGCCAGCGCGACCACCGCACCGAAATCGAGCGATATCATTGACGTCAAGATGCCGCAGAGCAGTCCGAAGATCGCCGCGTATACCAGCCCGGCACGGCCGCCCAGCGGGCGAATGCCGGGGAGTGAGGCGAGGAAGAAGATCACCAGCAGCACCGGCGATGACATCAACACGTAGTTCACGAACGTCAGCCCCATCGCCCAGCCGACGCGCGGGTCGTGCCCGGCCAGCCAGATGCGGACCGTTTCCTGCGGGCTCACGATCACCGGTACTGGCGCGATGATCAGCACTGCCAGCACTGCGATGAGCATGGTCGCCGGTAAGCGGAACGCCGTCATGCGCCGGTGCACGAGGAACAGGCCGCCGACGACGATGGCGATCCCGCTGGCGGCGCCGAGGGTGCGGGGGTGGCCGATGACGACCAGGTCTTCCAGCGGCGGGAGGTCGTCGCTCACCAGGCGCGCGATGGTGACCGCCCGGGCATCGTCGTGATGCCGGGCGCGGAGGTAGTCGTCCAATCGCCTCGCCGCGGGCTCGACTCGCCGTGCGACGCCGTCGCCGGCAGGATGGGAGAAAATCCACGGGTCGGCGGTGGCGGTGGGGTGGGGAACGACATGTTCGGTCAGCAGGTCGCCGGTGAAAATGCGGTTTGGCTGCAGGACGCGGTCGTTCAGCGACAGGGCGCCGGAGATCGCGATCGTCATCATCAGCGTCAGGACCACTGGTGACACGCGAGCCGTCCCGGCTCGGTTGATGAGCCACGTCACGATCGCCAGCACCAGGCCGATCGAGATCGCCAGCGGCCACAGGGCGTTTGGCTGTGTCAGCGTGTGATCAACGTCAAACATCGTCGGCGGCAGGAACAGCGCCACCAGCGTTCCGCGCGTCACGAGGGACAGCCGCGTGACGTTTGCCGGCCAATTTCGAAGGCGATGGAGCACCCACCGGCCGGCGATCGCGCCCGCGATGACGAGGAAGATCGTCCCCGCCGCGCGCCAGCCGAACGCCGCCAGTCCTGCCAGCAATGGCAGGAGCATCCCCACCATCAGGCGGAGATCGAGCAGGCGGTGTCGTTCCAGACGCCACGAAATCATGTCGGCAGTGTCTTAAGCTGCTGGATAGATTCAAGTATTGGGAGCAGTGACGGACAGACATCGTCGCAGACGCCGCACTCGATGCAGGCGCGGAGCCCGAACGCCTCGCCGGCCGACCGATCGCGCCTTTGCGAGGCGTCGAGCAGCGCCGCCGGGTGAATATTGGCTGGACACGCGACGATGCACTCCCCGCAGCGCGTGCACGCCGCCGCCGGGCGGGGGGATGTGCAGGGGAGCAGGTGCAGCCATAGCTCAGTCGCCGCGATGGGCATCGAAAGCGGGGTTTTTTTCTGCCGAAGCAGTGGCCCGTTCCACACTTGCGCGTTGGTTGAGGTGAGCGAAGTCTGCGCGAGCACGTCTCCGACGGTCGCGGCAACGTTTGCCCGCAATCGCAGCCGTTTGCCGGAGAGGCGGTCGTCGATCACCACCGGAAGGTCGTCTACCGGCCTGCCTTTTTCCAACTGGCCGAGTTGGGCGAGCGTAAGGATATCGACCACCAGCACGCCCACGTCGGTTGGCAGGGCGTCGGTCCGCGCTTGCCTGCGAAACAATCTGCGGATGAGCAACGCCGGATCGAGATTGGGATATCTCGAGTCGAACCGCCGAGCGTACCGGGCATCGACGATGGCCCTGCGAACCGGCAGCATGGCGTGGAGCAGGTTCAACCCTGCCTCCACATTCTCCGGCTCATCACGGCCGACGGACTGCAGGAGGTCGATGTCAGGATCGACATCCATCGCCAACACCAATACCCGATTCACCGGCCGGCGAAGCGTCTGCTGCAACTGCTGCAACAGGTCGGGCGACGACCGCCGCGCCGGCAGCCTTGCCTCGGCGAGCTTCTGGATCCAGATGGAAATGTCGGGCGGCGTTGGCATCTTCCATTCCCTCTCCCCCGAAGAGAGAGAGGAAGTGTGAGTCAGGATGCGATCGTGATGTTGTTTCGCGCCAGGATCGCCTTGAGCGCATCGACGGCCGTCTTGAACAGTTCCGGCCCGGTTTCGCCGTGGCTGTGGCCGGCGACTTTCAGGTGCGGTTCCAACGTCAGGAAGCCGCGGTAGCCGCTCTTGTAGGCATCGACGACGATCGACTCGACATCGCCATCGCCCTGGCCGGCGGGGACGACCTGGCCGGTCGCCATCAGCGCGTCCTTGATGTGGATGTGGGTCGAAT
>JBBCIV010000085.1:0-37975 GCA_037189665.1 Phycisphaerae bacterium | reverse complement strand
GCGGGCCGCCATCGCGAAGTTTCCGCCGGGGGCGTTGCAGTTTGAGGTGGGGATTCAGACGTTCGATCCGGAGGTCGAGCAGCGGATCTCGCGAAGGCAAGATCACGCCCGGCTGGACGACAACCTGCGATGGCTGCGCGATCACACGGGCGTCCACGTCCACGCCGACCTGATCGTCGGCCTGCCCGGCGAAGACCTCGACTCGTTCGGCCGCGGCTTCGACCGGCTCGTCGAACTGCGGCCGCAGGAGATCCAGGTCGGCATCCTTAAACGGCTGCGCGGCACGCCCATCGTCCGACACGACGCCGACTGGGACATGGTCTACAGCCCCCATCCGCCGTACGAGATCCTGCAGACGAGACACGTTCCCTTCGACCAGATGCAGCGGATGCGACGTTTTGCCCGATATTGGGATCTCGTCGCCAACAGCGGCAAATTTGCCCGCGCTGGCCAACTGCTGCTCGGACAAACGGGCGATGCCACCGGCCCGTTCAAACGCTTCCTGGCGTTCGCCGACTGGCTTTACGCCCGCACCGGCCAGCGCACGCACGGCATCGGGCTGGCAGACCTCACGCTGTTCCTAAGGGAATACCTGGTGGATCAATTACATCTGGATACCGACCTCGTCGATGACGCCATCAAGTTTGACCGGGCGCCGCCCCGCCGCGGGGTTGATACGTTGAAGCGACAAGCGCAACATCTGACGCAACAGCTATGAACCCACTCATTCTTATCGCGTTCGGGATTTTCGTCGGTGCGTTTTCCGGCCTGATGGGGGTAGGCGGCGGCGCGGTCATGGTGCCGGTGATGGTGCTGGCGATGCACATGACGCAGGTGAAGGCGCACGGCCTCAGCCTGATGGTCATGGTGCCGCTGGCCACCCTGCCCGCGGTGATCGGGTATTTCCGCGAAGGAAAGCTCGATTCGAACGACATCTGGACCGCGCTCTACATCTGGATCGGCTTTATGCTCGGCGGATACTTTGGTTCGCAACTGGCGGTGGCGATCGACAAGCAGAAGGGCATGTTGGCGATGGTGTTCGGCCTGCTGCTGGTGTACGTGGCGATGTACACGGCGCTGGGCAAGGGCAACATCGCGCGATCGGTGGTGCTATCCCTGGTGGTGACCTTGTTCGCCGCCGGCGTGGTGCTTGGAGCGAAGTGGTACGACGCCCGCACGCAAAGCGCCGCCGCCGCCGGCCCGCAAACCGCGCCGGCAGGGCCGGTGGAAAGTCAGGCGTTGGAAGCGCCTTCCACCAAAGAAAGCTGATGCAACTCGATCGCGCGTTTGACGTACCAATCCGCCTGGACGAGTAACGCCGCCGCCCGCTCACGCGGGACGCCGCAGGCGGTCATGACGATACGGGCGGCGCGGTCGCGCAGCTTTTCATTGCTGGCGCGGAGATCGACCATCAGGTTTTCGTAGCACTTGCCCAGCCGCACCATCGACGCGGTGGTGAGCTGGTTGAGGACCAGCTTGGTGGCGGTGCCGGCCTTCAGCCGCGTGGAGCCGGTGAGCACTTCCGGACCGGTGAGCGGGCGGATGGTGACGTCGTAATCGGGCTCGTTTTCAAATTCCTCGACGCAGGTGACGAACAGCGTGGCGGCCCCGCGTTTTTTGGCTTCGGCGAGCGCCCCGTGGACGAAAGGCGTCGTCCCGCCGGCGGCGATGCCGCAGACGGTGTCGATCTCGCTGACGTTTCGTTCGGCCATCTGTTTGGCGCCATCTTCAAACCGGTCTTCGGCGCCCTCCTGCGCCCGGAACATCGCCTGCTCGCCGCCGGCGATGACGCCGACGACCATGTTTGGATCGGTGCGGAAGGTGGGCGGGCATTCACTGGCATCGAGCACGCCAAGCCGCCCACTGGTGCCCGCGCCGACGTAGATCAGCCGCCCGCCGCGCTGGAAGCGATCGACGAGGATCTCCACCGCGACCGCCACGTCTTGGCTCACCCTCGCCACCGCCTCGACCGCGACGCGGTCCTGCTCGACCAGCAATGCGACGAACTCGGGAGCGGTCATCCGGTCGAGCGACATCGACTCGGGGAGGCGCCTCTCGGTCAGAAAATTCGATCGATCCTGCATCCCCGGATGTTATCCACGAATCGTCACGAATGAACACGCGACATTTCAGGGATAAACATCAAAGATCGTCGACCGACTGATATCGATACATCGCCCGATAGATGCCCGTGACCTGCTGCGGCCTGACCATCTGCGGCCGGTATTTTTCGTTGCGGGGCTGAAGGCGGATGACAGGTTCGTTGGCTTCGCTTTGCTCGAAGAAGACGCGCTTGAAGGTTGTCTGGCCGTCGTCGAAACGGACAAAGCAGTCGTCGCCGTGGCGGGTGTGGGCGGCGGGGGAGAAGATGACGATGTCGCCCTCGTTGTACTTCGGCTTCATGCTGTCGCCATGCACGCGGGCGGCAAACGCATCGACATCCGCGACGTTGGGGCAGCCAACGAAATCGTCCGCCACGCCACGCGGATAAGAGAGGTCGGTGAAATCCTTCGGATACCCCGCCGACACGCGATTGACGATCGGCACGGCGTTCATCCGCACGCTTTCCACGTTCCCGCCCGACTGCTCGGCCAACCGGTGCAGTACGCCCGAGAGATAAGCGTGATCGAGGTCGACGGCCACGCCCTTCGCCTCTACGGCGCCCTGCTCTTGCGCTTTCCCGCCGCCTTCGTCTTTCCTCGCCAGTACCGTCAACATCGCCCGGATATCCCGCGGCGTGCGGAGCAGATGGGCCTGGCTGACAAGTTCACCGTTCGTAAAACCCAGCGACTGCTCCAGCCGGCGCAACTTCTCATCGCTCGGCGGATTGGCGACCCGGCCGGTTTCGATTAGCGACAGGTACGGCTTGGAAATCCCCGTTCGCCCCGCCAACTCATCCAGCGTCAACCCGAGCCGACGCCGGGCACGACGAATTTTTTGGCCTATCGGTTCCATCAAAAATCCTTTACCGGACAAATTCCTATCAGATGAAACCGAACAAGACAATAAAAATATCTTACAAATACCTAACTAATTTTGTTCAAAGATGATTAGACGGCTGTCGGTTCTCAGGCCGACCTTGGGCGGATTTTCGACCAGACGAGCACGACGAGGAACTCCGCGAACATGGTCAGCACGATCATCGACCCCGCCGGCAGGCCGCGCCAGTAAGCGCTGATGAGCAGGCCGCCCCAGGCGCCGATCAGCGCGATCGCGAGCGACAGCATCACCACGCGCGACAGCCGTCGGGTCAGCAGGTTCGCGCTGGCGGCGGGCAGGACGAGCAGCGCGGTCACCAGCACGCTGCCCACCACGCGAATGCCGATCACGATCGACAGCGTCATCATCGCCATCAGCACGTAGTGGATCAGCGTTGATTTCACGCCGCTGGTGCGCGCCAGGAGCGGATCGAAGCAATACGCGATCAACTCCTTCGATAATGCAAAGCTCAGCCCGGCCACCACCAGCGCCGCCAGGCACGCCGCCAGCGTGTACTCACGCGTGACCGCCTGCATCTGCCCGAACAACAGGTTGCTGAAACCGGAAGGCTCAATATCGAAGTGGCGGGTGTAGATATGCTGGCCGACGAATCCCCACGCCAGCGACGCCACGAGGAAAATGCCGATCGCCGCATCGCTGGTCACCCGGCCGGTCTGGCTCAGCCAGCCGATGCCCATCGCCGCGAGGAAACAGAAGATCAACACGAACAGGTATGGCACGATCGGATGATCGAACGTGGCCGGGAACGCCACCGCCAACATCCACGCCGTCCCCGCCCCGCCAAAGCCGGAATGGCTGATCCCCTCGCCCATGAACGCCCACCGCCGTGCCACGATAAACACGCTCAGGATCGCGCACGCCACCGCCATCGCCCCGGCGGCGAGAAACGCGTTGAAAATGGCAGGATCGGAAAGATCAGGCATGGGGAAATGTCGAGTGTCGAAGGACGAATGACGAATGGATATCCGAACGGCGGCGGAGAACCAAGGACGAATGACAACGCTGCTGATGTGGTTTGACACGCTTCATTCGACACTCGTCATTCGACATTCGACACTTTCGCCTGGTGTACGGCACAGGTGTGATGGGGGTCGCCGATGCCCATGGCCTGGAGATCGCAGGCGAACATCTTGTAGACGAGTTCCGGCGGCATGTGATGGGGGGTGTCGTGGTAGTGCAGGTGCACGTTCAGACAGGCGACGCGGTCGCTGATGGCGGTGACGGCGCGCAGGTCGTGGGAGACGAAGACGAGGGTAAGGCCGAGGTCGGCCTTGAGTTGGGTGATAAGCTCGACGAACCCGCGCTGGCCGCGCATGTCGATGCCGGTGGTGGGCTCATCGAGAATGAGAATTCGCGGCCGCGGCGCCAGCGCCCGGGCGATCAGCGCCCGCTGCAACTGCCCGCCCGAAATCTCGACCGCCGGCTGGTCGGCGATGTCGCGCAGGCCGACGCGGTCGATCAATTCTTCAACGAACGCCAAATCCTCCTTCACGTGCGATCGAAACATCCCCGTCTTCCCCGCCAGCCCCAGCGTGACCACCTGGCGGACGGAGATCGGGAAGTGCGATTCGAACGTCAGGTTCTGCGGCAGATACCCGATCAAATCCCCCCGCCCCACCGCCTTGGCCGGCGACAGCCCGGCGATGCGAATCTCGCCGCGATCGGGCTTCAGCAGGCCCAGGAGCAGCTTCACGAGCGTCGTCTTTCCGCCGCCGTTGGGCCCGATCAAGCCCAAGGTGGTGCCCGGCTCGACCTTCAGATCGATCCCGCACAGCACCTTCGTGCGGTCGTAGGCGAAATCGAGGGAGGAAATATCAATGAGAGCCGGCATTCGTCGTATGCAACTATACGACGAATGCCGGTAAGTGTCATTAAAGGATGTTTCTTATCCCCGCCTCCGCTTATCGCCGACGCCGGCCGAGGAGCAGCCCGCCCAGACCGATCAGGCCGAGGGTGGCGGGTTCGGGGATGGCGCTGGAAACCAGAATGCGATCCGACAAACTGGAAGTCGTGCCGCCGTAGAACTGATCGGAAATATACAGCCGCCCGGTTGAGTCGACGTCAATACCGGCATAACCGCCGCCCGAACCGTGAGCGAAGTCGGCGGTGGCGGTGAAATTCGTGACGGGCGCCAGATCATCGACGTTCAGCACCTGAATCGCGCTGCTTGAGCCGGCATACTGCGTGACGTACGCCTCGCCGCCAAACAACGCGATATCCATCGCGTTGGAGACGGACTGGGTGGCCAAGGCGCTCAGGTCGCCATTGAGCTTGTAGACAACGTTGTTCTCGCGGGACGCGATGAAAATCGTCCCATCGTCGGCCACGTCGATGCCGCGAAGATAGCTGCTGCCGGAATTGAGAGTTTTCAGATCAAACCGCCCGTCACCGTCAAACGTGGTGTCCGCCGTGAGGGAAGTGGTGGCAAGATCGGCACCGTTGATCACGTAACGCTCAACGTAAGCAGTGCTGCCAAGATGTCGCGCCACGTAAAGCTGACGAACGCCGCCCGACAAACGAAAGTCGATCCCGCCGATCGTCTCACTGGAGTTGCCGGCGGTGATCTTCGGCAGCTCAAAGAGCTGGTTGGCGCCGAGCGACGGCGAGAAGACGGCGATCTTCGAGTTCTCGTCGCTCGTGGAATCCTTGACGATCGCAGCGAAAACCAACCCCCGGTCGTCGACGACCGCGGCTTCCGCTTGCGTGTTGATCGCCGGCGGCGTGCCGGTGAACCCTGAAATGTTCGCGCCGCTGGCGAACGTCGCGATCGGCGGAGCGCCCGATAGCGTATAGCTTCGCACTTCGGCGGTACTACTGCCATCAAGCGTCGTGGTGTAGATCGATGTCGCATCGCCGTTGAGCGCAAGACCGCGCGTGCTGCGACTGGCGATCTGGTTCGGATGATCAACAACGACCGTCCACGTCGGATCGGCCGCATAAACAACGCCGGCGACCACGTTCACAACAACGAAAACAGCAAGGTTCGAAGACTTCATAGCTGGCTCTCCTAAAAATTTCGACTTACGGAAGAACGAAAAGGCAAAAAAGTAGAACAACGGTTATCAGATAACTACGCCCGGCCGATCACTACCAACGCCGGCCGAGCAACAGCCCGCCACCAGGCAGGACGATTTCGATCGCGTCATGGCGCATCGATGCAAAGCAGAAAAAAAGCGACAAAGCCGAGAGGTAACATTTCAAAGAAATGCATTCTATTTATAACACTTATTGCATTAACAATTACAATGTACGACGACCTCCCGAAACGGATTGCCGGCAACTTTTTAGTCGCAGGAACTGAACATCGTTTGTGCTTTATGGTGCGCTCGGTCGTAATGACCCGCGAACGCCCGGCAACATTCACGGCCGCGACGATCGCGACGCGATCTAACCGAGGCCCCGCGCGCTCGCAAATGCGAAGCCACGTTTGCGCAGCGGAACAACGTTGTTAAAAACACATTGACGAGGCGCGGACGCCTGACGGATCATCGTCGCGCCGACGTATCCCGTGGGAGCCGTCCTGCCAACAGGAAACATGGCAGTGCGAATCACGGAATCGATCGGCGCGCGCGAAACATTGCGCCTGGAACGATCGCACCAATCAAGAAAATTGGTTTATCTGCGTGATGGTAGATTACCGACCTGCCCAGGCCCCGACGGCCTAGATCGGATTTTGGATGGCACTTTCCCCAATGCCTGCGCATCACCCCTGACGCGCATGTATAACTCTATGTCTCCCCGCCACTCCCGCAACGGATGACGGAAAGAGCCCCGTTCACGGCCTTGAAATACAGAGCCGGCCGTTAAGGCTCCCCTCACACAGCATTTTCTCACTCTGCCAAACCCGCCTCGCGACTTTCGCCGCGGGGTCGGGTGCAAGTCTTGCCTTGCCTTCGCGGGGCAAGGTGTGTCAATCCGTAGTCGTCGTACCCGCGTGCCACGCCTGTCAGGGAACGTGAGCGGGGCGGTCTAGGCCAAGCGCGCTGACCTCATCGCGGTCAGGACTTTGGGCTGGACCATATATGTTTGCCGGCTTTACGCGCGTGTCCCGCGCGCGCCGCGATCAGGCGCGGCGGAGCTTGCGGCGGATCGAGCGAATGGGCTCGACGAAGATCGCCTCAGCGATTGCCACGCCGAGCAGCATCACGCCGGGAGCCGAGTCTTTCGGGCCAACAACGAACCCGCCGGTGGGGTTCGAGAGCGCCATGCGATTGCGGCGCGCCTCATCGAACTGGGCGGCCGAACGCAGCGTCGCCGAGGTGTTCTTCGTGGCAAACGTGCTGTTCGCGGGGCGAACAGTCTTGGTGGTGGTCTGACTCATTGCAATCATCCTTTCAAATCACGTGCAGGACGCGCGCCGCAAACACGCGGGAGTATCAGGCGTCCCTTGACCCGATCGGGCACGCTTCCTCCGCAGAAAGCGAGACCGCGTAAACCTGCATTCAAAACAACAAACGCTCAACTCGTTTGATCAACGCGCGCGTCACCTGATGGTTCAGGCGGCGAACGAGCCCTTGCTGTTCAGGCGCGCCGAGAAGCGGGCGCGACGACCTTGACGTTCGAGACGGCGGACCGCATTCGCCTTGGCGGCCAGAGCGCGCTGGATAGAGGCCTCGTTGCCGGTGGCGAAAACCTGACCTTTGGTCCGACGATCGATATAAGAATCCGTAGACGACATGACACATACCTCGCGAAAAAACTCTCCCAGACAATTCCCGTCGACACCGCGTCGAACGGCCTCATCCACACCCATCTCAGCGCCCTGGTCTCGCGACGTCGACCTTCAACTAAAGTCGGAGCACGCGATCGGGGACTTCAAGTCTCTCTCATGCTTCCAAGGCAAACTCCCGGCGAGATCGGCTTCGCACGCTCGACGCGAGCGAACACACCTCGGACCAGTCGTTCACCTCGTCGATGACCGCCAGCGCCCCGTTGCATCGGGCCGCCAACTCGTCCTGCTGCGTGAGGCCGCATTCGCCGTTTGCGTCCGCGGCGGCGAGCACCCATTTCTGCCAGGGTGCGATCACACGCATCTGCCGAACCAAGTGCGGGACAGACATCCCGCCGAGCCCGTCCGGCGACACCACGACCAAGTCGAACCGCAGGAGCTTCATCAGCTCCAAGGCGCGAAACGCGTTCTCGGCGAAGACGTACGACGCGTCGGGACCATCCGACGGAACGTCCAACCCCACCGACAACAGGCATGGCGCAGTCTCTTGCGTCATCGAAACAACTACTTTCGGTCGCCGGGATCACCCGTCCCACCGCAAACACGGCAGGGACATACAGAGCTCCCGCTTCATTTCCTAAAGCACCCCGCGTACCACGTCCGGAAACGCCGCGAAGTATTGCCATAACACCCGACCAAATGATGACTTACGATTCGTCCACCCCTTGCGTCCACCCAAGGCCAAAAATGGTCGAAATAAACATCCAGGGCCGATAAAGATTTTCGTAAGCCTTTTCCGATAACAGACTTACGGATGAACAGTTCGTTTTGATATGACGGTCAAAATGAAGGGATGGGCGTAATGCGGTCTGACAAATCGATTCTGGACGGGGCGCGGGACGACGCAAAGTCGTCGCTCCCGGCGGGAGGTGTGCGCCGATCGATAAACGTCCGCAATTCTGCGCTCACTCATCCGTTTAGAAGCCGGGTAAACTCTGCGGTTTGCCCGGCTCCCGAGGGAAACATGGCTGACACGAACGGTCCCAAGCCTCGCGACAACGACGTCACCCTTCCGCCGCCCGATGAAGACGGAGGCGTGTCGGTTTCGTCGTCCAATCCCGAAGCGCCACAGCCGGACGACGTCATCCACGCTGGCAAGCGTATCGGCAAATACCTCGTCCGCCGGCTTATCGGCCGTGGGGGCATGGGCACGGTGTACGAGGCGATGGACGTGCCCCTGCAACGCAAGGTGGCGCTCAAGATTCTCCCGCGCGAGTTCAGCCAGAACGATGAGGCCCTGAAGCGATTCGTCCGCGAAGCCCAGTTGGCCGCGAGGCTCAACCACCCGAACGTCGTCACCATCTTCGATGTCGGTCGCAAGGGAACGGTCTACTTCATCGCGATGGAGCTGGTGCTCGGCACCAGCGGGCAGGAGCTGCTCGAATCGGGCAAAAAGCTCGATTGGCGCGAGGCCGCCCGCGCCGTCACCGACGTTTGCCGCGCCTTGGGCGCCGCTCACGACGGCGGGCTGTTTCACCGCGACATCAAGCCAGGCAATATCCTCTGGTCGCAAACCGGCAATGTGAAACTTGGCGATTTTGGCCTCGCCAAGCCGACGCAGACGCCAGAAGAGCTATCGATCACCCGCCGCGATGCGTTCATCGGCACACCGCTGTTCATGTCGCCGGAGCAATGCCGCAATGACGGCGTCGACCATCGTTCCGACATCTACTCTCTCGGTGCCACCTTCTACACTCTGCTCACCGGCAAAGCGCCTTACAATCAGGGAAGCGCGATCCAGATCCTCTTCGCGCACTGCTCCGCTCCCATTCCGGACGTGAGAGATACGATCCCGGATGTGCCGCCGCTGTGCACTTACATCGTCCAGAAGGCGATGGCCAAGAATCCCGACGACCGCTATCAGAGCGCGCGGGAGATGCGGCACGATCTCGAAGCCCTGCTCGGCGATCGCGGAACGATGCCGCCCGACCTCAAAACACCCCAACCCGCAACACCCGCTGCCGCTCCCGCCGTTGCGACAAAGCCGAGGTTCGTTTTCGCATCCGAGCCGGAGTTTGCCATTTCCGCCGAGCCCGCATTCGACGACGAGATCGCATCGCTCAGCGTTGGTGAGGTGGCTCGGCCTGCACCGCAATCCGTCACCGACATCGCCCGTCCATCGAAAAAGCGGTCGCCCGCGCTCTTCGTCAGTCTTGGTCTCGCCGCCGCGGTTGCGCTGGCGGCGGGAATCGGGTACTTCTCAATGCAGAGCGGCGGCGAAGCCGGGCCACTGGCGCAGGACGCCAATCCGCCGATCACCCCCATCCCGCCTGCCGCTCCCGTTGCGGCAAACACGCTCGAACCGGCTCCCTCACCGGTGCTCGCTGCCCAATCGCCGGCGACCCTGCCGGCCGCCGATGGCGCAGCGCTTGCAGGGCTGACAACCGTGCTGACGGTGGTCGATGCCCCTGAAACAGTGAAGCAAGACGAGTCCGTCGGTCCGGGCCTCATCCCGCCGGAGCCGCTGGACATCTCGTTCGGCCCGAGCGAAGAAGAGCGTCGCCACTGGCGCGGCCGCGGGGGACCGGATGGAATGGATCGCCGGCGCGACGCGCGTCCATCCGACGCACGACCCGCGCCCCAACCGCAAGCCGACGTACCACTCGGCCCGGCCGAGCCACCCCAGGCGATCGAGCCGACTGCCGAAGAACCTCCCCGCGAACCTGCCTCCGAGCCGATGCCCGAGCGGCCGCAAGCCGCCCCGCCGCGCGACGACCGCCCGTCGGCGATCGACGACGACGAGGAAAACGACCTTCAGGGCCTCACCCTCGGCGAAATCCGTGATCCGCTGCTCCGCCAGTACGCCCGCGCCAAGCGGTTCGCCGCCAAGGCCGCAGTGGACAGGGACGACGCCTCGATTGAAATCGCCGCTCAGTCGCTGGTCTTGTGGGCCGATTTCCTGCACGACGCGCCGGTGCCCATGCACCGCAAGTGGTCACACGACGCCCGCCAGATGGCCGAGAAGCTGAAGCCCGGCATCGACATGATCAAGCCGCGCGCTACCCCCGACGACCCTCGCGCGATCCTCCCCCCGCCCGACCACAAGACCCCCGACGACGCCCGACCCCAACCGCCCGGCCAACGTCGCCCGGGCGGTCCGCGAAGGGATTGAACTCGTAAGGTTCTCCTGCCCTGCCATAATGGGCTGGTCTGACGAACGCCTGCGGGATAACATCCTCCAATATAGTTGTCGATTTCTGGTCTGGAGAAGGGACGATGGCGCCCACCATTCAAGAACTGGGACTCTGGACCGAGACTTAGCCCGGAAGACCGTCTGGCATTAGCGCAGGCAATCTGGGACAGCGTCGACGACGAGGCCGCCCATGCCGACTTGTCCGCCTCCCAGCGAGCGGAACTCGAGCGCCGTCTTGCCGATAGCATCGCGCGGCCCGAGGCAACGACGCCTTGGGATGTCATCAAGAACCGCGCCTTGGCACGAGCCCGAAGATGAGCTTGCCCATTGTTTTTCGCACCTAGGCGGCATTCGAGTTTGGCGAGGCATTTGACTATTACGAAGCGCAGCGTGCAGGCTTGGGCGTCGAATTTACGGCGGAAGTAGAGGCCGCGCTGAACCGCGTCTCTGCCACGCCGTTGATTTATTCCCTGGTCGTCGCCGACGTCCGCAAGTGCGTGGTGCGGCGATTCCCCTTCTGCTTGTACTACCGAGCGCATCCGGACCGGATTGAGATTCTCGCCGTATTTCACACCAGCCGAGATCCGATTATCTCGGCGGTCGCGGGCGCAAAGTTTTCCCTTTCACGATTCACGCGATCGCCTCGATCAGCTTCTTCCGCTCCGCCTCATCCGGCAATCGCCCGAAACCCGCCTGCACGTTGTCGGCCATGTGGGTCGGTTTACTGGTGGCGGGAAGGACGCAGGTGATGGATTCGTTGGCGAGCAGAAACTTGAGGAAGGCCTGGGCCCAGGTGCTGGCGTAGGGTTTGACGTGATCGGGCACGGGCTGGCCGCGGACCTTGGTGAAGAGGTTACCGCCGCCGAAGGGGCGCATGACAAGGATGGCGACGTTGTGATCGTGGGCGGCGGGAATCAGGCGGGCTTCGGCGGCGCGCACGTCGACCGAATAAGGCAGCTGGACGAAATCGATCTTCTCGGCCTTGATGATCTTCTCCAGGTCATCGAAAGCGCCATGCTGGTAATGCGTGATGCCGATGTGCCGGAACGTGCCGGCGGCCTTCCATTCGCGGAGGGTGGCGAGGTGGGTTTGCCAGTCGACCAGATTGTGGATCTGCATCAGCTCGATTTTTTCGCGGCGGAGCTTTCGCAGGGAATCGCGCATCTGGTCGATCCCCTGCTGCCGGCCGCGCGTCCAGACCTTGGTGGCGACGAACAGATCCGCATTGACGCCCAGCGATTCCGACACCTGCCCGACGACCTCTTCCGATCGGCCGTACATCGGCGAGGAGTCGATCACCCGGCCGCCGGCGTCGTGGAAGGCGCGGAGCACGTCGCCCAGCCGCTTTATCGCCTCCTGATCGGCGGGGCTTTCGTCGAAGGTCTGCCAGGTGCCCATCCCGACGGAAGGGATTGCCTGGCCAGACGAGTGGATCAGGCGTGTGAGCATGGTGGGCCTCGCGGAAGAACCGGCCTGACCGTCATCCGCGAGCGCCGCGGTGGCCGCCAGTGCGCCGGCGGCGAGGACGAAAGTTCGGCGCGAAATCATGTCGGAATCGTAGTCTTCAACCTCCGGATGCACGCTTTGGAAAACAAGATCTTCCTTTCCTTTTCGATGATTTTTTTCGTTTCTCAAGCCGTACCCCAAGATGTGGCGATAAATCATATGGCCTTGGTTCGAAATGTTTTTAGCTAGCGGGGACTTTCCCCTCCACACCAACCACATTTCTGGTATTTTTGCCCTGCCAGCGACTACAGGGTCGTCCGGGGACGGGCGAACGCCGGCGTTTCGAATTTGGTTGAGGTAACCCAAGATGTCAGTACGAATCCTGTACCTCGAAGACTCTGCGGCCGACGCGTCGATGGTGTTGTCGCGGTTGCTGCAAAACGGGTTGGACGTCGAATTGGAAGTCGTGCAGACGCGCGAGGCCTTCGAGCGCGCCCTTCCCGCCGACGATCTTCGACTGGTCATGTGCGATAACGCCGTTCCCGGCATCACAGGGCTGGCGGCGGTCAACGAGGTGAAGCGGCAACGCCCGGGCGTCCATGTGCTGCTGCTCTCCAGCCGGGTGGACCCGCACGAGGCCAACGTCTGCCTCGAACACGGCGCGTCCGACGTGATCTCCAAATCCGAACTGTGGCGGCTTCCCCACACCATCCGCAACCTGCTCGATCGCACCCCGCCAGGGGATAAGCCCCTGCTTCAAGGGTGGGCGTTGCTGGTGAACGTGGTACAGCAATTGTCGATGGCCCGCGATCTCGAGACCGTCATGAGGATCGTGCGTACCGCGGCCCGCCAGCTTACCGGCGCCGATGGCGCGACGTTCGTCCTCCGCGACGGCGACCAATGTCACTACGCCGACGAAGATGCGATCGCCCCGCTGTGGAAAGGATGTCGATTCCCGATGTCGGCGTGCATCAGCGGGTGGGTGATGCTCAACCGCACGCCCGCCGTCCTTCCCGACATCTACGCTGACCCTCGCATCCCCGCCGACGCCTATCGGCCGACGTTCGTCAAAAGCCTGGCGATGGTGCCGATCCGCACCGAGAACCCGCTTGGCGCGATCGGCAATTACTGGGCCAGCCATTATATCCCCACCGCCGACGAGCTAGCACTCCTGGCAGCGCTGGCGGACACGACGTCGGTCGCGATCGAAAACGTGCAGCTCTACAGCGGCCTCGAGGCCCGCGTTCGTCAGCGGACGACCGAACTCGAGGCCAGCAACCGCGAGCTGGAGGCGTTCTCGTTCTCCGTCTCGCATGACCTTCGCTCGCCGCTAAGCGCGATCAAGGGATCGGTCGAGATGTTGTCCGAAGAGTTTCATGACGTCCTTGGCGATCGCGGCCGCGAGGTGCTGTCGCTCATCGACACGACGGGCACGCGCATGCTCACGCAGATCGACGCGATGCTGTCACTGGCGAGGCTGAACCGATCGATGCTCAACCGCAAGCGGGCCGACCTGTCCGACCTGGCGCGGGCGATCGTGAACGAGCTTCGCGCCGCCCACCGAAGCCGTGCGGCCAAGGTGCGGGTGACGATCGAGCCGGAGCTGTACGCCAACGTCGATGCCGATTTGTTCCGCCTGGTGCTGGAGAACCTGCTGTCAAACGCATGGAAGTACACCAGCAAACGCGCCGAGGCCAGCATCGAGTTCGGCCAGATGCCCGACACGGCCGATACGTTCTTCGTCCGCGACAACGGCGCCGGATTCGACATGAGCAAGGTCGACTGGCTTTTCACGCCGTTTCACCGCCTGCACAGCGATGCAGACTTTCCGGGCATCGGCGTGGGGCTGGCGACGACACAGCGCATTCTGCTTCGCCATAACGGCAGGATCTGGGTGGACTCGAAGCCGGGCGAGGGAACGACGTTTTACTTCAACGTCGGCGCCGCCACGCTCGACTGACGTTGGCGGTATCCATCTCCCCTTTCACACCCGCTTAGCGGGCGAGCGCCGTTTCGTCGGGCACATCGAGGCCCATGTTCGGGTCGTCCAGGGGCGTCAGGAACACATCGCGGTAAATACGCTTTGTCAGCGCGACGACGTCGCTCCCCCCGCCACGCGCGATGTCGGCAAGAATGACAGGGCGGAGCTGGGTTTGATTGAGATGCGTGTCCTTTGCGATATTTCCGGCGGGGTTGCGCATGGCGCGAAGAGAGGGGAATTCGGCAGCCGTCTTGGAGAACGTCCGGAGCGCCGCCGCTTCAGCCGGCCGGTTCGCGGGCGCGGCGTCCGGAGCGCGCGTACGCTGAATGCGGCTGGACGTCGACTGCCAATACGCCTTCAACGCCGGCTCGCTGGTATCGCCGGCGGCAAAATTGGCGGCGAAGGTAAGCTCGGAGCGGAACGTGTCGCGATCCATCAACCCTGGCAGCGCGTCAACAAGGACGCCGTTGGGCAGGTGGACGTAATGCAGGCTGTTGCCGGTGATCGTTCGCTTGACCGTTCGGCCGTCGCCGTAGTCGATCGTGATGATCGGCACCGGCCGGACCGATTCCCAGTGCAGCACGAACCGATCGCGAAGCAATTGCGAGACGGCCGGATCCGCGTAGAGCGTCTTTCGAAAGAAACGACTGTTGGCGCACGACAACTCCTCGTCCAGCCGCCCGAGCAGTCGTAAAGACAGGATCGGTTTGCCCGACGTCCGGGCTTTTGCCAAGGCCTCGCTCCAATCCGTATACCAGAACAGGCGAGACTTCCACGCCTCCTTTTGCCCGGCTTCAGCATCGATCTGCTGTTGCAGCGTCGCCACCTCCGATGATGCCGCGTCTTGCTTGACGGCCGCATCAAATCGGCCAAGCAATTTCGCCATCGCTTCCGGTGACCGGGCGAACGAAACGCTCGCAAACGACGTCAACAGAATGACTACGACGAATGAACGAACGCAACGCGGCGGGCAGCACATGGCATCTCCGGTTAGGACGACCTCCTCCTTTTGACGTCGCCGGAACAAGGAGGTTCCCGATTGTTCACGAATAATCTTCGCCGGGTTACGATGGCGAAATGCGACGTTTTACGCTGCTTCTATTTTCTTTGCTGGTTGTCCTGATTGCCTCTCCCGTCTATTCCCAGACGCTCGCCGAACGGTTTGCCGGCGTGAAGCGATGGGAATTGCGTTACAGCTACACGATGAACAGCCCCTTCGCGTGGGAAGAAGGCGGCTACCACCACGACCGCCACACCTGGGCCGAGACCGAGCGCGGCATGGTTGTGCTGGAAACCGAGTCCTCCGGCAACGACGTAATACAGCTTCGCGGCAAGGGAACCGTGTTCGCCACGCTCGACCAGGCGATGCGCAAGACCGGCCTCGGCGGATACATCCAGACCCGATGGGACCGCGGCAACGGCACGCCGACGACCACGATTAGCGTCGACCTCTATCTGGATGAGGGCAAATACGAAATCGGCATCCTCTCCGGCGACTGGGACGCCCAATACGGCGGACGCGAGAAGTGGAGCATGAATGACAATAAGTACGGCCCGTTGATCGAATCGATCCACATCAACGTTCCCACCCCCGCGCCGGCGGAAAAAACGCTGAAACTCCCCGAAGCCGGCCGTGTGATCAGCGGGAGCTTTAGCTGGGAAGAACGCTGGAACAGCGAAGCGCAGCGCGAACCCTCGTTCGACCGAAATAGACGTGCCCGCGTTGACCCGATGCAGGGCACCGTCCGCTGGACGCTCGTGCCGGCCGACGCGACGAACGTCGAACTGGTCGTCGAACCGCAAGGCTACGACGACTGGCTTCCGCAAGGCGGCAAAAGCGAAAGGGAAGCCGGCAACACGCTGGCGATCACGGCAACCCTCGTCGCCAAGGGCGCCGGCGGACCGCCTGACACCAAAGCCCGGCGAATGACCTATCAATTGATCGACGCGTCGGCCGAACCGGGCGTGTGCCTCAATCTGCCGATCTCGGGCGCGACCACCGCCTACGACCTGGGCTTCGAAGCCGACAAAAATAACGGCGATTGGAAGATCGGCGGCGACGGCACGTCGATCACGTCGTCAGACGGGGATTACGAATCGACGACCGCCAACCTGTCGAGCTTCGACTGGGGCGCGTACGGGCAGGTGGTCGTCACCGCCGAGCTGACCGACGGCCGCGTGGTGGTGGGCCATCTGAAGAACTCGGACCGGCGGGAGATCCTCATCCCCAAGCGCGATTCGAAGTCGAAGATCGCCGACAAGTGGAAATCGACGATGAACTTCTCCGGCGGCGATGACGATGACGAAGACCGGCAGGACCGGAACGACCATCGCGGCGACGGGCTGACGGCATACGAAGAATACCGCGGCCTGATCGCCTCGGGCGCCCACACTCGCACGCGCGGGCTCGGCGATCCGACAAAGAAAGACGTCGTCGTCATCAACGAGATCGGCGGCGAGGCCAGGAGCGGGCTGGCGCTGTTCGAGCGGGCATCGGGCATCCGCGTGATCGAGATGGCCAAAGGCGAGCTGCCCGAAAGCCGCCGCGTGAACGTTAATCAGGGCTCGGCCTTCCGCGGCGGTCAGCACGCGCTGTGGCTGACGAACGGTGACCTGAAAAACTCGGCGGTGGGCGAAAACTGGCCGGCGGACGTGTACGGAAAGACGCCGGTAAAATCCGAGCGCGTCGTCATCGATCTGGCCTACGCCCGCAAGTCCTACGACGGGCAGGCGGACGTGTCGAAAAAGGCAGGCGAGGCCATGCCCTACACGTATCAGGAGGACGTCGACAACACCATCGCCCATGAAATCGCTCACGGCATCGGCGCGCCCCACCACGGTAAAGACGCCGACTATCACGGCCCGCGCGAGGTGACCGTCAAGATGAAGGATTGGTCAGCCTACGGCGTCGACGGCGTGCAAAAACATCCGACCGAAGACAAGCCCGTCAAGCTGAACGGCAATATCGGCCGCCCGGGTTGCGACGCGAGCGGCGATGCCGGCTGCATCATGTGCTACACCAACTACTACCAGTGGGCGGCCGTCGGACCGCCGGGCGGACCGTATCGGTATTATGCGATCGCGCTCCAGCCCGTCGGCAAAACCTTCTGCACCAGCGCCAAGGGAACCGGCATGAACGCGCCGCGAAAGATCGGCGACGTCGACCTGCCCGGCTTCTTCGGCGATGCCGTCGGCCAGTCCCGCGAAGCGCCGGCGGGCAACTGCCTCGGGGCGATGAACGTCAGAGACTGGTGATCACGCGCTACAGGAGCGTTGGGGAAGCCATGCCGCCAGCACGTTGAACGTATTGCACGCGCTGCGGATCGTTCGATCGCCATCGACGGCGGCGCCGTCAAGGAGAAACTTGGTATCGGTCCATCGAGCGGCAGTATCCGGGCCGTAACTGGAGAAAAAACGAAGCCCTTGTTCCGGCGGAATCCCCAGGCGGCCCGCCAGGCGTTTGACGATGTACTGCCCGCCGAGCGTTGCGCCCTCGGTGACGTAGAGCACGCCCAGCGCGTCGTCATACGATTCGACCTGCAGCGCATCGGCGCTCATCGGCGTTGCGCGGTCGGCGGCGCCGAGGGAATTCAGATCGGCCTTCAGCCACGCGCACTTTTGCCGGCCGGACCAGTAGGTCGGGTTCGCCGACTCGATCCACCGTTCTGCCAACGGCTCCCATGCGCACTGGAAGCCCAGCCACTGTCGCAGGAGTTGTTCGTAATCAGAAAGGGTGAAAGCATCGCTCATGACGCCGAGCGACGTTTCTGCATGCCGGTGGGCATCGCGCGTTTCAGCGCGAAGGCGGGCAGTGAGCAGTGGCGTTGGAGTCATAGCAGACGTTTCCCTGGAAATTTATACGCGCCCCGTTACCGCCGCGACGACGGCGCACAATTCTCCGGGCTCGACCGGCTTGGCAACGTGCATCTGAAATCCCGCCAGCAGGATACGCCGGCGGTCTTCCGCGCGGGCATATGCCGTCACCGCCACCGCCGGCAGCTTCGGCCGGCCGGTGCGGGCTTCGAGCTGACGCAGTTCGCTGATGAGGTAATAGCCGTCCTGGGTCGGCAGGCCGATGTCGGAGACGACCGCATCGAACACCGCATCGCCAAATAAATGCGTCAGCGCTTCTGCGGCGGTGCCCGCGACCGTCACGCTGGCGTCGCAGTTTTCCAGCAGGCGGCGCATGAGGTCGCGCGAGTCGGCCTCGTCTTCGACGACCAGCAGGCGCAGTCCCTTGAGGCTCACGCCCTTCTCCGCTGCTTCAGTACAGGCACCGGGATGCTCGGCGTCGTCGCCCTGGGCGATCGCACGAACGGGGAGCGATACCGTGAAGACCGATCCCTGGCTCTCCCCCGCGCTGTGCGCCGCGATCGTGCCGCCGTGCAGTTCGACGAGGTTGCGCGCGATCGCCAGGCCCAGCCCGAGGCCGCGCTGGGCACGGGTGATGGCGGCGTCGGCCTGGCGGAATCGGTCGAACACGTGCGGCAGAAAATCTTTCGGAATGCCGACACCATTATCGCGAACGCTCAGCTCGATGTGCGAGTTTACGCGCTTCAGTTCCACGCGGATGCGCGACCCCTTCGGGCTGAACTTCACGGCGTTGCTGAGCAGGTTCCAGAACACCTGCTGTAATCGCTGCGGGTCGCCGGTGACGCTGAGCCCGATCATCGGATCGAGGAAGCGCACCACCTGGATGTCCTTCGCGTTGGCGGCCATCTGGATCGTGTCGATCGCGGCGTTGACGGTCGCCGGCACGTCCACCACCTGCACGTCGAGGCGCAGCTTGCCGGAGGTGATACGGCTTATGTCCAGCAGGTCTTCGATCATCTGCACCTGCATGCGCGTGTTGCGGTCGATGATGTCCAGCGCCTCGGTCGTATCCTCATCGAGCGCGGGGCGGGCGCGCAGGAGTTGCGTCCAGCCGTGGATGGCGTTCAACGGTGTGCGGAGCTCGTGCGACAGCGTGGCGACGAAGTCGTCCTTCAGGCGGCTGAGGCGTTCGACTTCGATGCGCGCGGCGCGCTCGCTTTCGAAGAGCTGCTCCTTTTCCTGCCCGTGCAGCTTCAAAACCTGGTTATGCCGCTCGATCTGTTCGGCGTAGCCCGCCAGCCGCTCCATGCAGCGCTGGCGAAGCTCGCCGGCGACGGCAAGGTCGATTTCGGTCCATTCGGCGCTGCGGCCTTCGACCGTCTGCTGCCAGAGCGCGAACGATCCGCGCGGGCTCAGCCGTACCGCGCCGTCGCCTTTGGTGACGCTTTTGGCGGGGTCGCCCGCCCAATCGACAGTCCTGACCATCTCCGGCCGGAATCCCAGGAGCATGCGGTTGCAGTTGCGCGACAGCCCGACCGCGATCACGCCGGCGGCGACCGCGTCGATCGTCGCGCGGTCGATCCATTCGCGAACACATTCGGTATGCGAAACATCCGGGCAGTTGTCAGTCTCGATGCGCACCGCCTCGACGATGCGCATGATGTCGATGTTCGACGGCGCCTGGCCCCAGCGCAGCACCTGCTTTTCCTGCACCAGCGCCACCCCGCCAAGGTCGAGCAGCGAGCAGATGGCGCCGGCGCTATTCTCGATCAGCCCCACCATGCCGTCGGCGACGTTGAAGTGGCTGAGGATGTAGTTGATCTGGTCGCGCCGTTGCTTGAGTTGCTGGCCTGCGTCCGCAGACTCTGCCGCCGCGACGTGGAGGGACATGATCTGGCCCATCAGTTCCGACGCCGTCCGTATGCTGTACGGCACGCGGCGGGGCGAATAGTGATGGCAGGCGACCAGGCCCCACAGCTTGTCGTTGACGATCAGCGAGATCGACATCGACGCGCCGACGCCCATGTTGCGCAGGTATTCAAGGTGGATCGGCGATACGCTTCGCAGCACGCAGAAGCTCATGTCCAGCGGCTGGCCGGTGATCGGATTCCGCTGCGGCTCCAGCGGCGAGGGAGCATAGTCGCGGTCGGCGATGAAACGAAGCCAGTTCTTGCGGTATAGGTCGCGCGCCTGGGCCGGAATGTCGGACGCGGGGTAGTTCAGCCCAAGGAAGGGCTCAAGGTCGTCCCGCTTTGCTTCGGCGATGACCTTGCCGTTCCAATCGCGGTCAAACCGGTAAACCATCACGCGATCGAACCCGGTGATCGCCCGCACGCGCACCGCGATCATCCCCGCCAGCTTCTGCAGATCGCCGGCGGCGCGAAAATCGGTGATGGCGTTCTGGACGAGGCCATACAGATCGGCCCGGGCAAGACCGCCGGTCGTATCGACGGGTTCAAATTCGAGGGCCGTCAATTGGCCGGACCGGTGGATAATCGCATCGAAACGTTTGCCTGCCACCCAGACCGGCTGCAAGTACGCCGGGTGCGTATGGACCTGGCTGTCGGCGACGCCGAGCATCAGGACGGAGGCATCCTGGGGGTCTACCAGTTCCTGTAGTGACTTTCCCAGCCATACGGCGGCAGGTTTTCCGGTGAATTGCTCCACGTTTTGGCTTGCCTGAACGATGTGTTGGCGCTCGTCCAGCACGAGCAGCATGCCGTGCGGTTGGATGGAACCGGGGATGTGGATCGGTTCACGATCGCAGTTGATCAGCGTGACAGGTTCGGGCATACGAGAATCCCGTTTATGTTAGACGCCACCGCCCCGCCGACGCACGCGCGCCGGAGCGGTAAAATGCGTTTAATGACCGATTCATCCCACCCTCGTTCCACTACGTCGCCCGGCTTGCCACCGGCGTTGGATCGACGATACTGAGCGGCGATGTCCGAACCGACCATGCCCGCTCCCTCCGAGCGAATTGAAGAACTGAATATCGAACGCGAACTTCAGGATTCATACCTGACGTACGCGATGAGCACGATCATGGATCGTGCCCTCCCCGACGTGCGCGACGGCCTGAAGCCCTCCCAGCGGCGCATTCTGGTCGCGATGAACGACCTGAACCTCACGCCCGGCCGAAAGCACATCAAGTGTGCCAAGATCTCGGGCGACACGTCCGGTAACTATCACCCTCACGGCGAGGCGGTCATCTATCCCACGCTGGTGCGCATGGCCCAGGACTGGTCGATGCGCTACAAGCTCATCGACGGCCAGGGCAACTTCGGCTCGTCCGACGGCGATAACCCCGCCGCCATGCGATACACCGAGGCCCGCATGGCGCCGCCCATGGTCGAGATGATGGCGGACCTGGAATACGACACCGTCGATTTCCAGCCCAACTACGACGAACGATTGATGGAGCCGACGGTCCTCCCGTCGAAGTTCCCCAACCTGCTGGTGAACGGCTCGACCGGCATCGCGGTGGGCATGGCGTGCAACCTCGTGCCGCACAACCTGCGCGAGATCTGCGACGCGATCGTGCACGTGATCGACCACCCCGACTGCACGCTGGCGGACCTGATGCAGATCGTGCCGGGCCCGGATTTCCCGACCGGCGGCATCATCTGCGGGATCGGCGGGATCGTGGACGGCTACTCCACCGGCCGCGGACGGCTGACGCTCCGCGCCAAGCTCCACGTCGAGGAAAACAAGAACGGCCGAAGCTCCATCGTCATCGATGAGCTGCCCTACGGCGTGCTGCGAAAGAACATCCTCGAGGCCGTCAAGGACGCCATCAACAACGACAAGATCAAAGACGTTGCCGGCGGCAACGACGAGTCCGGGCGCCTGCACAAGTGCCGCATCGTCATCGACCTGAAGCGCGATGCCGACCCGGACGTCGTCATCAACCAGCTGTATCAATTCACGCAGGCGCAGATCACGGTCAGCATCATCAATATCGCGCTGGTCAACCGCCAGCCGCGCACGATGGGCCTGAAGGAGCTGATCCAGAACTTCATCCTGCACCGCAAGGAAGTCATCACCCGCAGGACCAAGTTCCTGCTCCGCAAAGCCCTCCAGCGGGCTCACATCCTCGAAGGCCTGATCTTCGCGGTGTGCGATATCGACGAGATCGTGCGGCTCATCCGGTCCAGCAAGACGCGCGATGAGGCCATCCAGAAGCTGCGGGAGCGCGCCTTCCGAATCGCGCCCAGCCACCCGTTCGCGCCGCAGATCCCCGCAAAACTGCTGGAACGCGCCCAGACCGACACCCTGCTGTCGCAAGCCCAGGCCGAAGCCATCGGCCGGCTGCAGCTCATCCAGTTGGTCGGGCTGGAAATCGAACGCCTCACCAAGGAATACCGCGACGTCGCCGAGCAGATCGAGGAATACCAGCTCATCCTGTCGGACGAGCGCCGGGTGCTCGACATCATCATCGCCGACACGATCGAACTGAAGGACAAGTACGGCGACGACCGCCGCACCGTGATCGACCCCAATGCCGGCGGCATCGTCGACATGGAAAAGCTGATCCAGAAGGAAGACGTCGTCGTCACCATCAGCCACGCCGGCTATGTGAAGCGCGTGCCCCACGGCACCTACCGCGCTCAAGGCCGCGGCGGCCGCGGCATCAAGGGCGGCGAGACGCGCGAAGGCGATTTCGTCGAACACCTGTTCGTCGCCAACACGCACGACTACCTGCTGTTCTTCACCAACAAGGGCCGCGTCTACGAACGCCGCGTGTTCGACGTGCCGGAGATGAGCCGCACCTCGCTTGGCCGATCGGTGGCGAACCTGCTTGAGTTCCAGGAAGGCGAAAAGATCGCCAGCGTCCTGGCAATCAAGGATTTCGAAGCCGAGGAGAAGTTCCTCATGTTCGCCACGTCCAAGGGCGTGGTGAAGAAGACGGCGCTGAGCGCCTACGGCAACATCCGCACCAACGGCATCATCGCGATCACGCTGGACGAAGGCGATTCGCTTATCGACGTCGCCGAGACGTCCGGCCATGACCACGTGCTGCTGTGCACCAAGTCGGGCCTGGCGGTGCGGTTCGCCGAAGGCGAACTGCGCGCGATGGGCCGCAACGCCGGCGGCAACATCGGCGTGCGTTTCAAGCGCGAGGGCGACGAACTGGCGAGCATGAACATCATCCCCGCCGGCGCGAACACCGAGTTCCAGGTGCTCACCGCATGTGAGAACGGCTACGGCAAGCGCACGCCCCTGGCGGATTACCCGCAGAAGGGCCGCGGCACGCAGGGCGTGATCAACATCGACGCCAACGACCGCAACGGCCAGGTCGTGCAGGTGCGGCTGGTGCGCCCGGACGACGAGCTGATGATGATCAGCGAGAAGGGCATCATCATTCGCACGCGTGTAAACGAGATCCGCGAGACCGGCCGCAACGCCGCGGGCGTGAAGCTGATCAACCTCGACGAAGGCGACCAGCTCGTCGCGATGGCCCGCGTGGACAAGGCCGACGATGCCGAAGCGGCCTCGGAAAGCCCGGACGCGCCTCCCGCTTCTGACGGCGAACCGCCGGCCGAGCCGACAGCGGGCGAGTGATGACGTGAGGGAATCGCGCGTGAGATTTCGCCTTAATCGGACCAAGGCGCACGCGAGATGCGGGCCTAAGCTGTCATAAGCACATGACATCACTCGATTATCAGCCGCCGCCGCTCCCGCCCACCATGCGGCCCGCCGTGCCGGTCACTGCCATCATTGCATGGGTGATCGTGGGGTTCCTCGCGGTCATCATCCCAATACTGAACCACGTCGGTCAGCGCTATGACCCGGAATCAGCCGCGCCGCAGCCCGGCCGGGTAGACGTCGCGTTCCAGATGTCCGGCCAATACATCCTGGGCGCCGCGCGAAACCTTCCTGACTCCAAAGAGGAACTGATCAAGACGCTGGAATCGCAGGCGCAAACGCCTTCTCAGAAAGAAGCCGCGCACATCCTGCGACGTGCCGCGACCGAACTGCCGGCAACCACGCAACCGGCAACCCAACCCACGACGCAGCCAACCTTCTTCGACAGCGGCGACAACCTCGACCTCGCCGCGCACCCGTGGTTCGCCGCGCTGCGGTCACCCGGGCCCGAGCGCGACGCGGCGCTGAAGAAGGCCGACCGCATGTTCGTCATCGTGCTCGTCCTCACGTTCGCCGGCCTGCTGATCCTGGCGATCGGCGTGGCGCTGGGCGTCACCGCGATCATCCTGCTCGCGACCCGATGGCTGCAGCCGCAATACGGTCGCCCGCAGGGGCCGGTGGGCGTGTATATCGAAGCGTTCGCGCTCTACCTGGTGCTGTTCCTCGGCGGGTCGATCGCCGTCTCGCTGCTATTGCCGGACGTACCGATGGTGGCCAAGGTGCTGCCGCTTGGCGTGTTGGTGCTGTTCGCCGCGGCGTGGCCGCTCATTCGTGGGGTGACGTGGCAGACCTACTCGCGCAACGTCGGCCTGCACGCGGGCAAGGGCGTCTTCACGGAGATCGGCACGGGCATCGTCGGCTACCTCGCCTGCCTGCCGCTGTTGGGCATCTCGCTGCTGTTCGTGATGCTGCTGCAAAAGTTTGCCCAGCAGCAAACGTCTCACCCTATCGTCAACGAGATCGGCCAGGGAAACCCCCTCGGCCTCCTGATCCTCGCCGCCGTCTTCGCGCCGATCGCGGAGGAAGTGATGTTTCGCGGCCTTCTGCACACGCACCTGCGCAGGCGGCTCGGCATCTTCCTCAGCGCCCTGATCAGCGGCCTGATCTTCGCCGCAATCCACCCGCAGGGGTGGATCGCCATCCCGACGCTGTTGACGATCGCCTGCATCCTTTCGCTCCTCCGCGAATGGCGCGGCAGCCTGATCGCCCCCACCACCGCCCATGCGATGAACAACGGCGTGGTGGTGACGATGCTGATCATCGTGTCGCGGCTGTAAGATGGGTAAAGCCCCGATTTTCCAGCCCGGCCGACGACTGTCTATGGAACGCCCGAACTTCGGGTACGATTATAGAATATGGCCGATCCGATCCGGGAAGAGATTCTCAAGCACGTGCGATCCGAACAGTACCGCCCGCAGAAGCCGCGACAGATCGCGCGGTCGATCGCGCAGGGGGACGACGACGCCTACCCCGCCTTCCGCATCGCGCTTCGCAACCTGATGGACGAGGGGCGCGTCGTCCTCGGGCACAAGGGCACCATCGTGCTGCCCACCGAGCGCACCGGCGAGAAGCGCGACGAGATCATCGGCACGTACCGGCACAACCGAAAAGGATTTGGCTTCGTCATCCCGACCGATGTCGGCAGTCACGAAGACCTGTTCATCCCCGAGGGCAACAACGCGCCCGCCGCCATCACCGGCGACGTCGTGCGGGCGAAGGTGCTCTCGCGCGGCCAGCGCGACGGAAAGGCGATCGCCAACGGGCGAATCGTCGAGATCATCGAACGTAAGAACAAGCGCTTCGTCGGCGCGGTTCAGCGCGCGGGCAACCAGTGGTTCGTCCTCCCCGACGGAAACACCTATACCGAGCCGATCTACACCCCCGACGCCGCCACGCGATACCTCAAGCCGGGCACGAAGGTCGTCGTCGAGATCACCGAGTTCCCCACGCGCGACGAAGCCGCCATGGGCGTCATCACCGAGGTGCTCGGCAAAGAAGGCGAGAAGGACGTCGACCTGCGCACCGTCATCGTCCAGCACAACCTGCCCACCGAGTTCCCCGACGCCGTCAAAGAGCAGGCGTCGGCAGCGGTGGCGAACTTCAACCTTGAGGAGGTCTTGCCGCGCCGCTACAACGCGATGACGGACCAGATCGTCTGCACCATCGACCCCGACGACGCCAAGGACTACGACGACGCCATCAGCCTTACGCAACTGGACGACGGCGACTGGGAGCTCGGCGTGCACATCGCCGACGTGAGCTACTTCGTCCAGCAGGGATCGCCGCTGGACGTCGAGGCTCAGGAGCGCGGCAACAGCACCTACTTTCCCGGGCACGTCATCCCGATGCTGCCGGAGATCCTGTCCAACGGCATCTGCTCGCTGATGGAAGGCGTGCCGCGGCTGTGCAAGAGCGCGTTCATCGTCTTCGATCGCGACGCCAAGCCGATCCGCACGCGGTTCAGCAACACGATCATCAAAAGTGCCAAGCGACTACGCTATAAGGAAGCCCAGGCGCTGATCGACCGCGCCGAAGTCATCCCGCACCCGGACGGCGACAAGAAGGAATCCGATTATGCGCCTGAGATTCTCGACCTCCTCCACGACATGAACGACCTGGCCAAGCGCATCCAGGCACGACGACGGCGCGAAGGCCAGATCGTGCTGACGCTTCCGCAGGCCGACCTGATCCTGAACGAGACCGGCAAGGTGATCGACGCCACGCCGGAGGACACGTCCTTCACGCATACGCTGATCGAGATGTTCATGGTCGAGGCGAACGAGGCCGTCGCGCGGCTGCTCGATTCGCTGAACGTCCCGTTCCTGAGGCGCATCCACCCCGAGCCCGAACCCAAGGCGGCGGAACGGCTGAAGCATTTCCTGTCGGCTTGCGGGCACAAGATGCCCGACCTGATGGACCGCAAGTCGCTGCAATCGCTGCTGGCGAGCGTGAAGGACAAGCCCGAATCGTTCGCGGTGAACCTGGCGATCCTGCGATCGCTTACCCGCGCCGAATACTCGCCCAAGCCCATCGGCCATTACGCGCTGGCGAGCACGCACTACTGCCACTTCACCAGCCCCATCCGACGCTACGCCGACCTGACCATCCATCGCCTGCTCGACGCCTTCTTCGATGCCACCGACGCCGACCACTCCGCTGGCCCGATCGGAAAGCAAAAGGGAAAACGCCCGCAGCTTGAGGCGATCCCCACGCTCGAAGAAGCCACGCAGATCGGCAAGCACATCAGCTATACCGAACGACGCAGCCAGGACGCCGAGCGCGAGCTGCGCCAGATCAAGCTGCTGGAACTGATGCAGAACCACGTCGGCGAAGAGTTCGCCGGCGTCGTCACGGGCGTGACGAACTTCGGGCTCTTCATCCAACTCCAGACGTACCTCATCGAAGGCCTCGTCCGCTACACGCAACTGCTCGACGACTGGTGGGACGTGGACGAGAAGGCCGGCATGATCAAAGGCCAGCGGACCGGGCAGCGCATCCGCATCGGCGATGTGGCGAAGGTAAAGATCGCCCGCGTCGATATGCCCCGCCGCGAGCTGGACCTGTCGGTCGTGCAGGTCCTCACGCGCGGCACGGGACAGGGCGCCGGCGAGGGCAAGAAGAACAGGAAGGCGGACAAACGAAAGCAGTTCGAGTCCGAACCACGCCACCCGGTTCGACGGCCCACCGAGGGCACGACGAAGCGCAACCAGCGATCCAAAACCCGCGACCGCAAGAAGAAACAGCCCCGGCGCGGAAAGTGATTACCATATCAGTTTTTCCGAAACTGATATGGTAATGATTCGGACGTGTTCGACCTGTTTCGCGTTTGGCGCATCACGCTACACTCTTTCGGACCATGACCATCGAAGCGCAACTCGCGCTGCTTGCCGTCGCCGCGTACTTCGTCGGCGCGATCCCGTTCGGCCTGCTCGTCGGCAAGGCCAAGGGCATCGATCCGCGCACGCAGGGCAGCGGCAACATCGGCGCCACCAACGTCGGCCGACTGCTCGGCGGGAAATTCTTCGCGCTCGTCTTCACCCTCGACCTGCTTAAAGGCCTGCTTCCGATGCTCGCGGGCGCGTACCTCGTTCGAAGCTATGACCTGCAATCCAAGCCCTACCTGCTCTGGATGCTCGTCGGCGCCGCCGCGATCGCGGGCCACCTGTTCCCGATTTACCTGAAGTTCAAAGGCGGCAAGGGCGTCGCCACCAGCGCCGGCGTGCTGCTGGGCCTCTGGCCGTTCTACACGCTGCCCGGGTTTATCGTCATCGGCGTGTTCCTCGTCGTCTTCCTGATCAGCCGCACGGTGAGCCTCGGATCGATCCTCGGCGCGCTGGCGTTCGCGCCCACCTACGCCCTCTTCGGCCTCTGGCGCGGCTGGCCGATCACGCGCGAACAACTCCCGCTGCTGATCTTCGCGATCGTGATGTCACTGCTGATCACGTGGAAGCACCGAACCAACATCAAGCGATTGCTGGCGGGGACGGAGCATTCGTTCAAGAAGTAGTCAATAGTTGTTGATCGCTGATGGTTGCCAGACGAACTGTCGCATGGTTGGCAATTCTCGCCATGCAGTAACAATCTTGCCGCGAAGACTTTTGACGCCCCATTTCATTACACCCCGAATGTAGCGCGCCATTTTTACAACATTCCCCAACTCTACGGCCGGAAATCTCTGGCTAAAAATGAAGCGGAAACGGATGGTAGCGCTCAGGTCGGCTCTGAAGCGTTTATGGATGCAGGCAGAGGCTGATTTTCAGTTTGATGGCTTCAGCGGGTATCGTTTATTTGCCTTCGCCTGTCGCATTTCGCAGCCACAGGGAATGCCTATCGTTTTCATCCACGTCTTGAACTGTCGGCCACCCACTTTTTTAGTCATTCGCTCGATAATATCCCCAACGCCACGGTCGGTTTCCGTGGCTAGTTTTGCCAGCATCCGCGCCCACATTGGCCACTCGTCACAGGGAACCTCCGACGCGTCGCAATCCGTGCACGCCTTAGCCTTTGGATATGCCGGGTGGTCAGTGTCCACTGTGATTGAAAAATCGCCATCCCTCGCGACGATGCACCCTTGTACTTGCTCCCACGTCTTGCCACGATGGTTCGCGCGATGCAATAAGTGAATCGGTTTGCACTGGATAATCATGGCAATGGGTTATCCTCACAAAAATCCGTTTTCAGTTCGCAAATGCGAATCTTCCAAGGTTCATCTCCCTCGATTGGTGTACCGGAAAACCCTTGGAATCGGACAAACTCAACATCGAAGGTATCGCCCGGAGTACCCCATCCAACCGAGTAATCAGCGCAAGAGCGGCGGCAGGGCGATTCTTCAGTGTAGCTCGACGCAAGCCCCTCGCTATTGATACTCGGTGATTCGAAGTTGCACCCAACGTGACCTACGCCGACGTTCGTGCCGGCAGCGGCCAAGTAGAATGAGGTTTTCCAACGTGGTTGACCATCGACGAAATAGGCCCCTGGAACTGCCCATGCGCCGCTGATCCACTCCAGGCAGTATCGCTTGCCAACCGTGACTTGGAATACCGGGCCTTTCCCGGTGATCTTATCGATGGTGTACTCGACACCCTCGGCCAAACATTCACTTTCACAGGTATTCGGCGACGTATACCCTTCGGCACACGCATCTTCATCAATACATTTGCAGTCGCCGCAGACCGTTCGATCGCACTTGTTATTTGAAACTGTGACACCTGATCCGCTACTCGTGATAACGACGGCAGATTCCCAAGTCTCTTCGTCGTAGTAGTCAGAGTAAATCCAATCTGACCAGCCATCGGCGTTGCAACAGCCGTTACTCCACGTACTGCCATCTATGTAAGCAACCGTATTCCAGCCAACCATCAAGTAGATAGTGCGATACCATCCCCACGATGAAAAAGTAATCACCGCACTAAGCGAAAACGTTCGACCTTCTATTGTTTCAGTTTTTGAATATTCCCAACTTCCGCACCCGTAGTTATCAGGGTCAACATGATCGATACTTGAGGTATCCTGATTCGCGTACCACGCAATCGCCGCAATCGCATTTGGGTCACTACCGGAATAACTCAGCGTTGGCTTATCGAGGTTGAGCTTTGAAGATGACGAAAAACAACAATATTCTACAGCACAGCATGTTGATCTATCGTCACTGCTACTGCTGGATGACGACTCATCACAATAACAGCCATCATGAGATGCGGGCGCTGATGGCGACGGGCTTCCCGCTGCGAGGAGAATGCCGTACGCACAAACAGGAGCGCTGGATTCAGGATCGATGGTCCAATCGCCGTAAATTGGCCAATTGCCAAACGTATCGCAAGGAACGTCCTCGCCAACCAATGTGGGTTCACTGAACGATTCCGTATCGCAGTCGTAGTAACACAGCCATTTGTCACAATATTCTGGTGGAGGAGAAACCGATCCGCTGGCAGAACTCCCGCTCGAACTCCCGCTCGAACTCTCGCACTCTTCGCACTCTTCAAATACCCCTTCGATGTCCTCTTCGTAGGTATCCGGCAGCGTATCGGAAGCCCCAACGCGTCGATAACATCGCCCGAAAGCGCGAATGACCTCTCCTCCTGCAGCATTCGGATCAACGAAAATATCAACGCTCACGAGACACCACCCTGTTGTCGCCCCACCTTTTTCCCCTCTACTTATAATGACAAGTGTAGCAAACACCGAAAAGCAATGACATTATTTTTTTTCCCGATTTATCGTGTCGAAGCGGAAGTGTTGAGGTTGCCGGTCCGGCAGACAAAATGGAGCGCGTTAAGCCCCACGTTGAGGGGAAGGGTTCGCGGTGCCAGAGGAAAGACTCTTGACAACACCGTCTTCGCTAAGCCGTGTGCATCTCAGTGGCCAACCCCATCTTCACGCCGTCACCGCCGTGCCGCGGAGGCCGACTTCGCCGCGGAGGATGTCGTCGTAGTGCTGGGCCCAGCTGAGGGCGGCGGTCTTGGCGTCGAAGGTGCGGAAGACCCAGTCGCGGCCGATGGAGCCGACTTCCTCGCACTTCTTCGGGTCCGCCATCCACTGGCCGATGAGCTGGCCGAGGTGGTTGGGTTCGACGGCGCAGACGTCGCCGGCGCTGTTGAGGGCGATGGATCGCGAGAGCGCGACGTGATCGCTGACGATCACCGGCGTGCCGCAGGCGAGCGACTCGATCGCGACGGTGCCGAAGTTGTCGCTGTGGCTCGGCAACACTGAAATCTGCGCGTCCTGGTACGCCGCCGACCGCGTGTTGCCCTCGATCATGCCGGTGAACAGCACGCGCTCGGTCAGCCCGAGCTGCTTCACCAGGCCGTGCAGCTCGGCCTCGTATCCTTCCTGCGCGGGCGGGCCCGCGATCACCAGCCGCGCCTCGGCGGGCGCGCCGAGCTTGAACGCGGGGATCAGCACGTCCAGCCCCTTGCGCGGGTGCAGACGCCCGACGAACAGCACGTACGGCGCGTCGCCCAGCTGCGGGAACGCGCGGCGGAACATGCCCCGGCCGGGCAGGCGGTCGAACTGCGCCAGGTCCACCGCGTACGGCTGCACGATCGCCGGCGTGCTGAGGCGCCAGTCGGCGGTGAGCTCCTGTTCGAGGCCATCGCTGTAGTGCAGCGCCGACGCCTCGGTGAGGTTCTTCTTCATCCGCACGGCCATGTAGATCTGCTTCTTCAGGCGCGATTGCTGCATCGACCACGGCTCGAGCGTGCCGTGCAGGCTGAACAGGTACGGCACGTCCAGCTCGCGCGCGATGACGGCGGCGCGGTGCTGGATCTCCTCCCACAGGCCGTGGATGTGAACGACGTTGGCGGTCACGATCACGTCGCGCAGCACGCGCGACAGCTTCGGATGCCACGCCATCACCGCCGACGCAGGCCCGACCAGCTCCAGGTACGCCCCGGCGTTCTGCATCTCCTCGGCGGCGGAGGGATCGAAGTCCTGCGGATAGGTGCTGACGACGGTAACCGTCAATCCCAGCTCAACTTGCGCCTTCACCAGCGATACCAGTTGCGTCGTCGTTCCGCCGGCGCGCGGGTCAACGGACGAGATGACGTGAACGACATGTGGCAAGGCGCCAGCCATACGCGGGAACTCCGTAGACCTTCCGATGGGGCCAATCGCGAGCTGCAAGTATAGACGATCTGGCCGATTTTGCGCGGTGCAATCTGATTCGCCCGTGTTATCGGACTGCCATTCTGCCTGCCCATCCTGAACGCACACATTACGGTGCTATGAAATCCGGTCGATAAGAGTTCCGCGGATACGCGTTCTGGAGAACGATCGGTGTTGGTTTTACCCCTTGATGAGGCCACCCCGGGCGTGCGGCTCGCCGCTGGGGTTTGGCATCCGGAACAGCCGGAACAGGAACTGCTCAAGGCGGGATACGTCCTCGATGAGTCAGTCCTCCGCCGCCTGCGACAGCTGGGCGTGCCCGCGATCTACGTCGATTACCCCGATCTCTCCGATCTCGACAAACACCTCATCCCCGCGCTCAGCCCCGAACGCCTGCGCGTCTACCAGCAGATCAAGAAGACCATCGCCGCCGTCGAGCGGACGGCGAAGCCGACGGTCACCTTCCCGGATTACTACGTCGCGACGCGGCAACTGGTGCTCACCCTCCTCAGCCAGGGGCCGCACGCGATCTTCGTGGACCAGCTTGCCGCGCGGCTCCCCGGCGATGAGGTCAGCCACGCCACGGCGGTGGCGCACCTGTCGCTGATGCTCGGCATCCGGCTCGAGCAATACCTCATCCGGCAGCGCAGCCGGCTCAACCCGAGGCACGCAAAGGAAGTCGTGAACCTCGGCGTCGCCGGCATGCTGCACGACATCGGCAAGGTGCGGTTGCCGCAGCAGGCCCGCGCCGCGAACGAACTGAACCGCCCGGACGACCCGGGGATGCTCGACGAGTACCAATCGCACCCACAACTCGGCTACGAGATGGTGCGCGGCGGCATCGAGTCGTCCGCCGCCGGCGCGATCCTTCAGCATCACCAGGCGTTCGACGGATCGGGCTTCCCGCGCATCGCGCCCGCGCGCGAGCCCGGCCCGGAGCGCCCCGACATGACCGGCGACGAACCGCTGCGCGGCGGGCAGATCCACGTCTTCGCGCGCATCATCGCGCTGGCAAACCGGTTCGACCGAGTCGCCGTCAATCCCGCCGATCGAAGGCGACGCGAGAACGTCGAAACGCTCGCGATCCTCTCGCAGGAACACGCCGGCCAGCTTGACCTGGCGGTGCTGAACATCCTTCCCTCGGTCGTTCCCCCGTTTCCGCCGGGCAGCATGGTGAGGCTGAGCGACGGAACCGACGCCGTCGTGATCGCCGCCGACGTTGCCGACCCGTACGCGCCCACGCTCCGCCGGCTCACCCGATCCGACGCCGGCCGGCTTGTCGTGGACGGCGCGCCCTTTCGGCTTGCTGACCAACGGCCGCTGGCGATCGAATCGATCAACGGCACGCCGGTCGAACCGTTCCTGCCCACCGCCGGACCTGCCGTCGCAACGGCGGCGTGAGCGCTATACGGCCTCGATCAGCGTTTCGATGCTCACGCGGTCGTCGTCGTCCGACTCCAACTGCAACCGATCCACGCCCGACCCGCCATCGATGACGTTGCGTGCCGACGGCACCTTCGCGAAGTTCGGATTGCCGGCGATGAGCAGGTCGTCGCCGGCGTTGCCGTAGAGGGTATCGTTGCCGGTCCCGCCGACGACGATGTCGTTGTGGTTGCCGCCGAAGAGCAGGTCGTCCCCGTCCTGGCCGAAGATGGTGTCGCGGCTGCCCTGGCCGTCGACGGTGTCGTTGCCGGAGCCGGATCGGATCTGATCGCGCCCGTTCCCGCCGAGGATCGAATCGTCCCCCCCGCCGGTCAGGATGGTGTCGTTGCCCGCGCCGCCGAGGATGGTGTTGTCGCCGTAGGCGTCGGTCACGCGGTCGTTTCCGTCGCCCAGGTCGATCAGGTCAGACGTGCCAAGCGAGGGGGCGATCGTCGAGCCGAGCTCGTAGTCACTGTAAACCCAATCATTGCCGGCGCCGCTGCGGACGGTATCGTTGCCCGCGCCGCTGAAGATGGTATCGTTGCCCGCGCCGGTGACGATCGAGTCGTTGCCCCTGCCGACGTTGACGTTCACGTCGCCGGTCACGTTGCCCAGGTCGATGATGTTGTCCTGGTCGCCGCCGATCAGCAGGTCCGCCCGCGCGCCCCCGAGCACGAGGTCAACCTTGGCCTGGCTGAGGATGACATCCCAGCGTCCGTTGGCGGGCGTGCCGGTGCCGCGGACGGCGATGTTGGCGATCGGAGCGTCGTAGTCGAGGCGCGTCGTCCAGATGTATCCCCCGCCGTGGCCGGAATCGATCGTCTTGTCGCCGTTGCCGAGGAAGATCTCGTCACGGCCGTTGTTGGTGACGATGACGTCGACGCCGTGGCCGGCGTACACCTTGTCCTCCCCGTTGCCGGTCACGAGCGTGTCGTTGCCCGCGCCGCTGACCACCGTCGTCGGCACGCGCGCGACGGCGGAGTTGAAGCTGTTGTTGCCCGCGCCGAGCTGAGCTTCGATCCGCGTGACCGGATTGGCGATGTCGGTCGCAACGCCGTTCATCGTCACGCGGGTGACGCCCGCCGTCGGGTTACTGAGCGCGACCGCGTCATCCGCATCGGTGCCGCGGATGAAAAGCGTGCCGGTGCTGGAGGCGTAATCGACGGGGGCGGGCTCGCCGAGCTTCTCGATCGTGTTGACGAGGTCGCCGTACTTCAGGTCGGTCAGCAGCGTGCCGTCGTCCAGCGCCGCGACCAGCCGCGTATCGCCGCGAACGGTCAGTTGTTCGGCGATGCCGTCGGCGTCGAAGCTCGCATCGATCGCGCCGGCGGACGTCAGGCCGGTGAAATAGATTCCGTTTTCGCTGCGCAGGTGCAGCACGATCTTGCCGTCGTTCTTCACGACGATGTTGCTGATGTCCTGCGCCGTGCCGCTCACCAGGTCGTGCACCGCGCCGGAGTCGCCGAACGTGCGATCGACCTGCCCGGCCAGGTTGAGGCGAAAGAGCGTCACCACGCGATCGCCCGTCGCGATCAGCGGTCGGCCGGCGTTGTCGAGGGTCATCACGTAGGAGTTGGAATGGCGCGTCGTGTTGGCGTACGTGCCGGCGTTGCCGAAGGTGGGATCGGGATCGCCGTTCAACAGGAAGCGTCGGACGGTGAAGGTCGTCGGCGCCTCGCGCGTGCCGACGACGGCGCGGCCCTGCGGATCGACCGCCAGCACGGAAAGCCGCTGCGAAAACCCGTCGGACGCCGATCCCCTCAGTCCCGGCTCGTTCCCGCCGATGCGCAGGAACCCGTCGCCGCCGCCAAACGTGGAATCGAACGTGCCGTCGGCGTTGATGCGCGTGAGCCACCGCCGCGAACGCTGCAGCCCGCCACGGCCTTCGACGCTCGTCTGGATCGTCGCGGCCACGTACGCGCTGCCGTCGGGCGCGGCGCAGACCGATTCGATCCTCGCGCCGTTGAACCTCTCGCCCGTCAGGACGGGGAACGGGATGTCCGTCGTGCCGCCGGCGCCGTAGGTGGCATCGAGGACGCCGGCGCTGGTGTACCGGCCGATGCGCACGGGCCCGGCCTGCGCGTTCGAGGTGACCAGCACGCGGCCTTGCTGATCGAGCGTGGCGGGGAATTGCTGGTAGATCGCCGACGTCGTGCCGTCGACCGCGATGCGGACGAACGTGCTGTCCTCGGCGCCGCCGTAGGTGTATCGGCGGATCGACGGAACGTTGTTCGCGTCGTAAGAGAACGCGAGGATTCCCGCATCGTTCGCGCCGAGGAAATACTGGCGGTCCACCCGCCGCACGAGGTTACTCCGCGACGGGCCGGTGATCGCCCCTTCCTCGCCGAAGTTCAGATCGGGGGCGAAGCTCGCGAGAAGCCTTCGGTTTTCGAGGATTTCAAAGACGGCAGGTCGTAGCATGACGAGGTCCGTTTCAGGAGCACACAACAGAAGAGATGCGCGACGTCTGGTCGCAACTGTAACGCGCGTTACGCCGGAAATAGAGTCGCCAAGCGCGATCGCCGATTACGTCCCCGACGCACGAACGTCGCGTTATAACGTGCGCACGCGCGCTGGCGCGGTTTCCGCGATCTCGCGGAATCACAGCCGTCGAACGATCTCGGTTTACGCCTGAGTCGCGAGCGGACCGGGCGCCTACGCGTCGAGCTTCGGCAGCTTCACCGTCTTGACGCGGAGGATGCCCGGGCGCGCCTTGAGGCGGTTGACCAGGCTTTCGTCGGGCTTCGAGTCCACCTTCAGCACCATCAGCGCCCGCGGCTTACCGTCGGGCTGGATGACGCGGCTGATGACCATGTCGGCGATGTTCACGCCGGCGTCGCCGAAGGTGGTGCCGACCACGCCGATCACGCCGGGCTTGTCCTCGTTCTCGATGATGACCATGTCGCCTTCGGGGATCATGTCGACGCTGAAGTCGTCGAACCGAAGCACGCGCGGCTTACCGTCGGCGTAGGCGGTGCCGAGGATGCGGTGGGTGTCGCCGTCGGCGCTCTTCACGCGGACGCCGACGATATCGCCGACCAGGCCCTGCGGCGGCTGGGGCTCGTGGACGTCGTCCAGTTCGATCCCGCGGCTGCGCGCGATGTGCTCGACGTTGATCACGTTGACCGGGTCGGTCAGGTGCGGCTTCAGCAACTCGACGCCCGCCAGGCGCACCAGCGTCTTCAGGTGCTTGGGGGCCTTCGTGCCCGAGGCGCGAACGGTGATCGCCTTGATGCCGCCCTCGGCGTACGCGCTCAGGAGCGCGCCGATGCGCGTGGCGAGCTTGGCGAACGGCGCCTCGTCCGGCGGAAGGTCGAGCTTGATGCCGCCGGCGTTGACCGCGCCGCGGATCTCGCCCGTCTGCAGGAACGCCACCATCGCCTTGCACGCCTCGACGCTGACGGCGGTCTGCGCCTCGTCGGTGCTGGCGCCCAGGTGAGGGGTGACGATCGCGTTGGGCAATCCGAACAGCGGGTGGTCCTTCGCGGGCGGCTCGGTGATGAACACGTCCAGCGCGGCGCCGGCGATCCGCTTGGCCTGAAGCGCCTCGGCGACGGCGAACTCGTCCACCACCTCGCCGCGGGCGTCGTTGACGATCAGCAGGTTGGGCTTGGCGACGTTGAAGAGGCGGTCGCGGTTGATCAAGTGCTTGGTCTGCTCGCCGCCGGGCACGTGGAAGGTGATGACGTCGAGCTGCTTCAGGAACTCATCGAAATCCTTGACCATCTTCACGCGGCCGTCGAGGACGGCGTCGGTCTGCACGAACGGGTCGAAGCCGAGCACCTTCATCTCGAACGCCAGCGCGCGGGTGGCAACGGTCTGCCCGATTCGCCCGAGGCCGACCACGCCCATCGTCTTGCCCGCCAGCTGCGTGCCCTGGTAAACGCTGCGCTTCTTCCAATCCAGCTCGCCGGAGCGAAGCCCGTGGTTGGCGGTGGGAATGCGGCGGGCCAGGCTCATGAGCAGCGCCCACGCATGCTCTGCGGTGGACAGCGTGCTGGCGGCGGCGGTGTTGAGGACGAGAATGCCCTTGCCGGTCGCGGCCTCGAGGTCGATGTTATCGACGCCGACGCCCGCCCGCGCGATCGCGCGTAGCTTGCCCGGCTCGACCAGACACTTGGCGGTGACCTTCGCGCCCGAACGCACGATCAGGCCGTCGTAGTTCGGGATCTCGGAGGCCAGTTCCGCCTCCTTCAACCCGATCTTGACGTCGTACGACACGCCGGACTGCGTCAGAAACTCAAGACCTTCCTCGGCCAACTTGTCGGCAACCAGAATCTTCATGGCATTCCTTCAGAAAACGGGAGGGGAGATAGTACGAACAGGCCGAGCGACACGCAAATCGAGGCTGAACGGGGTTATCCTTCGTCATAAGACATTATTTTAAAAGGCTTTATAGAAAAAATTGGGTTCGTTTGGCAGATTTCACGCGTGGCGAACATTTGGAGGGCCAAGCGAGCCCGGATGCGGGTTTTGGGTTCGTTTTTTCGGATCGCATCGCGTTCCCCGGACGTCTCGGACGGGATGTCCCCACGATTCATCGTTCTTAAATCCTTTTTTAACAGATGGTTACAACGAAATTGGGTTCGTTTGGCAATTTTCCATCACGATTCACGTCGTCCAACCCGTGTTCGATCGGATTGCGGATCAACGACGCGGGATGACGGTGCTCTCCATATAGACCGTGGCGTGGGGGGGG
>JBBCIV010000084.1:0-62757 GCA_037189665.1 Phycisphaerae bacterium | reverse complement strand
CCAGACAGCGGTTCGGCAGCGGGCCGGCATTCAGGTTGCGCACCTTCTCCAACACCACTTTTTCGCGATCGGGGGCGTAGATCGAGATGTTCTGTTGCTGCTTTACCTTCCCCACCTCCACCACCACCCGGGCACGGGCGTTGAGGAGTTCGACGATCTGGCGATCGAGGTCGTCAATCTGCTTGCGAAGCGGTTCCAGCGGTTCGGACATGGCGGAAAGAATACTCCAAGCGGCGGGCGGTGGGAATCGCGCGATTCAGGCCTGAGGCATGCTCGGCGACGGTTCGGGCTCGAAACGGCTGCCGAGTTCGCCCTTGATCTCCCGAATCTCGTTGTCGATCTCCGCGCCCAGCAGGATGGTGATGGCGTTGATGTAGAAGACCATCAGCATCACGACCATGCCCGCTACCGCACCGTACGTTTTGGGGTAGTTGGCAAAATTTGCGACGTAGTACTGCATCGCGAGCCCCGTGCCGATCCACCCTGCCGCCGCGACGATCGAGCCGGGGGTGAAGAACCGGATACGGTGATACCGTCGGCTCCGACCGAAGTGGTAGATTACGCCGATGAGAACCTGCATGACCGTAAGGCCGACAGCGTAGCGAACGATCGTCAGGATCGGGATGGTCCAGCCATCCAGCATGTCCTGCGCCCAATCGGGCAGCTTGCCGGCATGCGTTTTAAGCAATTCGGTGACCATGCTGCCGACCGGGATCAACACGATGATGATCAGCAGGCTTATACACATGAAGACCGTGAGCATCATCGCGACGATGCGCTTCCAGATGTACTTGCGAGGTTTCTCGATGTCGAACGCGTGATCGAGCGCTGTCATGGTCGCGTTCATCCCGCCCGACGCGGCGAAAAACGTCAGGAGCAGCCCTAGCGAGAGCAACCCGCTCCGCGGCTGGTTGACGACGGTATCCCACTGCTCCATTAGCGTCGTCGAGGCTTGCGAGGTGAGCGAGTAGGAAAGCACGTCTTCCGTCATTTGCTTCGCCTCCTGCCGGAGACGTTCGGGCAAATAGGGCACAAGCGTCATGATCGCGATCATGAACGGGAAAACCGCGAACATCCACGCGTACGACATGGCGGCGGCGTTGGTGAAGACGTTGTCCTCGTTGATCTCCTTATAGAGGCGTTTGAAAAAGGCGAAAACGCCATACTCGCGGACAACGAGAACACAATCGCGGAGGCGTGCCATAGGTCGGGACAATACTGGATCAGGCCGCCGATCGGAATAGAGATAGCGCGTCAGTCGGACGTGGGGCGCTCATCCCGACACCCTTTTCTGGCCGATGAACAAGGCATGGAATGGCTTTGGCTCGCCTTCGGCCTGTTCGCCGGTTTCGCGATGCTGTCCGTGCTCGGCGGCGAGCGGCAGCGTCGGATTGACGAGCTGGCGAAGGAAGAAGCCATCGAGCCGACAGATGACGCCGCCCAACTCCCGGTTGACCCCGATGCGCCAGCCCTTCCGTCCCACCCGAATTAGTGATTTCAGGTGTTTCTGTCGCCGTTAACCTTATTTCAGAGCGTTATTTGGCGATGGCGGCTATAATCCGGCAACAAATCGGTGAAGGCGTCGGTGGACTCGGCGTACCATCCATCGTCGGCCGCAACCATGTAGAGCCGATCGCATATCGAAAACGTCTGAGAGGTGGAGCATGGAAAACGCGAATTCCGGAACGGTTCAGCAGAAGAAAGCCCTGTCGTTGACTTGGGTATATCCCGTCGTCTTTCTTCTGGCGTTAGGCGTGCTGGCGCTGGGCGTATACCTCGCTGCCACCAACAAAGGCTGGACGATGGCCGCCGCCGGGGCGTTGAGCCTGATGGGCGTGCTGCTCGCTTGGCCGATCGCCATCGCCTTTGCCGATCGTGGTACGGTGCGCCAGTCGATCCAGGAATCGATGACCCCGATCTACGAGCGGATGGAACAGTTCTCGGTCATGCTGAACGAGATTCAGGACCAGCAGTTGCTGAGCGACCGCGCCAAATCCGTCGCCTACCGTGACAAGGACCGCGAAGCCCTCCGCCGGGCGATTACGGAAGACATCGCGCGCAAGGACTGGGAAGGCGCCCTGGTGCTGGTGAATGAGATGGACACCGCCTTCGGCTACAAGCAGGAGGCCGAGAGGATTCGCGAAGACATCAACCAGCGGTTCTCCGACCACATCCGCCGGCAGATCCAGGCAGGCGTGGCGCTGATCGACCGCCACACCGCCAACCAGCAGTGGGCGGCGGCGTTCCGCGAGGCGGATCGGCTACAGCAGCAGTTCCCGACGATCGAGGAAGTCCGCTCGCTTCCCAACGAAATCGAGCAGCGCCGCCAGGCCTTCAAGCAGAAGCTGCTTGACGACTACAACGACCGCATCTCCGCCAAGGACACCGACGGCGCGATCGCGGTGGTGCGCAAGCTCGACTTTTACCTTACGCCGGACGAGGCATCGGGCATGCAGGAATCGGTCCGCAACCTGTTCAAGGACAAGATCAACCAGCTTCGCGACCAACTGGCCGACGCGATCCATCAGTCGCGTTGGGCCGAGGCGCACCGAATCGCAGACGTGGTGGTGCGCGATTTCCCGAATACGCAGCTCGCCAAGGAATGCCGTGAAAAGCTCGACTCGCTTCGCCGCCGCAGTCAGGAAGGCCAGTCGGTTCCGGCGGCAGTATGAAGTGAGCCCCGGAGTTGTCATTCATAAAACGATACAGCCGCCGTGCGAACGGCGGCTGTATGGCTTAAATCGGGGTGACATGATTCGAACATGCGACCTCGTCGACCCGAACGACGCGCTCTAGCCAAGCTGAGCTACACCCCGGAATCTCTTTCGAGTCGGTCAAAGATACCCGGTTCCGCGGCTGTTGCAAGTGGTCGGGGTGTCAATCCCTGCTAAGTCGTTGGAGGAGCAGGTCATACAGTTCACGGGGAACACGATGGCCGCCAGCCCGGCCGAGAGAAATGGCCGGCTTGTTCCGGCCGTGGAAGTCGCTGCCGCCGGTTTGGAGAAGGGCATATTTTTTGGCCAGCTCGCGTACTTTTCGAACCATCAACTCATCGTGATCGGAGTGGTAGACCTCGATGCCGGAGAGGCCCAGGTCGACCAGGTCTTTGACGACCCGATCAAGTTGGGCATCGTTGGTGGTGCGAAGTTGAACCGGGTGCGCCAACACTGCCACCCCGCCGGCGGCGCGAATGCGGTCGATGGCTTGGCGCGGAGAGAGGCGTTCCTTGTCAAAATACGCGGCGGCGCCCTGAGCAAGGTATTTGTCGAACGCCTCCTTAATCGATTTGACGTGTCCCTTCCGCATCAGCGCCGCCGCGATGTGCGGACGGCCGACGACGTTGCCGGCCGCCTCGGCTTCGACCTCGTCCATCGTGATCGCCATACCCAGTTCGTTCAGCTTTGCAACGATACGCGGGTTACGGTTATCCCGCCCCGCCAGCAGCGTCTCGGTGAGCGATCGCAGATCGGGGCTCAGCGGATCGACGCCGTAGCCGAGGATGTGCAGCGTCCCCGGCGCAGGAAACTCGGCGGAAATCTCGATGCCGGGCAGAAAGTCGATCCCGACCTCCTTCGCCCGCGCCGCGGCTTCAGCAACGCCGGCAACGGTATCGTGATCGGTGAGCGCGATGGCGCTCAGCCCGTTCTCGCGGGCCAGATCAACGACCGCCGCCGGAGCATAGGTGCCATCCGAAGCAGTAGAATGGGTGTGGAGATCGATCAATGATTGCATGACGGGGGGGCGCGATCCAATCAGCCTGATTTCTGCGGCAGGTTGGTGGATTGCTGGAGGTACCACGATTCAACTTTCATGACGTACTCGCCATCGCGTGCGCCGGCGCCGGGCTGGATGACGCCGGTGACGCCAACCGGTCGGCCGACGACGTCGAGGCCCCACATACGAGCTCCTTCAAGGCCGATCCAGCTGCCGCCGCGGAAACGCAGGATCGGGCCCGTCGGCGAGTTGCCGGCGGAGCCTTCGAGCGTCACCGTTTTCTTCTCGTAATTCTGCCAGTTCGAAGGCGGCTCGGTCATCACGTTGGAGGAGCCGCCGAACGACCCCCAGCTGCATCCGGACAGGAAGATCAGCAACGATAGTGAGGCGACGCGAAGGTTCATGCCGCTAGATAACCATTTTTTTGTAGATATGCCAAGACCTGATCCGCAGCAACATCAGGTGCTGTGTTCTCGGTGTCGAGGATGATCTCCGGTTTGACCGGCGCTTCGTAAGGGTCATCGATGCCGGTAAAGCCCTTGATTTCGCCCGCCAACGCCCGCTTGTACAGCCCTTTGGGGTCGCGGGCGGCGGCGGCGTTGACGGAGACCTTGACGTATACCTCGATAAACGCCCCCTCGGCGTGCATCGCCCGGACGGCGGCACGGTCGCGGGCGTAGGGGCTGATGAAACTGGTGATCGCGATCAGGCCCGCATCGGCAAACAGCCGCGCCACCTCGCCAATGCGACGGATGTTTTCCATCCGGTCATCCGCGCTGAAGCCAACGCCAAATCGCCTGGCGGCCCCTTCAGCGTATCCGCTGACCTCGATGAGCGACTTCGGGTCTTTGTTGAGGCCAAAGCGGATGTTGTCGCCGTCCAGACGATAGGCGGCGTGGTTGGCGGCGATAAGCTTCTGCTCAACGAGGCTGGCGATCGTGCTTTTGCCGGAAGCGCTGAGGCCGGTCATCCAGACCGTCACCCCCCGCTGCCGCAACACGCGGCGGCGATCGTCGGGCGAAACGTGGCCGGCGTGCCAGGTGATGTTCGAACCGGATTGAGCGGGCATGTGCTTCGCGCTTTCGTTCAGGCGTTGTCCACGAGTTCTGGAATCGGCGTTTCCATCGGACGTTTCCATTGCAGGTGCAGGCGCCAGTGATCATCGTCGCGTTGCGGATGATCCATGCGGTGGTGCGCCCCACGCGACTCCGTCCTCGCATACGCCGCCGCCGTCACGAGGAAGGCCACCGTCAGCATGTTCTGCAATTCCCACCCCGCGACGGCGGCGTCCGGGCCGATGACCGGCAGGAATGATTTGTCCATGACATACCGGCACCAGAACGCGATGATCTCGCGCGTCTCGTTCAGCCGTGCCCCCTCGCGCTCGATGCCGACGTTGCGCCACATCACGCTGCGGAGCGAACTTTTCACGTCGGTGACGTCGAGTTCCGTCTTCTCCGAGGGAGGAATTTTGGCTTCCAGATCCTGCGGAAAATCGATCTTCAGTTGTTTGGCTTCGAAAGCCGCATCGGTGCCGGCGCGGGCGCCGAAAACAAGCCCTTCGAGCAGCGAGTTGCTCGCCAGCCGGTTCGCGCCATGCAGGCCGGAACAGCTGGCCTCACCGATGGCGTACAGGCCCTTCAAACTGGTGCGCCCGATCAGATCGGCATCGACGCCGCCGATCATGTAATGCGTGGCCGGATGGATGGGAATGAGGTCTTTCGACAGGTCGATATCGAACTGTTCACACAGCCGCGTTAATTGTGGAAAGCGAGCCTTGAAGGCGTTGGTTTCCAGGTGCCGGGTATCGAGGAAGACGTGCGTGTAATGCGTCTTGCGGATCTGCTCGACGATGGCGCGGGAGACGACGTCGCGAGGGGCAAGCTCGGCGTCCTTGTGGTAGTCGCCCATGAAGCGATAGCCGTTGCGATCGACCAGGTGCGCCCCCTCGCCGCGGACGGCCTCGGTGATCAGCGCACGGCTGGAGCCGGCGACGTACAGCGTCGTGGGATGGAACTGCACCATCTCCATGTCCGCCAGCGTCGCGCCGGCGCGATACGCCATCGCATGCCCGTCGGCCGTCGCGATCTTGGGGTTGGTCGATTCGCGCCAGAGCTGCCCTGCCCCGCCCGAGGCAAGGATGGTCCGCCTTGCCCAGATGACGTGCACCTGCTCTTTGATCATCGCCAGCAGGCCGACGCACGCGCCGTCGTGGGTGATCAGGTCAATCGCGAAGCTGTGCTCGCTGACGCGGATGGAATCGAAAGAACGAACTTTGTTGATGAGCGTCTGCGCCAGTTCCTTGCCGGTGGAATCGCCGTAGGCGTGCAGGATGCGGGCATAGCTGTGGCCACCTTCCAGGCCGTAAGCGAGGTCGTAGGCGTTGCCGGCCTGCTTGTCGAAGTTCGCGCCCCACTGCATCAGTTCGATGACGCGCTTAGGCCCCTCCTCCACCACCGTGCGCACGCTTTTTTCGTCACACAGCCCGACGCCGACAACCTCGGTATCGCGAACGTGCGCCTCGACCGAATCCAGCGGCTGCAGAACGGCGGCGATCCCGCCCTGCGCCCACCACGTGTTGGATTGCTCGATCGTGTCCTTGGTGAGGATGAGCACGTCCGCCCCCCCCTCCGCCGCCGCGATGGCCGCACGCAACCCCGCCACACCGCCGCCGATCACCAGGACGTCAGTGATTTGCTGAGGCAAGCGGGAAGCTTTGAAGGGGATGAGGTAGCGGCGTTGCGTGAGGGATTCGAACATATGCTTGAAAACGAGAAGACGAGAAACATGAAAACAAGAACCACGTTACTCGTCGCTGGGTCGACGGTTGGCGCGTCTTTCATTTGACGCCATTCGCAATGTCAGTTTTACGATCGACTGGCAGAGCATCATACGATGCTCGGTTACATTTTCCTTCAACACTATCCGTCCACGGTAATACCAATCCCGCGATTCGCGCGCAGAGCCGGCTGCATACTCGCAGAATGTCGCCCGGGCCTTTCCATTGTCGCGCGTATAACCTTCGCAGATCGTTGCCGCGATCCGTCGCACGGATCTCAACAGCTGGTCGGCGATATCGATCGTCTTGCGATTCCTAAACAGCTTATCGGCGTCCAGCCAGACGAGTTCCGAGAGGAACAGCCCCAGACGATAGGCCTCGATCCGCCAAACCGTATCCTCGCGAATCATCCTGAGCACACTGGCAGCCCATTCGTCATAGGTCATACTACCGGGCTTCTTGTCTTCATGTTTCTCGTTTTCTTGTTTTCCTGCCTACGCGCTGTCGCGCGCCACAATCTTAAACGCCTCCCGCTCGCCCACGCCGCGCAAGGGATAGTCCTTGCGAAGCGGATATGACCCATACCCATTCCACGTCATGATGCGCCTCAGGTCCGGGTGGCCGCGGAAGATGATGCCGAGCATGTCGTAGACCTCGCGTTCCGGCCATTCGGCGCCGGGCCAGACGCTCGTCACCGAATCGACCATCAGGCCGGGATCGCCCTTCTGTTCGGCTTCCTCATCGCGAACGTCGGTGCCCGGGGCGGTGTCGCGTTCGGGGTCGAGGAAGACCTTCAGCCACAGGCGGTTGTTGTAGTGCGTGCTCGTCAGGCCGTAGTTGACGGCAAAGCGGTGCTCGACGCCGCCGTAGTCCAGGTAGTCGACGCCGTTCACCTCGGCGAGAAAGTCATATTTCGTCCGCTCGTCGTCGCGCAGGAAGGCGGCGACGCGCAGGAGCGCTTCGCGCGGCACGACGAGCGTGACCATGTCGCGAAACTCGCCGGCCTTGAACTTGATGTCGGGGAACGCCTGCTTGAGCGGCTCGAACGCCGGATGGTTGATCGTCTTTGCCATAGCTGTCTGCCGGCCGATTCTCGGGATACGCGGGGGTTGGTCAAGTTTGCACGACGAATCGACCTGCGGGATGATCCGCCTCACGATGACCGAACCGATCGCCTACCAAAGCGTCCCGCCGGCGTTGCCGTTTGCGGATAAGCGGCCACAACTGCTTGCCGCGGGCATCCTGCTGATCCTCTCGGGCATCATGGCGGGGTGTTCGACGCTGATGATGCCGCTGGCGCTGGTCATCCCGCAGCAGCCGGGGCAGCCGAAGATGACGCTCAGCGCAAGCCATATCGTCGCCGCCATGCTGCTTTACGGGGCGATCGCCGGCGCGCTGATCTGGCTGGGCATCGGCGCGGTCCGCAAGCGGCGCTGGAGCCGTCCGCTGATCCTCATCCTTGCCACGCACTGGATCATCCTCGGCGCCGTGTCGCTGGTGGCGTCGATCGTCATGTTTCCCGTCACGCGCGACACCCTCGCCGACATCCCCAACTTCCCGCGTGAATTCCTCGGCTGGATGCTCGCGGTCGGCATTGCGGTATCCGCGGTGTTCATGGTCGGCCTGCCGACGCTCATCTTCTGGCTCACGCGGTCGGAGGCCGCCGACCAAACCCTCCGGCATTTCGATCCGGTCGAACGCTGGACCGACCGCTGCCCGCTGAAGATCCTCGGCCTGTCGATGACGCTTTACCTCGCCGCCGCCCTCTTCGGTTTCAGCGCCACCTACATGATGTTCCCCATCGGCGGCGTGCTGCTGAAGGGCATGCCGGCGATCGTCGTCTCCCTCGCGATCGCGGGCGTCCTCGCGCTCTCCGGCTACCGGGTTTACCGCTGCCAGCTTCGCGGCTGGTGGCTCGGGCTTGCGGGGATCGTCGTGCCGGCGCTGCTGATGATCCCATCGATGCTCCGCGTGCCGCTGGCCGACATCTACCGATCCTTCGGCACGCCCGAAGAGCAGATCGCCGCCATCGTCGAGCACGCCGGCCTCATCCGCGCGACGTCCATCAGCTTTCTGATCCTGCTGGCGATCTCGTTCACGATTTACATGGTTCGCCTGCTCCCCCCACTCCGCGCCGCCAGCCAATCCACCCAGTCCTGATTACAGACCAACGCCCCGGAATCGCGATCGCCGCGATTACGCCGCCATTCGTTTTGACACGAGATGAGCTGGCCGGAGCTTAATCCTCGACATCGCGGTCTGTTCAGCATCGCTGGGATGCGGTAGAAATTCGCGGCATGCCGCGACTCAAGATTCTATCGAAGACCCCCGCCGCGCTCGGTTACACATTTCCTGCCGAATGGGAGAAGCAGGAGGCGACATGGTTCAGCTGGCCGCGCCCGGAGGGGATTTCGTTTCCGCAGAAATATCACACCGTGCCGGAGAACCTCGGCAGGATCGTGAGGGAGATCGCGGCGAGGCAGTGGGTGTATATCAACGTGCCAAATGAGAACTGGGCGTTCATCGTGCGCGGCGTGCTGGATGACGCAGGCGTGGACCTCAAGCGCGTAAAGTTCTTTCACGTCCCCACCAACGAAAACTGGTGCCGTGACCACGGGCCGGCGTTCGTCATCAACCGCAAGGCGAAGCAGCGCGCGATTGTTGATTGGGGGTTCAACGCCTGGGGCGGGAAGTATCCTCCGTATGATGCGGATGATCGTGTGCCGACGGAGATCGCCAAGGCGTTCGGGTTGCCGGTGTTCTATCCGAAGAAGCCTGCCGAGACCGCCTCGGCGAGCCAGGCGGAAACGGTCCGCCAAGGCGGCCCCCACGACAACCTCGTCATCATGGAAGGCGGCGCGGTGGAGTTCAACGGCGCGGGGACGGTGCTGACGACGACCGACTGCCTGCTGAACAAGAACCGCAATCCCGATCTCTCGAAGGAACAAATCGAGCAGTATTTGAAGGACTACTACGGGCAAACCAACGTCTGCTGGCTGACCGGCGGGATCGATGGCGACGATACCGACGGGCACGTCGACGACCTCGCGCGATTCCTCTCCCCCACCAAGTTGGTGATGGCGATTCAGGATGATCCGAAGGACGTCGACTACAAGGTGCTGAAGCGTGCCCGCAAGCAGGCCGAGGCGCTGCGCGACCAGGCAGGCCGGCCGTTCGAGATTGTCGAGATTCCGATGCCCGGCATCGTCGAACATGACGGCCAGCGGTTGCCGGCGACGTACGTCAACTTCCTCTTCATCAACGGCGCGTGCCTCGTGCCGACGTTCGGGCCGAAGAAGACGGATAGGAGAGCGATCGACATCCTGCAATCGCACCTGCCGAAGCATCAGGTCATCGGCATCGACTGTCGCGAGCTGATCTGGGGCCTAGGCGCGATCCATTGCCTGACGCAGCAGATGCCGAAGGTCTGACGAATCGCCAAGCTTTACTCTTGCGGGCAAAACGGCTTAGATCACTCCATGAAGCAAACCACCTATGAGAAGCTCCGCGCCGAGCTGCGCGAGATCGGCACGCTGGGCACCGTCGCGGCGCTGGTCGGCTGGGACGAGCAGGTCATGCTTCGCCCCGCCGGGACGGAGTTTCGGTCGCAGCAGTCGGCATTGCTCGCGAAGATGACGCACGAGCGTTTCACCGCCAGGCAGATCGGCGACTGGCTCGGAGAACTCGAAGGCTCAACGCCGGAAAGCGAGGACGCCCGCGTCATCCTGCGTGAACTGCGCCGCGATTACGACCGCGCCACCAAGCTGCCGGCGACGCTGGTGGAAGAAATCGCCCGCACCACCACGCTGTCGCAGGCGGCATGGGTGGAAGCGCGATCGAAGAAGGATTTCGCCGCCTTCGCGCCCTGGCTGACGAAAGTGCTCGACCTGAAGCGCCAGGAAGCCGCCTGCATCGGCAGCACCAGCGGGCACCCGTACGATGCGCTCCTGGACGCCTACGAACCGGGCGAAACCAGCGAATCGCTCGCGAAATTGTTCGACGCGATGAAGCCGCGCCTCGTCGCGCTGATCGAGCGCATCGCCGGCAGCGGCAAGACTGCGCCGCTGCACATTCTCGAACGCCGTTATGCTCCGAACGCGCAGGAAAAACTGGCGCGCGAAGCCGCGCTGGCGATCGGCTTTGACGGCGACGCCGGGCGGCTGGATGTATCGGTCCACCCGTTCTGTTCCGGCATCGCGCCGGGCGACACGCGCATCACCACCCGCTACGACGAACACTTCTTCGGCGACGCCTTCTTCGGCACCCTTCACGAGACCGGCCACGCCATGTACGAGCAGGGCCTGCCGAAAACCACGCACTTCGGCACCGCGTTGGCGGACGCGACGTCGCTGGGCATTCACGAAAGCCAGTCCCGCCTCTGGGAAAATCTGGTCGGCCGATCACGGGCGTTCTGGAACCATTTCTTCGATCGAACGAAACAGGCTTTCTCTCCCACGATCGATGACGTCTCGCTTGATGACTGGATGTTCGCGGTCAACGACATCCGCCCCAGCTTCATCCGCACCGAGTCGGACGAGGCCACGTATAACCTGCACATCCTGCTGCGGTTTGAGATCGAGCAGAAGATGCTCAAAGGCGACCTGAACGTGGCCGACATTCCGAAGGTGTGGGATGAGACATTCAAACGCTATTTCGGCATCGACGTGCCCGACATCAGCAAAGGCTGCCTTCAGGACGTGCACTGGAGTTGCGGGCTGATCGGGTATTTCCCGACCTATTCGCTGGGCAACATGTATGCCGCCCAGTTCTATCGCGCCGCCAGGCGTGACCTGCCTGAGTTGGAAACGCTCATCGCCAAGGGCGAGTTTGCGCCGCTGCTGGCATGGCTGCGATCGAACATCCACGTCCACGGCCGGCGCTACAGTGGGCGGGAACTGGCGAAGCGCGTGACGGGCGAAGACATCTCTCCCAACGCCCTGCTTGACCACCTGGAAGCCAAGGGCCGCGAGTATTACGGCGTGTAGAGGCCCGCGCGCGATCAGCCGAGCGGTTCGAGCTTCATCCCGAACGCCTCTGCCACCGGCGCGTACGTCACCCGGCCGTCGGTCAGATTGATGCCTTCGGCGAAGCCCGTGTCCTTGGTCGCCACGGCACGGAACCCTTCGCCGGCGATCTTCAATGCGTACGGCAAGGTCGCGTTGCACAGCGCGATCGTACTCGTACGGCCGACCGCGCCGGGCATGTTCGTCACACAATAATGCACCACGCCCTCGACGATGTACGTCGGTTGCTGGTGTGTGGTCGGCCGGCTGGTCTCAACGCAGCCGCCCTGGTCGATCGCCACGTCCACGATCACCGCGCCGTTCTTCATGATCTTCAGATGATCGCGCGTCACCAATCTCGGCGCCTTCGCGCCGGGAATGAGCACGGCGCCGATCACCAGGTCGGCCAGCTTCAGGTTTTCATTGATGTTGTAGCGATCGGAGTACAGCGTCGTCACGTTGGCGGGCATCACGTCGTCGAGATAGCGAAGCCGATCGACGTTCACGTCCATCAGCACCACGTTTGCCCCCAGCCCCGCCGCCACCTTCGCGGCGTTGGTGCCGACGATCCCGCCGCCCAGCACCACCACGTGCGCCGGCGGCACGCCCGGCACGCCGCCGAGCAATATGCCCCGGCCGCTCATCGGCTTCTCCAGGTACTTCGCCCCCTCCTGGATGCTCATCTTCCCCGCCACCTCGCTCATCGGCGTCAGCAGTGGGAGCGTGCCTTTCTTATCCTTGATCGTCTCGTACGCGATGGCAGTGATCTTCGCGTCCACGCACGCCTGCGTCAGCTTCTGATCGGCGGCGAAGTGGAAGTAGGTGAACACGATCTGGCCGGGATGGAACAGCGCCATCTCCTGGGCCTGCGGCTCCTTCACCTTCATGATCATGTCGGCGGCGTACACGTCCTTCGCGGTCGGCACCAGCTTCGCGCCAGCGGCGGCGTAGTCTTCGTCGGGAAAGCCCGAGCCGACGCCCGCCTGCTCCTGCACCAGGACCTCATGGCCGGCACGGACGAGCGCGTCCACGCCCACCGGCATGATGCCTACGCGATACTCGTCGGGCTTCACTTCCTTCGGAATTCCAATGCGCATAACTGCGTCTCCGTGTGTCTTTCCCGTTACAAGTATATGGCAGAACGCGATTAACAGAGAATGTTTACCCCCGGCAACAGAATGCCGATATCAGACGTGCGGTGTTGCCTTTTCGCATCGCTAGAACTGATGATCCAAGCCAACAACAACCATCGCGCTCGCCTGCTGATCCTCGACGAAGATCGCATCATGCAACAGTCGCTCGGCCAGTTCCTCCGGCGCGAGGGATACGAGGTGGCAACGGCCGATAATATTGCCGGCGCGATGTCGGAACTGGAAAGCGGTACCGTCGACGTGCTGCTGGCCGACATCAACCTGCCCGGCGTAAAGCCGGCGGAGTTTTTGCGAGACATCCGCAGCCGACACCCGCAGGTGATCGTCATCGTCATCACGTCGTATGGCACGATCGAAAACGCCGTTGAGGCAACCAAGCTGGGGGCGTTCGAATACCTGACCAAGCCGATCGTGGACGACGAGATTCGTACGATTGTCGATAAAGCCGTACGGCAGCAGGCGCTCTTGGCGGAGAATTTCGCGCTCAAAGCGCAGCTCGACCATCGATTCGGCCTCGACAACATCGTCGGCCGCGATCACCGGATGCAGCGGGTGTACGACCTCGTGGACGCGGTGGCGGACGGGCGGACGACCGTCCTGATCGTCGGCGAATCGGGCACCGGCAAATCGATGCTCGCCCGCGCCATCCACCGCCGCAGCCCGAGGCGGGATAAGCCGTTTGTCGAAATCGCCTGCGGCGCGCTGCCCGAAACGCTTCTCGAATCCGAATTGTTCGGCCACGTAAAGGGCAGCTTCACCGGCGCCCACGCCGACAAGCCCGGCCGCTTCCTCGCGGCCGATAGCGGCACGATCTTCCTCGACGAGATCAACTCCGCCCCGCCAACCATGCAGGTCAAGCTGTTGCGCGTGTTGCAGGAGCGCGCCTTCGAGCCTGTGGGGGCGACCGAAACGCGAACCGTCGACGTGCGATCGATCCTCGCGACCAACGTCGATCTGGCATCGCTCGTCGCGGAAGGAAAGTTCCGGCAGGATCTGTATTACCGCATCAACGTCGTCACCATCGCCCTGCCGCCATTGCGGTCGCGCGCGGGCGATATCCCGCTGCTGGCGGAACACTTCCTGAGGCGCTTTTCGAAGGAGCTGAACCGCAAGGTGATCGGCTTTAGCGAAAGCGCGATGCAGCGGCTGATGAGCTACGGCTGGCCGGGCAACGTGCGCGAGTTGGAGAACGCGGTGGAGCGTGCGGTGGTGCTTTCCAAGCGGCCGAAGATCGAGATCGACGACCTCCCCGAAACCCTGCACGAATCCCCCGCCGCCCCGAAGGCGGCCGGTCGTGTCGATGCATATTTGAGCGAGCCGATGCCGTTGGAAAAAGCCCTCGAAATGCCGGAGCGCCAGATCATCGAGGCCGCGCTTCACCGCAACAACTGGAACCGCCAGGCCACCGCCGCCGAACTGGATATCAACCGCACCACGCTCTACAAAAAGATGATCAAGCACGGCCTCGACGTCGGCGAACGCAACTGAAACCCCGTTTAGCGTCGCAGGTTGCCGCGCGCTATACACGATTGAAAGCGCGCAGCTTGCCGCGACGTCAAATCTCAAATGGAGCGGACGTTTGTTTCGTGGCACGGGTTTGCAACCTGTGTTGGCGCGCGGGAATCACGGGTTGCAAACCCGTGCCACGAGGTCTGGAATCAGCTTCTAAACACCATCGCAATCCGTCGAAATCTGATAAACTTACCCCATGCAGGACCAGCGAACAGCCCTCATCACCGGCGGCGCGAAGCGCGTCGGTCGGGCGATCGTAGAGCGGCTGGCGAACGCGGGGTTCCGGGTGCTGTTTACCTATCGTAACAGCGGCGCCGAAGCTGGCGCGCTGGCCAGCCAAATTCGCGAGGCCGGCGGCAACGCCGACTGCCTGCAAGTTGATTTCGAATCGACCGACGCCGTGCCGGCGCTGACTGCCTGGGTGAGCACGCAAACCGCGCGACTCGACGTGTTGGTCAACAGCGCTTCGCTCTATCTTCCGGATCGGGAGGCGACCTTCGTCGAACTATCACGACGACATCAGCGTGTAAACTTCGAGGTTCCCCTGCAACTGACGCACGCCCTCGCCCCTCTGCTGAAATCGACGCGTGGGCATGTGGTGAACCTGATCGACATCATGGCCGACAAGCCCATGCCGTCCTATGCGACGTACTGCGCCAGCAAGGCCGCACTCGCCAATGCCACGCTCGGCCTGGCACGCCAACTCGCGCCCGAGGCGACAGTGAACGGCATTTCGCCCGGCGTCGTCGATTGGCCGGACGACATGCCACTGGAGGAGCGGGAGAGCTACCTGTTGAAAGTCCCCCTTCGTCGCGCCGGCACGCCGGCGGACGTCGCCAACCTCGTCCATTTCCTGACCACCGACGGCACGTACATCACCGGCCAAATCATCCGCCTTGACGGCGGCAGGTCGATCGCGTGAGCGCGAACTCGGGGTTCAGCCTCTTCATCTCCGAGACGTTTGCCGGAACGCGGCGTTCGGTGTCGATCAAGGGCCGCCCATTGCTTACGCCGTCGCCGTTTCCGCGACCGAGGTGGGGGTCGGCTGTTCCTTGAAGGGCTTGCGGATCTTCAGGTCCAGCTGGTTTAGCAGGGCCTTGTCTTCGTCGTACGACTGCGACGGGACGGCCTTGGTAAGCATGATCTTGGCCTCGGAGCTGAAGATTGAGTTGGCGCCGGCCATGAAGCAGAGGGCCTGGTCGGACGGGCTCATCTTCGCGCGGCCGGCGCTGAGGCGCACAACCGATTTGGGCATCACGATACGCGTCGTTGCGATCATGCGCACGGTGTCAAACACGCTCACGTCTGGCGCGTCGGCCAGCGGCGTGCCGGGCACCTTGCTCAGCACGTTGATCGGCACGCTTTCCGGATGCGGGTTGAACGTGCTGAGGGTTTGCAGCATGGAGATGCGGTCGTCGTCGGTTTCGCCCAGCCCGATGATGCCGCCGGAACAGATGGTGACGTTGGTCTTGCGGACGTTGGCCAGCGTATTCAGCCGATCCTGATAGGTGCGGGTGGTGATGATCTTGTCGTAGTATTCGTTCGATGTATCGACGTTGTGGTTGTAGGCGTGCAGGCCGGCTTCTTCAAGTTTTTCGGCCTGATCTTGCGTGAGCATGCCGAGCGTACAGCAGACCTCAACGCCCAGATCGGTGACCTGCCCGACCATGTCCAGCACCTTGTCGAACTGGCTGTTGTCCTTCACCTGCCGCCACGCAGCGCCAAGACACACTCGGGTGACGCCGTTCTCCTTGGCGCGCTTGGCGGTTTCGACGACCTCGCAGACGTCCATCATCGGGGTGACGTCAATCTCGGTCTTGTAGCGCACCGACTGGCTGCAGTATTTGCAGTCTTCCGGGCAGGCGCCGGTCTTGACCGAGATGAGCTTGCAGACCTGGACCTCCGACGCATCGTGGTAGAGCCGGTGCACCGTCGCGGCGCGATGGATGAGGTCCATCAGCGGCGAGGTGTAGATTTCCCGGATCTGCTCTTTGGTCCAATCGTGGCGTAGGTCGTCTTGCATGGGTATTACGGCTTCTTATTACCTGAAGAGTTCGGTGATGGGCTGAACGGTGAGGGGAACGATGGTGTTGTTGTCCCACCCCATGACCGCGGCCTGGCCGGTGAGATTATCGATGACGTAGAGGATCTCGCCGCCGCGGGCGCTCTTGGCGCTGATGAGCTGGTAACGGTTGTCCTTGATACTGAAGGCGGCCTCAGCTTGTTTTTCGGGGATCAGGTTGGCGGCGGCGAGGATGGTCGCCATTACTGCAAGCACGCCGATGAAGTAGGTCTTGGGAGTCATGATGAGTTCTCCGGAAGTCTGTTTCGGTTCACAACACGCAGGATTATCGACACAAAATGCGACGAGAGGCTCAGCGACTACGACCGCCGCCAGCGCGGTCGAAAAGGTCGGTGAGCTTGATCGGCCGCATGCCGCTCATGCGCGTGTTGCGGGCGTTCTGGTCGTCGGTCGCGATCGCGGCGAGGTCGCCGTTGGTCGAGTCGAGCACGACTACGACGCCCGTACGGGCACCCTGGAAATCCACCGGGATCATCAGGTAATCGCCCGGCCGTCGCGGGGCCTGGGCCTCGGCAACGTTGGAAGGCAGCCGGTTCCAGACCAGCGACGCGAGCAACATCGCGTTCAGGATGACCAGTGCCCAGATAGCTGTCGTCTTCATGGTGTGTACCTCCGCAAGGAACGGAATGTGAGAAAACACGATGGGAGAAAAATCTGAGTAAAGCGATCGCGCTAAATCAGTCCAGATGCGTCCTTTTACCACTCTTGAACATCACGCCCAGCGCCAGCACGCCCAGCCCCGCCAGGACAAACCAGGTGAGCGCAGTGCTGTTGGGCTTATCGATTCGCACTCGGCCGACCTGGCCATCGGCGATCTGGTAGCCTTCGACGCGGGCATCGGGAAGGCTGCTGGATTCGTCGTCCTGCGCCGAGGCGCCCGACGCGCAGACCGCGATCATAAGTAATGCGCACGCCAGAGGGTTGCGAATCGTGTGGAGCATTCCCAGCATCATAACCACGTTTCAAGCGGCCGGGCAAGCTGGCGGAAGTCTTCCGCCGACAGGCAGACCGTTTCCCACTTCGAGCTTCGCCGCCGCATATGGTTGCGGTATTCGATCAGGTCGATCCCCATCAGCAGGTACCACCGCTCGCGGAACTCGAACATTCCCGGTTCCGGGATCATCGGCGCCTCGATCCAGTAAACGAACACCAGGACCGCCCTAAACCCCTCTCCGAACACCTCTTGCCATTGCAGCAGGTCTTCGATATCGCGCTCGGTGGTCCACGATTCATATCCCCGCCGGGTGGAGTTTTCCCTCGCCTGTCGACCTTTCACGTCCACGAGCAGGTTTGGGCCGGCCTGAGAATAAACGACGAAATCAAAGCTTTTCAGCTTGGCGTTGGCGAACAACGCCTTCTTCGCCTCGTCCACCGCCACGTAAGGCGTTTTCCGCTCCCGCAAGTATCCCTCAAACGCCGCCTCATAATGAATCGACCGATCAGCCATCGCACAATCCCCTGGATCCGAACTTCCCTCAAGCCACCGGCAGCGACAGTTTCAGCCTGCCGTTCTTGGTCTTCTTCTCGAAACGCCTCTTGCGCTTCTGCAGCACCAGCGGACGGCCGAGCTTTTCCTCGGCGTATTCGCGAAGCTGCTCCGCCGACGTGAAGAGTTCCTCGTAGTCGTACTCGCCCCCGTGGTAATCGCAGTTGTCGGTGTTGTACCCGCGGCAGATGCGCGGGCGCGTCAGGTACGTGCCGCAGCGGTTGTCGGGCTGGAGGTGTTTGCATCGGGCGAACACGCCGATGTACCACTGCTTCTTCTCGATGAACACCACGATGTTCTCGTGCATCAGATACCAGCGGATGTGATCGTAATCCTTCACGTTCTTCGGATTATCGATCGGCAGCGCGATGTATCGGCAGCACAGCGCGGCGCACTTGTCACACAGGTTGGCTTCGCTCATACGACTATTCACTCCACGCGGTCAGGGCGGGGAGCACTATACCCGCAAACGACCCGCCGCCGGAAATCTTGTTGTGCATCTCGTCGTCATGCCGGGGGGGCAAGACATCGACGCCGGCGACGGGTACATTCCCGCTCGTGCGCATCATCGCAGGCGAATTTCGCGGACGAACGCTCGTGGCGCCCAGGAGCGACGCCACCCGCCCCATTACCGACCGGGCCAAGCAAAGCATCTTCGACGTCCTCGCGCCGCTCATCCCCGATGCGATCGTCTTCGACTGCTTCTGCGGCACGGGCAGCATGGGCCTCGAATGCCTGTCGCGCGGGGCCGTCAGGGCGTGGTTTTTCGACGCCGATCGCTCCGCCCTCGACGGGTTGCGGAAGAACATCGACGCCGTCCGCGTGAAGGACCGCTCGAAGGTCCTCGCCGGCGACATCTTCAAGCTGATCAAGTCCGCGCCCGACCGCGCGGGGCTGATCTTCCTCGATCCGCCGTACCGTTTCCTCGTCGAGCGTCCCGCCCCGCTGATGGCGCTGGCGGAGGAGTTCGCCCAGAAACACGCCGCGCCCGACGCCACGCTCGTCTTCCGCCACGACACCAAGGACAAGCTCACCCTCCCCGGCTGGACGCCGTACGACGTGAGGACGTATGGGACGATGACGATCGAACTGCTGAAGATGGCGAGGAATTCCGAATGATGAATTATGGATGCTGAACGATGAAAACAGGCCTTCTGGCAATTCTTGTTTTCATTCATCATCCGGAATTCACCATTCATCATTTCATCAACCTTCCTCAACGCGCGTACAACAACTAGCAAGACCACATGCCCATCCCTCGCTACCGCATCTTCACCCCCGCCGACGCTGCCGCGATGAGCCGGCTGGAATTTAAGGCCCGGCAGGTGGTGGAGGGCGTGATCACGGGGCAGCACAAGTCGCCGCACCGGGGATTTTCCGTTGAGTTCTCCGAGCACCGCGAATACACCCCCGGCGACGAGCTTCGCCACCTCGACTGGCGGGCCTACGCGCGGTCCGACCGCTACTACATCAAGCTTTACGAGCAGGAGACCAACCTTCGCGCCACGATCGTCATCGACACCAGCAACTCCATGCGCTTCGCCCAGAAGCTCGACTACGCCAGGCACCTGGCGGCGTGCATCGCGTATCTGTTATCGCTTCAGCAGGATTTGGCGGGGCTGGTGGCGGTGGACGAGCAGGTGCGCGTGGAGTTGCCGGCGGGGTCGTCGGCTCCGCATCTGGATCGGATGTTCCGCGCGCTGGAGGGCATCGTCGCCACCGGCAACACCGATCTGGCCAAGCAACTCCACCATCTGGCCGAAAACGCCCCGCGGCGGAGCCTGTTCATCCTGATCTCCGACCTCTGGCTCGAACCCGATGCCCTCATCCGGGCCCTGCAACACGCGCGATATAAACGCCACCAGCTCCTCGTGCTCCACCTGCTCGACAAGGCCGAGATCGAGCTGCCCTACGACAAGCAGATCACCCTGCACGACCTGGAGACCGACGAGAAAATCGAAGTCGACGCCGACGACCTCCGCCCCAGTTACAAGGCCCAGGTCGAGGCGTTCCTCACCCTTACCCGCAAGGCCTGCACCGACGCCGGCGCCGAGTACCACCGCCTGTTCGTCGACACGCCCTACGACCGCGCGCTGATCTCGCTCATGACGCGCCGCTCGTGAGGATTCTCACCGGGCCGAGGGGGTACCGCCGCGCACGCTCGTTCGGTGGGAACGGTCGCAGGCCGCCGATAATGATGGAGAACTACCCTGGGATCAGCCGCACGAACTTCTTGCTGCCCATCTGAAGCACGGCGGGCTGGGCGAGGTCGACGGCGAACTTGGGATCCTGGATCTTTTCGCCGTTCAGCTTGATCGCGCCTTCCTTCAGCTTGCGGTGCGCCTCGGAACTGCTCGGCACGATCTTGCTGGCGACCAGCACGGCGACGATCGGCTGCGGGCCGGCGAGGAGTTGCAGTTCGGGCATCTCGCTGGGCACGCCGCCGTGGGTGGCGGCCTTGAAGTCCTGCTCGGCGCGGTCGGCGCTCCGGGCGTCGTGCAGCCAGGCGATCAGCAGCTTGGCGAGCTTCACCTTCGCGTCGCGCGGGCTTTGCTCGATCAGCGGCTTGTATTCGCTTTCGGGCAGGTCGGTGAGGAGCAGGTAATAATTGCCCATCAGCGAATCGGGCAGCGACATGATCTTGCCGAAGATGCCCCCGTTGCCGCCGGCCGGATCGGTGAGGCCGACGTAGTTGTTCTTGCTCTTGCTCATCTTCTGCACGCCGTCCGTGCCGACGAGCAACGGCGTGACGAACACGCACTGCCCCGCGCCCCCTTCCTCCTTCTGAAACTCGCGGCCGACGAGGTTGTTGAACAACTGATCGCTCCCGCCCATCTCAATGTCGGCATCGACCGCCACGCTGTCCCAGCCCTGAAGGAGCGGGTACAGGATCTCGTGCAGGCGGATATCCACACCCTCGGCGTAGCGCTTGGCGAAGTCCTCGCGAGTCAGCACCTGCGCGACGCTCTTGCGGCTGGCCAGCTTGATGATCTCGACGAGGCCCATCTTGCCCAGCCATTCGCTGTTGTAGCGGACTTCGAGATGCTCGGGATCGGCAAGCAGGATCTTGCCGACCTGATCGGTGTAGGTCCTGGCGTTGGCGTCGATCTCCTCGCCGGTAAGGGGCGGGCGGGTGGCGTTGCGTCCGGTGGGATCGCCGACGCGGGCGGTGTAGTCGCCGATGATGAGCACGGCCTTGTGCCCGAACTCCTGAAACTGCCGAACGACCTTCAGCGGCACGGCGTGGCCCAAATGCACGTCCGGCGCAGTCGGGTCCATCCCCAGCTTCACGCGCAGCGGCTTGCCCGTCTTGGCGCTCTTCTCCAGCTTGGCTTTCAGTTCCGCCTCACTGATGATGCGTTCACAACGGCGGGCGAGGAGCTTGACCTGTTCGTCGATCGGGATCGGCATAGTCCGGCGATTGTAGATCGGTGAAAACCGGTGACAAGCGCCCGTGCCATTGCATTGACCGACCAGCACGGTAGTTTCAACCTGTCCAAACACAGGAGGCATCCGATGACACCCCCCGCCCCCGAAAGGCAACACCGATGGCTGAAGCAACTGCTCGGCGACTGGGCGTTCGAAGCCGAATGCGTCGCCGGCCCGGATCAACCGCCGCACAAGAGCAGCGGCAAGGATTCGGTTCGCGCGCTGGGCGACCTGTGGGTCGTCTGCGAGGGCGCCGGCGAGGCCCCCGGCGGCGAAATCGGGCACAGCATCATCACGCTGGGATACGACCCGGCGAAAGGAAAGTTCGTCGGCACATTCGTCGGTTCGATGATGCCGAGCCTCTGGATCTACGAGGGCTCCCTCGACGCCGCGGAACGCGTGTTGACGCTGGACACGGTCGGCCCGAGCTTCGACTCGCCCGGCAAGCTCGTCGATTATCAGGACATCTTCGAGGTCGTCGATGCCGACCACCGCATCCTGCGATCGCAAGTGAAAGGCGCGGACGGCAACTGGACGCAGTTCATGACATCGCACTACACGCGCGTGAAATGACCGCCCGCCGTGTCATGCCAGCGCCACGACGGCGCTGACGACGACCGCCTCGGCGACGAAGCCAACGTCGATCCGCGTCTTCAACGGCCGGCCCCGCGGGCCGATCGCGAGCGAGGCTGCGCCGGCGACGCTCACCACCGCCCAAGCGACGCGAACGGCAGATGGCGCTCGTGCGACGGCGAGGATCAATCCGGCGACGACGAACCGCGCCGCGATCGCGACGGCCAGCGTCCGCCCCGGGCCGATCGCCGTCGCGAGCGTGTGCGTGCCGTATGCTGCGTCGGCGTCGACATCGTCGATATCGCAGACGACCGCATCGACGATCACCCGCAACAACAGCAGCGCGGCGGCGTCGGCGATCGGCGCCAGCCGGGCGCGGACGACCTCCCAGAACGCCTCGTGCGGCGCCCGGCTGATCGGCCCGATCATCGCCGTCGCCACCACCGCCAGCGAGACCACGCCGCACGCGACGAACACGTTCTTCAGCAGCAGCAAATCCTTCGGCCGCGGCAATCGCCCGCGCGGGCCGGGGGCATAGACGATCACGCCCAGCACCGACAGCGCGATCAGCCACGGCAACAACGGCGACGCAAAGGCGCCCACGCCCATCGCCATCGCCACCGCCACCATCGCCATCCCGCGCACCGCGAGCGTGTGCTTCCGCAGGAACGCATATCGGGCCGGATGGGCGGCGAAGTCGGCGGGATCGAGAAAGCGGTCGGCGATCTTCACGCGATCGATCGCATAGACACCCGTGGCGGCGAGCATGACGGAAATGAGGGCGGCGGGGTTCGGCCACGAGTTCGCCGGGCCGGCGGCGGAGAGTTGCCAGAAGCAGACGTATGCCGCCGTCACATACAGCCCGGCCCACGCGCCGAGATGGCCGAGCCGGTCCAGCAGCGATCGCAATGTCATCGTGCGAACTCCCAGCACCGCACGCTACCGGCTTTTGTTCGTCCCGGTCAAGCCAATGCCCAACTGGCGGGCTACAATTTCTCATGATGAGGTTCCAGGACGCACGAGGAGGTAGCGCATGTCGGCCGAAATCTACGTCGCACCGATCGACCGGGGAGTCTGCGTGCAGATCGTCGGCCGGGGCTCGATGCACGAGTCCACCGTTGTCCGAAACGTGATCACCAAGGTGCTTCACTGCAACGCCGATGCGCGCGCCGTGCTCGACCTGACGCGATGCGCCTATCTCGACAGCACGCTGCTCGGCTGTCTCATCACCATCCACCGCAACGCCGGCGACCGCTGGACCGTCGTCGCCCCGCCGGACGTGGTGAAGTCGATCCTCGCTCCGACACGGCTCGATTCGCTCCTCCCGATCGCCGATCGGCCTCCCGAGCTGACCGGCGAGCCGGTCAAGCTGAACGTCACCCCCGCCCGGGTCGCCGACATGGCGGAGCACTTGTACGACTGCCACGCGCGCCTGGCGGAAATCGAAGGCCCGCTGCAGCCCGTCTTCGCGAAGATCGCATCGCAAATGCGGCAAGACCTGCAGAAGGCGTAAGCCCGCGTCGAACGCGCCGTCACGAGATTTCATCCACGCCGCCGGGCGGCTAGACTTCCGTAACCATGAGCACGCCGAGCGCCAACCGCCCGTCCCATCCTGCCGGAACCGCGGAATGGCGCGTGCTGCTTTTCGGCCCGGAGGCGGCGGCCTGCGGGAAGAACGTCGTCACATTTCAGGCCAACGCGAACCGTCTGTCCGTCGTTGAACTGAAAGAACATCTGAGGATCTGCGAACCAGCGCTCTCGCGCTTTCTCGTCAGCGGCAGGATCGCCGCCAATCACGCGTTCGTCGCGGATGACCACGCGCTGACGCCGCAGGACGAACTGGCATTGATCGGCACGGTGTCCGGCGGATGAGCGTTCAGGTTCACATCGTCGACGGCCCGCTTTCCCTCGCCAGCCTTTGGGCGGCAGAAGGCGCGGGGGCGTTGATCACGTTTGAAGGCGTCGTTCGCGGCACGGAGGACGGGCGAGCGTTGGTCGCGCTGGATTATCAGGTGTACGAGCCGATGGCGTCGAAGCAATTGCACGCGTTATGCCGCGAGCTGATCGACCGACACCAGATTCTGGCGATGGAAGTCACCCACAGCCGCGGCCGGGTGGGCGTGGCGCAATGTTCGTTCCGCCTTCGCGTCGCGTCGCAACATCGTAAGCAAGGCTTGGCCGCGATGGACGAGTTCATCGACCGCATGAAGAAAGACGTCCCGATCTGGAAAACCTGCGTCTACCCGGAGGACGGCCGATGAACCGCTTCGCCGTCGCCATCCTCACGTGCAGCGACCGCTGCTCTCGCGGCGAAACGACCGACACCAGCGGCCCGGCGCTCGTCCGCATGGTCGAATCGCAGCTCGATGCGTCCGTCGTCGCCACCGCCTGCGTGCCGGACGACGCCGACGCGATCGCGCTGCAAATCCGCTCGTGGGCGATCGATGCGCCGAAGCCCGATCTCATCCTCTCCACCGGCGGGACGGGCTTGTCGCCACGCGACGTTACGCCGGAGGCGACCGCATCCGTACTCGAACGACGTCACCCCGGCCTGCTCGAACTAGCCCGCATGCGATGCCTTCCGAAGACCGCGCGGGCTTACCTTTCGCGCGGCGAGGCTGGCACGATCGGGCAAACGCTGGTCATCAACCTGCCCGGCTCCGAACGCGGCGCGACGGAAACGCTGGCCGCCGTGATCGATTTACTTCCCCACGCGCTGGAAATCCTGCGCGGCGAAGTACAGGACGACGGCCGTCCGGGGGCGAAGGTTGCAGGGGGAAAGGTCGTCGAACACGAAGACTTGCTCCGCCCCCCGGCAAGCGGCGACCACCCGGCCGCGCCGCTGCTGAGCATGGCGATCATGCTCTCTCCCGTTACCATCGAGTCGATCGAAGCCCGCCACGCCGCCGGCCGTGTGCTGGCCGAAAAGGTATACAGCGATCGTGATAGCCCAGCCTGCGATGTCAGCGCGATGGACGGCTACGCCCTTCGGCACGCCGATCTCACCGGCGGCCCGCTCCCGCTCAGCCCCACTCCCGCCCGCATCGGCCGGCCGCCCGTAGTCTGTCCGGAGGGACATGCCACGTACATCGTCACGGGCGCGCCGATCCCCGAAGGCGCCGATACCGTCGTTCGCCAGGAGGACGTCGTCGAATCTGTCGGCCGCATCACGTTGCGGACTGACGTGAGGATCGAACTCGGCACGGCAGTTCGCGAACGCGGTGAAAATATGCGGAAGGGATCGGCCGCCATCGATTCCGGTTTTCCGCTAACCCAGGCATCACTGGCGACCTGCGCGACGTTCGGCCTGGATCGAGTGAACGTGTTCCGCCGCGTGCGCGTCGCGATGATCGTGAGCGGCGATGAGGTTTTGCCGCCGTCGCAACAACCCGAGCCCTGGCAGGTGAGAGACAGCAACGGCGCAGGCCTGCGAGCGCTGCTGGCGGGCATACCGTGGGTCGAACAATGCGAACAGCAGCACGTGCCGGACGAACTCGAGCCGACCGTTGCGGCGATCGAGCGCGCGCTCGCGGATGCCGATTGCGTCATTCTCACCGGCGGCGTGTCGATGGGAGATCGGGATTACGTGCAAATCGCCGTCGAACGCGTCGGGGCGCAGGTCCAGTTCCACGGCCTTCCAATCCGCCCGGGCAGGCCGATGCTCGGCGCGATCTCGCCCGGTGGCAAGGCGGTCCTTGGCTTGCCGGGAAATCCTGTTTCCGTGCTGGTGACCGCGAGGCGATTCGGGATGATCGTCTTACGTCGGCTTGCCGGCCTTAGCGAAATCGATCCGCCGGCTTTTGAAGTAAGCGTGAAGAAAGGATCGGCCGAGCCGCATCCGACGCTGTGGCTGTACAAGCCGGCATGTATAGTCGGACCATCGCTCGTGAACGTCTTCTCAAGCAAAAGCTCCGGCGATATTGCCGCCGCTGGCCGGGGCGACGGCATCGTAGAGATTCCGACTCACTCCCTGCCCGGTCAACGCTACGCCTACTACCCTTGGAGCCCCTGATGCCCCGCCGCCGAACTGCCGCCAAATCGCAACTCACCCACGTCGATTCTGCCGGCAAGCTGAAGATGGTTGACGTCGGCGACAAGCCTGTCTCCCAACGAACGGCCATCGCCGAGGCGTCGGTGCGCGTGTCGGCGGAACTGGCGAAGGCGATCCGCGCTAATTCGTTGAAGAAAGGCGACGTGCTCTCCGTCGCCCAACTTGCCGGCGTGATGGCCGCGAAGAAGACGGGAGAACTGATCCCGCTGTGCCATCCCCTGATGCTTCAGAAGATCGACGTCTCCCTACACCTGCGTGGGTCGCACGTCGTCATCCGCAGCGAAGTGAAGACCGAGGGGCAGACCGGCGTCGAGATGGAAGCCCTCACCGCCGCCGCCGTCGCGGCGCTGGCGGTGATCGACATGGGCAAATCGATCGACCGCTCGATGGTCATCGAATCCGTCCGCCTTCTCAGCAAAACCGGCGGCACGAAGGGCGACTACGCCGCCGACAAGAGATCGGGTCGAAGCCTACGATCAGGTGCGCGTTTCCAAACGCGCACCTGCTGACCAGGACGTGCGGCATGGCATCAACCTTGGAACGTGCGATCGCGCTGGCGTCCTCCCTCGCGGAGGCGGCGCAGCGCGTTCAAACGTCGGCCGAGCGCGCCGAGGCAGCTCAGATGGCGCGAATGATGCGCGACGAACGCGGCAAGGCGTTCACGCTCGCGATGGCCGACCGGGTTTTTCGGAGTCACGATCCGCGACGCCAGGCCCGGCAAGTTCGACGGCTTATCGATTGGTACGGCGTGCCGGACTACCTGCCCGTCCATCAGCGGCTGATGCTCCAGGCGGGCGCGGCCGCCTCTCACCTCGCGCCCGGGCCGGTGATGGCGGGAATGCAGCAGCAACTCAGGCGATCCAGCGCTCGGGTGATCCTCGATGCCGCGGCCGATCCACTGGCGGCGTATCTGCGGCGCAGGCGAGCCGAAGGAACGCGCGTCAACATCAATCAGCTTGGCGAAGCGATCCTCGGCGAGGCCGAGGCACAGCGGCGGCTTCAGGCAGTGGTCGCGCACCTGGATAACCCGGCGATCGACTACGTGTCGGTCAAAATCTCAGCCATCTTCAGCCAGGTTCACGTCATCGATTGGGACCGCACGCTTGCCGCCATCAAGGACCGCATTCGCACGCTCTATCGGGCCGCCATGGCGCGCGGGAAGTTCGTCAACCTCGATATGGAGGAATACCGCGATCTGTCACCAACGATGACGGCGTTTCAGCAGGTACTGGACGAGCCGGAGTTTCGGACATCCCGCGCGGGGATGGTTTTGCAGGCGTACTTGCCGGATTCGTGGCACGCGCAGCAAGAGTTGACGACGTGGGCGCAACGACGCCTCGCGTCAGGCGGGTCGCCGGTGAAGTTACGCATCGTGAAGGGGGCAAACCTGGCGATGGAGCAGGTGGAGGCGGAACTACACGGGTGGAACCAAGCGCCCTATGAGTCGAAATCGGAAACCGACGCGAACTTCCGCCGCATGCTCGAATACGGCTGCCGGCCGGAGCACGCGGCGGCGGTGAAGTTGGGAGTGGCGACGCACAATCTATTTGATGTAGCGCTGGCGCTCGTGTTACGCGATGAGCCTGGCGTTCGCGAAAACGTCGAACTGGAAATGCTCGAAGGCATGGCGAACCATCAGGCACGCGCCGTTCAGCAGGCGGCTGGCGGGCTGCTGATCTACGCGCCGGTGGTACAGCAGCAGGATTTCATCAGCGCGCTGGCATACCTCGTCCGCCGGCTGGATGAGAATACGGCGCCGGAAAACTATCTGCACGACCTGTTCGAGCTCCATCCCGGCTCGCCCGCGTGGGAGCGGCAGAAAGCTCGATTCATCGAAGGCTGGGAGAACCGCACCGCCGCACCAGAGATATCGCGACGAAGCCTACCCCGAACCAAGCGTGGCGATAGCTTCGACAATGCCTCTGACACTGACTGGACGCAGGCGGATCGGCGGGCCGCGTTGCGCGACGCGGTCGCGCGATGGAAAGAGCCCTCGTTGCCCGAACTTCTGCCGCTCGATGCGGTGCTATCAATTGCCCGGGACGCGCAACCAGGCTGGGAATCGCTCGGGAGAAACGCCAGGGCCCAGATTCTCGCCCGCGCTGCGGACGTCATGGAATCCAATCGGTTTGACACGATCGTCCAGATGATGAGCGAGGCCTCCAAGGCGGCCGCCGAGGCGGATATTGAAGTGTCGGAAGCGGTCGACTTCGCTCGCTACGTCGGAACGACCGCTGAACCGCCGGCTGGCGTTGAGGCGAGGGCGCTCGGCATCGTCGCGGTGACGCCGCCGTGGAACTTCCCGTATGCGATCCCGTGTGGCAACGTCGTCGCGGCGCTGATGGCGGGGAACGGCGTGGTGTTGAAGCCCGCGCCCGAGACGGTCGGCGTCGCCTGGCATCTGGCGCAGCACCTGTGGCAGGCCGGCGTGCCGCGCGACGTCCTGTACTTCTATCCGTGTGCAGACGGGGAGATCGGAAAGGCGCTCATCACCGATCTGCGCGTGTCATCGGTGGTGTTGACCGGCGCACACGAAACCGCGAGGCTTTTTTTAAGCTGGCGGCCGTCGTTGCGGCTGATCGCGGAGACGAGCGGAAAGAACGCGATTGTCGTCACCGCCCAAGCAGACCGCGACCTGGCGATCAAAGACCTCGTCCGCTCCGCGTTCGGCCACGCGGGGCAGAAGTGCAGCGCGGCGAGCCTGGCGATCCTGGAAGCTGAGGTATACGACGACGCGGCCTTCCTCCGCAGCCTGCGCGATGCGGCCGCGAGCCTGAAAGTCGGGCCGTCGAGCGATCTGGGCAGCATCGTGACGCCGCTGATCCGCGAGCCGTCTCCGGCGCTATTGCGAGCGTTCACGACGTTGGACGACGGCGAATCATGGTTGCTCGAACCGAAACGGGCCGGGGCCGACCCGCGGCTGTGGTCCCCCGGCATCAAGCTTGGCGTGCGGCCGGGGAGTTGGTTTCATCAGACGGAGTGCTTCGGGCCAGTCCTGGGGCTGATGCGCGCCGACGATCTCGATCATGCCATCCACCTTCAAAACGACACGCCCTTCGGCCTGACCGGCGGCATCCATTCGCTGGACGAGTCGGAGGTCAACGCATGGAAAGATCGCGTGCAGGTCGGCAATGCCTACCTGAACCGCGCCATCACCGGCGCGATCGTGCGGCGGCAGCCGTTCGGCGGTTGGAAGCGGTCGAGCATGGGGCCGGGTTCGAAAATGGGCGGGCCGAATTACGTGATGCTTTTCGCGCGTCTCACGGATGTGAACGCTCAGGCGGCCAACGATTACCAGCGATGGTGGGACGAGCATTTCAGCCGACCACACGATCCGTCGAAACTGCGGTGCGAGTCGAACGAATTTCGCTATCGGCCTTGCAAAGGCGTGGTGCTGAGACTGGGGACAGATGATCAGCGGTCGGCGGCCTTGGCGCGGGAGGCGGCGCGGGTGTGCTCTGTGCCGCTGGAGATCAGCTTTGCAGAGCAGGAATCTGAAGACGTGTTGGCCGCGCGATTAAAGTCGCTGGCCTCGCGCGCGGAGTTCCTGCGGACGACATGTCCACCCGGCGAAGTGCTCCTGACGGCGGCTTACGAAGCGGGGCTGAATTGGATCTGCGCCCCATTGCTTCGCGACGGCCGATGCGAGTTGCCCCGCTGGCTTCGGGAGCAATCCATCAGCACCACCCGTCATCGCTACGGCGTAATCCAGAATGTGTGATAGACTGTCAAGCCTATGACGCGCTACTTGATGCTGATCGTCGGAACGATGATGCTCGTCGGATGTGGGACGTCCACCCGTTCGTACTCCATCGTGGTCGAGAATGGCGGTCTTGAACCAGTAACCGTCTGGCTGACCAAGGACGGCCCACCGGCGGAAGCGAGCTGGCTGTCGCCGGAACAAATCGCGGTGGCGGGCCTGGATAAAAAAGTGCCGCTGAATTTCACTCCCATCCCGGCAGGCAAGACGGCGGAACTCAAGCCAGTCGAAGGCCGATTTCAACCGCGAACCAACGCGGTGCTACGCGTTTACCGTGGGCAGAGACAGTTTAACGACCTGTTATCGATCGGCAGCGACTCGCCGAACCGCACGGATGTAAAACTCCAGCCCGGCGCGAACGAGATCATCATCGACAAGAACGGCGTCGCGAGCCGGAAATAATCGCGTATAGACACCCGCATGCACGACTCGACCTCATCGCTCCCCGTCCCCGCCGACCTGGACCCGAGGCTTCGCCGCAGAAAGGACTGGTCCGCCGGCGTCGTTCATACCAGCGGCCGGACGGGCGCGTTGTTCATCACGCTGTTCGCCGTGTTTTGGTGCGCGATTACGTTTACCGTTGCGGGCATTACCCTGCTTGGCAAAGGCGACAAGCCGGTGCCGGCGACCGCGTACATCGTGCTGATCTTTCCTGCGATCGGGGTGTTCCTCCTTTGGGGAACATTTTACGCGTGGCAGTCTCACCGACGATGGGGCCAAAGCGTGCTGCGGCTGGAAAGGTTCCCGCCGCGGCTTGGCGGCGTGCTGCGAGGCGTCGTGGAAGTGTCACGGCCAATCGAGGCAAGCGACTCGGTGCGAAAGCAGGTGCGCTGCGTCCGCATCACCAAACGAAGATCGGGCAACAAAACCGAAACCCGCCGCGATACCCTGTGGGAAAACGAAGCCTTCCTCGAAGTTGGCGCCACTTCATTGCGACAAGGCAAGGTGAACGTCGCCTTTCGTCTGCCTGCCGACCAGCCCATCGCCAATCCCGGGCAGGTGCAGTGGGAACTGGTGGTCACCGCCAAGACGCCCGGCCCCGACTACCGCGCGGTCTTCGACCTGCCCGTGCTCGAGGCCCAGCCCGGCGAGGCGGATAACGACCCCCTGTTGCCGCACGCCAACGAGGCGCTAAAGCCGCCCGCACTGGAACGCGTGCTGGCGGAGTTCGAGCCGAAAATCCTTCTTTCCGAGATCGCCGGCAGCACGCGGTTTGAGATGCCGGCGGGACGGCACAAGGGGTTTTCGTTGGGATTCGCAGCCATCGGCCTGGCACTGCTGGTCGGCGCCTGGGCGATGTGGGCATTCGAGATGCCAATGTGCATCGCGTTGTTCATCATCGCTTTTGGACTGATGTTCGCCTACATCGGCCTGACCGCCACGTTTACCAGCCGAAAGCTCTCCGTCGCCCGCAGCGGGGTCGAAGTCGAATCGGCAACGTTTGGCTTCCCCAGGCACCGGATGATCGCGCCGGAGCAGATCTCGTCAGTCTCGGTGGACAAGACGGCATCGGCGGGCGAAACGACGTATTACAACGTCAAACTCAGCACCGTGGACGGCAAACGCGTGACGCTCGCCCACATGATCCGCAGCCGTCCCGCCGCACAGGGAATCGCCGACCGTATCAACCGCGTGCTCGGCCGGGCGGCCGAGGGTGCTTGACGCCCTCATCAGAACGGCCATAATTCACCCTACGCACTAAACGGCCCCATCGTCTAGTGGCCTAGGACACCGCCCTCTCACGGCGGCGACAGGGGTTCAAATCCCCTTGGGGTCATTCGCCCGTTCGACTTCGACCGGGTTCGCCTTTCAGCTTCCTTTATTATTTTTATTATTCCCGGTTCCCAACCAACCTACTGGGTCTTGTCAGCCTTCGGCACGAATCCCGTCATTGTCAGAGTCGATTCGCCGAGCGTGGCGATCGAATCGGTCGAGCCGCCCTTCACGAGGTACGACGGGATATCAAGTCCGGCGAGGCGATTCGGCGTAACCTTGCCATCCCTATCGATCGCCTGCTGAAGCGTCTCGTTTCCCTGACGCATTATCATGACCTTAGCCCGAAACTCGTGCTTCGCCTTCCATATCTCCTGTCCGTCGAAGAGGAGCGCTGCGTTGAGGATCGCGCTTGGCGCGTCGTACTCGCGGATGATCGGCGGCCCCATTCTATTGGTTTCGCGGATGTCAATCTTTTCCGTCTTGCCCGGCGTGATCGAGATCGCCAGCTTGTAGTCTGCCGACGCGTCGGCAACCACGTGGCCGGCGTTTTTGATCACGTTGGTCAAGACCTTCAGCGCTTCGTCCGCATTTCCGGTAGGACTGAGATCGCCTTCGATCTGAATGCGGGCTCCCGGCGCCAGCGCGAAGAGGTCGGGCTTCATCGAATCCCTCGCCTTTATCGCCAAGGAGTCGGGCACCGCCGCCATGCAGGCGTAGGTCTGCCCTTTGTTTGCCCCGACGTAGAGCACCTGCCCGTTGGCAAGCATGATCGACTTACTGCCGGGCGCGGCATAGTTCCAAAGCGGCACGCCGGTCTTCAGGTCGTAGCAGATCGCCCCGTTCACCAGCAGCATGTTCGTGCCGACAAGCTCGAAGTCGCCCCGAGCGCCGATGCCGTCCGTCTCCGAAACCGTCGACTTGTTTGATAGCTTGGTAACGATCACCTTGCGTCCGCTTTCCATTGCGGCGAGCGTGCCAGTGGGGTCGATGCTGAGGCGAGAAGGCCCGCCCGGCAAGTCGGCCACGATGGCCAGATCTGACGCGCGCAGCACGAGGTTCGACTGGTCCTTCGATGAGAGCAGGTATCGTCCGCCGCTGTGGATCTTGATGTCGCCGCACTGGATGTACGCAACCTGAGACTTGCTTCGCAGGTCGATCAGGAAAGTCTGGCCGAACCCAACCCTGATGAGGAGGCGGGTCGGGCTTAGCAGCCGTGCCCAGTTCGGGTCTTGGCGTTTGCCATCCGCGACGAAGGCGTAGTTGGCCTTCAGTTCGTAGCTGCCCTCACGATATTCCCAGAGGTGAAGGGTATTAGATCCCCACTTGGCGGGCTTGGTGACGACCAGCTTGCCCGCATCGCCGGCACAGACGACGTTGTGCTCGGGCGCGGTCAACACGTAGACCGCAGTGTTGTCCGGGTTCGCGGTGTCGATCGCGACGAGCGGCGTATCGTCGCCCCGGCGCGATCCGATCGCGATCGCAATGGACGGTTCGTCCGGGCAGATCGACAGGTCCTGCACGTTGCCCAGCGGCAGGCCTGAGGACGGGGTGAGGTTGGTGTACGCCGCCGCCGGTTGCGTCGTCGGCTTGACAGCGATGGGCGCGTTGGCGCGTTTGTCGACGCCCTTGGCCGGGCGCAATTGAATCTCCGTGCTCGGACTATCCAGCGAGATGGCGCCGGGACCCTTGGCGCCAGTTGCCTGTCCGCCGTCCGCCGGCGCGCCTCCCTGAGGCGGCCGCAGGCGATCGACGGTGACCCATTCTTCGGCGCCGTCCTGGTACTTGATCTGGTACCGCCGCCCCTCGACTTTGAGGATCGTCACGTCCGACCATACATCCCCTTCGCGGGCCTGCGCCCGCTGTCCCGCCGCGAACTTCTCCGCCGCGGACGCCGTTGCGACGGCCAACCCCAAGCCCAGCAATACTGCAATCCCAACCAAACGTGCGTACATCGATCGCTTCATGAGCCTGACACCCTTTGATGATGATAAGGAAACCCTTAACCCGCCCTTGATCGGAGCCATCGACAACTTACTGCGCGTACCGATACGCGTCCATTTTTGGACGAATCTTCTCATCCGAAGATGACGCAAACCGAACGTGGAAGTAAAATAAGGGCATGCAATCGGATTATCAGACGCAAGAGGTGGTCGAACAAGCCGACGGCCCGGTCGACGAGGCGGAATCGTCCGAACAGACAAGCGCTGCTGATCCGAAGATCGACCTTGCAGCGTTGGAGGCCCTGCTCTTCAGCACGCACCACCCCCTCACCGCCGGCCGGCTTGCGGAATTGCTGGAAATCGAGGCCACCAAGCCCATCCGCGTCGCCATTCGCGAGCTGAACAAGCAATACGAAGAGACCCATCGCTCGTTCCGCATTGAACAGGTGGCGGGCGGTTATCAGATGCTAACGCTGCCGGCGTACGCCCCCGTGATCAAGAAGCACCAGATGAAGGAGGCCGACGCGAAGCTCACCAAGGCGGCGCTGGAGACGCTGGCGATCATCGCCTACAAGCAGCCGATCCTCCGCGTCGATGTCGAAGGCATCCGCGGCGTCGCCTGCGGCGAAACGATCCGCAGCCTGATGGAAAAACACCTGGTCAAAATCGCCGGCCGCGCCGAAGTGCCGGGCCGGCCCATCCTCTACGGCACGACCAAACGCTTCCTCGAGGTCTTCGGCCTCAACGCCCTCAAAGATCTGCCCAAGGGTGATGAACCGCTGAAGCCCAAGTTGGCCGAAGTGGAGGTCGTCGAAGGCCCGCCGCAGGCCGCCGATCAGGCGAGTTAGGCCCTACGCGTCGTCCTTCGTCACCACCGGAAACGCCGGGTCCTGTTTGGCGGTAGGCAGGGTCTGATCGCGCGTGCGCAGTTTCGAGGCGCGGGAGATGATCGCGACGGCCTCTTTTTCCATCCGCTTACGTTTCATTTCCCGCAGTTGCGCCAGCGTGCGGAAGATCGTCCGCGTCAGCAGCCACGAGATGATGCCGAGCACGAACGAGCCCAATGCCAACAGCAGCACGCTCGACTGAATCGTCCAGCCTTCGCCGAAGAAAAACCATATCTCGGTCTTCGTGTACAGGTTTTTGATCGCAAAAAGCAGGATGTAGAGCGCGATGACCGAGAAGGTAACGATCTTCGTCCACACGCGAATTTTCAGCCAGAGGTTATTCATATCGCCACCATCCTCTTTTGCGATCAGGGCCCGCCGATTCCCATGGCCCAGGCCAGTCCCTGCATGCCTGGTGCAAGATACTCGCGGATAGGTGTGTAGAACAGCAAAACCGCATAAGTCCCCAGACTTAAGTAGGGCCCATAAGGTATTTCGCGCCGGCCCTTGGTGACCAGTTGAACCAGGGCGATGGCCAGCCCGAACAACGGCGCCAGGAAGAACGCCACGGTTGACGCCCCCGCGCCGACGACCGCGCCGACGCCGCACATGAGATGCACGTCGCCCAGTCCCATCGCCTCGCGACCGAATCCATAGCTGCCGGCGATGCGGAAGAACCATACCACGCCGCCGCCCACAAGCAGGCCGAAGAGCGATCCGAGCGCGCCCGAAATGATCGGCTGAGACGAGACCTGTCCCCACCACTCGCCCAGCCCCGGAAAGCTCATCACCAGCGCCACCGCCGCCGCCCCAAGTGCAAGGGGGGGCAGCAGGAAGAGCATTTCGTGGCGGAGTTCTCTCCGAACTTTCCACTTTGGCCATGGTTCTGGACGCTGGTCTTCCGGGATGTTCTCCAGGTCGTGCTCCATCAGCGGCGCGTCGGCCTCAAAACCTCGCTTGAACACCCGCCTCCATAGGAGCAGCAGGCTTAGCAGCAGGCCTATGCCAGCGCCGAAAGTAAGCGCATCAACGGTCGGATCCATGTGTAGCGATCCGAGCTGATTCTCGCCGACCAGAAGCGCATGCCCGAACACGCCGACGATGGCGGTGGCCCAGCAGATTCCGAGTGGGATGATGAAGTGTTCCAGGTCGATCAGGCTCGCGCCGATCAGCGCCCCGATCAGCCACAGGTGCAACACCAGGATCGGCCAGTCGCGGTTGATCTCGGGCGTGCGAATCTGGGTCACCCACATGCCGAAGATGTCCTGCGCCGACATGATCTCGTACGGCCCCCACCCGTAGCCGAACAGCAGCAAGTAATGAATCAGGAATATCGCCGCCGTCGCGAACTCGACGATCGGATATCGCGGGGAGATGGGGTTATTGCAGTAGCGGCACTTTCCGCGAAGCCACAGCCAGCCGAAGATCGGGACGTTGTCATACGCCGCCAGCTTCGTATTACATTTCGGGCACGTCGAAGGCGGCCGGATGAGCGACATGTCGCGCGGCATCCGGTAAACGACGACGTTCAGAAAACTCCCCACGCACGCGCCGATCAGGAACACGAAGACGGCGATGGTGATCGTAATCGGGTCCATTCAGTCTCTTTCGCGCTTCGCGGCGGCTATACCAGCTTGGTGATTCGCACCACGACCTCGTCCACGTCCAGGTTCGTCACTTCCAGTTCGGCCGTCATCACTTCGCGATAGAGCGGCTCGCGTTGTTCCAGCAGGGAGCGGATCTCGTCGATCCCCCCGCCCAGCGCCGTCAGCGCCGGCCGGGATTGGGCAGTGGCGGGATCGGCGTGGATGCGCTGGTGAAGCGCCTCCGGCTCGCACCGCAGGTATACCCGGCTATGCGATGACGCGAGCATCGCAGCGCGGTTTGCCTCGCGCAGCACGATCCCCCCGCCGCAACTGATGACGTCGGACCCGCGCTTCAGCACGTCCGCCAGCACCGCCGACTCCAGGTCGCGAAACGCGGCCTCGCCGTCCTGCGCGAAGATGTCCTTGATGCTTTTCTTCGCGCGGCGGACGACCTCCTCGTCCGTATCGACGAACTCGCACCACAACCGGTCCGCCAGCTTACGGCCGACCGTCGTCTTGCCGCTGCCGCGATAGCCTAGTAACACCACGCCCATTGCATGGGATTACCATGCCCGCCCGCGCGAGGCAACTGCAAGCGATTGCCCAAGGGGTTGCAGGACGTTGCCGGCCGGGTGACACGTCTGACAGGCCCCGTTATAGTTCGTCCCGCTTGAGCAAACGCATCGCGATACTTGGATCGACCGGCTCGATCGGCCGCAGCACGGTGGAGGTGATTCGCCACCTGGGCGTGCCCTACCGCGCGTCGGCGATCAGCGCGCACTCGCGGGCCGAAGAGCTGGTCGCGCAGGTTCGCGAACTCCGCCCCGCCGTCGCCTGCGTGACGGGCGATTGTGATCGCCTCGCGGTCGAAGACCAACTGCACCATCTCGGCGTCGAAACCTTCTTCGGCCAATCGGGGCTGGTGGAGGTCGTACGGCATCCGGAGGTCGATATCGTCCTCAGCGCCATCGTCGGCGCCGCCGGCCTGCCTGCCGCGGTGGCGTGCGTGGAGGCGGGGAAAACGCTGCTCTTGGCAAACAAGGAATCGCTGGTGGTCGCCGGCTCGCTTTTGGTGCCGGAGGCACGCAAGCGAGGCGTCTCGATCCTGCCGGTCGACTCGGAGCACTCCGCCATCTTCCAGGCGATGCTCGCCGGGCGCCGGGACGAGGTGAAGCGCGTCATCCTCACCGCGTCGGGCGGGCCATTCCGCGAGTGCCCGGTCGAGAAGATCGAGAACGCCACCCCTGAAGAGGCCCTCCGCCATCCCACCTGGAACATGGGCACGCGCATCACGCTCGACTCCGCCACCATGTTCAACAAGGCCGCGGAGATCATCGAGGCGGTATGGCTGTTCGACCTCGACCCGTCGCAAATCGAAGTGGTGATTCATAAAGAGTCGGTCGTCCACTCAATGGTCGAATTCGTTGACGGCAGCGTGATCGCGCAACTGTCGCCGCCGGACATGAAGACGCCGATCCAGTACGCGCTGACCCATCCGGATCGTAAACCCGGTTGCAGCCGTGAGATGGATTGGTCTGCAACGTTTGCACTCCACTTCGAGCCTCCGGATCGTCGAAAATTTCCCGCGTTGGACATCGCTTTTGACGTCGCCAGGCGAAAAGGCACGCTCGGCGCGGTCATGAACGCCGCCAACGAGACCGCCGCCGCGGCGTTTCTGTCCGGTAAGATCCGCTTTGGCATGATCTGGCGGGCGGTCGAGCATACAATTGCCTCGCATACAGTTACGCCCGCGCCCACGCTGGCCGATCTATTGGAGGCCGACCACTGGGCTCGCAAGGCCGCAACGGCATGGCTGGAGAAGAATGCATAACGGGAATTGGCCACAGCGAGACGCAGAGGCACGGAGAGCGGAATGGACATGCTTTTCCTGTTCCATTCATTCTCCGTGCCTCTGCGTCTCTCTGTGGCCAACTCCCTTTCGATTTTTTAGTTGAACCTGTACCTACGAGTATCGCTGAGACCGCTCCATGTTTGATTCGATCTTTAACATCCTGCTGGTCGTGTTCGCCTTTGGCTTCGTAATCTTCTGGCACGAGCTGGGGCACTTCCTCGCCGCCCGCTGGGCGGGGGTGCGCGTCGAGCAGTTCGCGGTGGGCATGGGCCAGGCGCTGGTGTCGTGGCGCAAGGGCATCGGCTTTCGGGCCGCCCGCATCGGCAAGAACGGCTTTCAGTGGGGCAGCACGCAGGACGAGTTTGAACGACGTGTATATGCCGAACATGCAAAGCGGAGCGGCGAGCTTTCCTCAAAAGAACAGCGGAAGGAACTATCGCTTCGAGAGCAATATGACATCGCCAAGGACCTTGGAATTGGCGAAACCGAATATCGCCTGAGTTGGATTCCGCTAGGCGGCTATGTAAAGCCGACGGGCCAGGACGACCTTCGTCCCGCCAAGGAAGTTGCCGCAGGCGACCCGCACGCCTTCGGCGCCAAGCCCGTCGGCAAGCGGATGGTCATCATCTCTGCCGGCGTGGTCATGAACGTCATCCTGGCGTTCGCGTTGTACGTCGCGCTGTTCGTCCACGGCTTCAACGCCCCCGCGACCGTCGTCGGGTTTGTATCGCCCGGTTCGCCTGCGCAGAAGGCGGGCATCCAGGTCGGCGATCGCATCATGGCGATCAACGGCACGCCGCAGGAGGACTACACCAAGGTCCAGATGAACGTCTCGCTCCTCCGCGACGACGAGCCGGCGACGTTCCTCATCGATCGCCAGGGCACGCCGGTGACGCTGGAGATCAAGCCGGTCAAAACCCGCCAGAGCTACAACATGCCCGCGATCGGCGTGATGCCGGCCAGCGTGCTCAAGGGCGCATCCGCGAAGGCGCGCGGCGGGTTCACCTCGCCGTCCGACGCCGCGCTCCCGCCGGGCAGCGTCATCACGCACGTGAACGGCGAGCCGGTCGACGAGAAAGATACACACGCGCTCGACAAGGCCATCCAGGCGTATGACGGCAGGCCGGTGGAGCTGACGATCCGCAAGGAAGACCAATCGGTCTCGACCTACGAACTGACGCCCAAGCTGCTGTTGGACGGGTTCGGCAACAACGACCTGTCGGTCCTGGGCCTGCGGCCGCGCGTGGCGATCGGCAGCGTGGTCAAGGACTCGCCCGCCGAGAAGGCCGGCGTCAAGGCCGGCGATATCGTCGAGCAGCTTGCCATCGTCCAGACCGCCGAGGCTTTGAAGCCCCCATCGCCGGCGGACTTCCTCAAGTGGATCGAGGAGGCCGGCAAGAAGGACCAGTCCATCCGCCTGCAACTGCTGCGCGACGGACAATCCGTCGGCCCGATCGACATCACCCCGACCGCCGGCATGCAGAAAGGCCGTAAGACGATCGGCGTCGGCCCGTCGCTTGAGCTGAGCAGCGCCGTCGCCGGCGAAGTGCTCGCCGAATCGCCCGCAGCGAAGGCGGGCATCAAGCCTGGGGATCGAATCGTATCAATCGGCGGCGAGCCGGTGAGCTCGTGGCCGCAAATCATCGCCAGGCTGCGGACCGCCAAGGCGGGCGACCTGCCCGTCACCCTCGACGGCACTGCCGGCAAACGTACCACGACGCTCGCGCTGGGCGGCCCCGACCTCGAATCGATCGCGTCGCTACGCTACGTCCACGACCTGCCGCTCGAACAGTTCATCGAGCCGCGGCAGACGAATAACCCGCTCACCGCCATGCGCTGGGGCGTGACCGAAACCAAGTTCTCGATCATCCAGGTCTACCTCACGCTTCAGCGGCTGATCCAGGGCACCGTGCCGGTCAGCAACCTGAGCGGCCCGCTCGGCATCTTCACTGCTGGCACGTCGGCGGCGGATCGCGGGATGGACTACCTGATCTGGTTCACCGCCCTGATCAGCGCGAACCTGGCGGTGGTGAACTTCCTGCCCATCCCGATCGTGGATGGCGGGCTGTTCCTGTTCCTGCTGGCCGAAAAGATCACCGGCAAACCCCCGTCCCCGCGCGTACAGTCCGCCGCCCAGCTCTTCGGCCTCGTGCTGCTGGGCAGCCTGTTCCTCTTTGTGACCTACCACGACGTATTGCGAAGCTGGGGATGAGGACGACAAGTGCAGCGTGACGAGCGTTGCGTGAAACGGCGGCCAACGCTGGCTTTCTTTCACGCAACGCTCGTCACGCTGCACACATCATTTTCTAGATGTAATACATTTCCTGCTGCGATCCGCCCTGTCGGCCGACCTCTTCGAGGAGTTCTTCGAGGGTGATATTGTCGAGCACCTTGTCGGTGGCGTCGGTGAGGCGGTTGTTGATCAGGTGGACCGCGATCTCGCCGGGCGAGGTATCGCGCGGCGTGCTGGTGTCGCGGGCGCTCAGGCGACCTTCCAGCCGCCGGATGACATCGCCGACGACGATCTCGCGCGGCGCACGGCTCAACCGATACCCCCCGCCACTGCCGACCTTGCTTTCCAGGAAGCCACCCCGGCGAAGCGCCAGAAGGATCGACTCAAGGAACTTGTTCGGCAGGTTTTCCTGCTTCGACAGGTCGCGTGACTGCACGTAATGGGTGGGCCACAGCTTGGCAAGCTGGACGATCGCCCGCAGCCCGTACTCAGTTCGCTTAGACAGTCGCAATCATCCTCCCGATCGAATTACTAGGTGATTGGGACTTTACGAAGAAGTGCACGAGAGTCAATCCGCCACACACGCGCGTTTCGCGATCCGGGGCACCGGAGCCTCCGTCAGTTCCAACGGAATATCGGCCGCGCGCAAGATAGTTCGCGCGGATCACCTTGATGTCGTCCTGGCCTGCTTTCCGTTTCCCGGTCTGTCGCCTGATGCACGCCGTTGTTCCATAGGACCGGTTGAAAAGCTTTCCTTACGCCCCGGTTTTACATGAGGGAGGCGCATCGTATTGAATCGGTTACGAAGTCCGTATGATGTCGGCCGTGGATGATGGTGGGTCGACGATAGCGACGCGGAACGCGAGCGACGATGCGGCGGGGGCGGCCACGATGGTTGTGCCGGCGGCAGCTCACGTACATCGCGACGCATGGCGATGGTGGCAGCACACGTGGCGGCTGTTGTTGCTGGCGGCGGTGATCTTCGGGTCGATGGTCGGCGGGCTGTGGCTTCGCGAGCGGGTGTGGGAGTGGACGGTCGAAATCCGCTTTCACGGCGACATCGACAACGGTTTTCGCTGGGGGAAACGGGCAGATCGCGAAGGCTATTTCAGTCTCTACGAACGACTCGGCGAGCCGGCGCGCGATCGCGAACGAATCGATTATGCCCCCTTTCGACTCGGACTGATGACCTACTGGGTGCACACGCTGCGCCAGGAATATCCCGACAACCCACTCGGCCATCGGGAGAAGACGGCGGAATTTCATCGTCCGTTGCTGACGTTCAACGCGATCATGGGGCTGGGCACGGCGATCGGCGCATTTCTGGTCGCACGGCACGCGGCGCGATGGCGCAAAGCAAAGCGAAGGCAGATCCTCGACCCATCCCCATCCAGTGAATATACAGGCGAGGAAGCGAACGTGTGGGATGGGACGTGGATCGCGCTGGCGGTGGCAATCCTGACGTGGGTGAACCCGCTGATCCTGCTGAACGCCCACGCGTGGCCCCAATGGGACGTATGGCCGATGCCGTTCTTCCTGTTTGCGCTCTACTGTTCGCTGAGGCGATGGTGGCTGGCGGCGGGGATGATCGTGGGCCTGGGCGCGGGATTGAAAGGACAGATCCTCACCGTCGGTTGGGTGCTGCCGGCGTTCGCGTTGTTCATCGGCGACTGGCGCGGGACGTTGCGGTTTACGATCGGCATCGCGGCGTCGCTGGCGATCATCGCTTTGCCGTGGGCGATCTCGACGTGGGATCGATCGATCACGACGACGCGAGCGTTTGATCTGCTGGATCGCCAGCTGCTGTGGCGCGGGGCCATCCTGGTGGGATCGCTGACCGCGGGGTTCTCGATGCTGATGCTGCTGATCACCCGCCGCATCTGGACGACGACGCTGGCGCTGGTATTCGCGGCGGCGGTCGCCTACTCGACTTACTACTGTGGCGGCACCGATTACTGGATGAAATCCAGCTTCGTCGTCGGCACGTGGAACTACCAGGAAATGACAATGGGCACCACCACCAACCTGCCCGCCATCCTCCGCACTTACGGATTCAATAACGTGGAGGAGGTCGTCCTCACTTTGCCGCAATACACGCTCTGGACGACGCACAACGCCAACGGTACGCCGACGCCGTTCATCCTCGGCGGCGACGTGACGATGAAGGTGTTCCTGCGATCGCTGTTCATCGGATTGAGCATTTTCTGCGCGGCCGTTGCCGCGATTCGCTTTCGTCAACGGGACGCGCGGGCGATCGTCGCGCTGTGCCTGCCGTGGGCGATCTTCTACGCGGTGCCTGCGCAGATTCATGAGCGATACCTCCTGTTCGCCAGCGCGTGCGCTGCGATGTTCCTGATCGTCGGACGCGGTTGGTTCCTGTTGGGAACCGTGTTCATGGTGATCGGCTTTTTCTCGACGTTGCACACGGCGGTCGGATCGGGGCGGCATCGGATCGAGCCGAACTATCTCAGTGCCATCCCGTCGTGGCCGTGGGAGTTCGTGCCGGTCGAAGTGTGGGGTTTCCTGCTATACGTGTGCCGCGGAACGTATCCGGGCATCGCGTGGGGCCTTCTATTCGCGATCGCGGCGTGCCTGGTGGGACTGTGCACGCCGGGCCGCCGGGGGATGAGCGTCGATGAACGTTGAGACCATCACACAACCAGAAGCGACGCCTGCGCCGGCCGACCGTTCACGACCGGCAGTGTGGCGGTCGGCGTTGATGTGGACGTTGATCGCGGCCATCTCGCTTTCGTCGTTGTGGGCAGGCGTAAAGCTGCGCGAGTGGTTTTTCGACGTGACGGAGGACGTTCACTTTATCCCCGACAACTACCGCAACTACAGCTGGGGCTACTGGACGTTCTACAACATGCACGACCGCGGCCGGTCGTTTCTGGATACGTATGACGACCTTGGCATCCAGGACCGCACAAATCGGATGTATTCCGACTATTCCCCGGCGCGAATGGCGGTGTACACCGCGTGGATCGGCTCGAACCATGCGAAGGCCCCCTACTCGGCATTTCGGTCGGATCGGGAGTACTGGTCGTTCTTCGTGCGTTTCAATACAGCAACGGAAGCGATCGCGGCGATCGGCGCATTTCTGCTCACCAGCGCCGTCGTCCGGCGGGCCGGCGCGGGCGTCGTTCGCGCAAACGTGCTTGGATTGCTCGCAGGCCTGCTGATGTGGTTCTGTCCCGCGATGATCATCAGCGCCCACGGCTGGCCAAGCGGAGATATCTGGGTGGTTCCGCCGTTCATCTGGGCGGCGTACCTGGGCGTGAAGAACCGCTGGGTCGGCGTGGGCGTGGCGCTGGCGATCGGCACGTTGTTCAAGGGACAGGTGTTGTTCGTCGCGCCGATGTTTCTGCTGTGGCCGGTGTTTCAAGGACGGTTCGCCCCGCCGCTGCTCCTGGCGTGCGGATTTTTCGGCACGTTCGGCTTGCTCACCAGCGGCTGGACGCTGACGCGACTCGACGTAGACCGCGTGCGGCACCTCGACTGGAACGCGGTCGCCTACGCGATCGGATTGCCAGCCACGTTGATCGCAGGCGTGCTGATCCGCAAGTTCCTCGTCCCACGGATTGACGGAGAAGATCGCAACGTCCGCGCGCTGCTCGTCATCGCGACGGGCCTGCTGGTGTCGATTGCGATGTTCTGGCCGACGCTTACGCTCGATGTCGCATCTCACCCCGACCCGATGCGACATCGAGCGATGAACATCGATCGCCAGCTCATCATCGCCATCGCGCTGATTGCGGGCGTGGCGTGCATATTCCTCCGCAATTGGTGGCGCATCGCCGCGGCGGCGTTCGGATTTGCCGGGCTTGCGATGCTGATGTCGATGCGGTTCTTCGACACGTGTTACGCGTGGTTCGACGCCAGTTATATGTTCGGCACCGAGCACTTCAACGTCATGATCCAGGGCGTCACCAGCAACCTGCCGGGCATCATGACCAAGCGCTACGACTGGGACTTGCGCGATTCGCTGCACTACGTCGTCTTTACGATCGGCGATCGCGAGATCACGCTCAAGACGTTCCACTTCGCAATCTACCTGGTCCTGCTGCTCGCGAGCACCATCGGCGTCGCGATGCACGACCGGCGGCGCAGCACGCGGTTTTTGATCGCGATCGTCACGCCGTGGGTGTTGTTCTTCACGATTCCGCTTCAGATTCACGAGCGCTACCTCCTCTTCGCAGGCGCGGCGGCGGCGGTGTGCATCGGGCATTCGGTGGGAATGACGCTGATCGGCGTTTTCATGAGCGTGCTGACATTCCTGATGACATTGCACGTCATGATCATGAACCCCGCCCGCCGGCAGGCCTGGTGCGCGCACCTGCACGAGCGCTACCCGACGTGGTTTGACGCAAATACCGATTTTCCAGAACAGCTTCACCGTTTCATCGGCGGAACGCACCCGGACATCGGCTGGGCGGTGATGCTGGCGACGCTGATCTTCCTGTGGATCGCGATCACGCCAGAAAAGAAGACAACCTTGTCGGCCGACTGAGATAATAAAGAGAGCGAGGCGCCCAAGTGCGCATTTTTGTCTCAGGCCCAGCCATTCGGCGCTCCGCACTGCGACAATCCGTATACTCCGCGACATGCGAACCGTCCTTTCGTACGTCATCTCTCTCTGTACCGCGCTATGGCTTGGCGGGCTGGTGATGCTCTTCATCGCGCTGATGTCGGTCTTCAAGCACAATCGCGGGCTTGGCGGACAGGTCGGGCCGATTCTGTTTTCGAAGTTCGAACCGTATCAACTGGCGCTGGCGGTCATCGCGATCGCGTGCACGATCGCGTGGCGCATGTACGCCTGCTCGCGGGCCAAAAAAATGCTGCTGGCCAGCCTCCTCGGCGCGGCGGTGATCGCGGTGATCAACTACACGTATATCACGCCTCAGATTATCGACCTGTGGAACACCCCGCGCGAAGACTCGGCCGAGCGGTTTGCCCAACTGCACCAGACGAGCCGACACCTCTACACCGGTACGACCGTGCTGGTGTTGCTGGCCGGCGGCGCCCTGGTTAAATCGCTGCGAGAAGAATCGGCGGATGCACGGCCGCCAAAACACACCGCTGCCCCGACATCGACGCTGCCGGCGTAGTTAGAGCAACGAACCGAATGTTGTAGCTGCGACGCCTGCGTCGCCCATTGGTTTTCTGAAAGTCTTGAATGAGCGACGCAGGCGTCGCGGTTACAACAAAAACGCGTCGCTGTAGTTCGTGTGTTCCTCACAATACCTCTCCGTATAGACCGAGGTGTTGCGCGTTTGTCATGACAAACGCGCAGCGCTTTCGGATTTTTTTTGATTATTTTTTCAGCGACTCCGAAAACGCCGCCGAGGCATCAGACAGAGGTGGAAGCCTGAACGAACATCGAGTGGATCTGTTCCGGCGAGAACGATTCCGCCCGCTTCGTGCCGTCATATCCCAACGCGGCGAGCACCGTGTCGGACGGCAGGCCCATCATCTCCAGCGCCTTACGTAACGTCTTGCGGCGGAACGAGAACAGCTTCTGGACGAACTGCCCGAACGCGCGAGCCCGGTCGCCCAGGCGATCTTCCCGCATCAATCGAACAAGCGATGATTCGATCTTCGGCGGTGGCCAGAATGCCTGCGGTGGCAGCGTGCGAAGCACCTCGACCTTCGACAACATCTGAACCATGACCGTGAGCGGCCCGTAATCGTCGGAGTCGGCGGCGGCCTTCAGGCGGTCGGCGACTTCCTTTTGCACGGTGAAGACGAGTTGCTCCACGCCTTCGATCAACAGATCGATCACCAGCGGCGAGGCGATGTTGTACGGCAGGTTGGCGACGAGCTTCGTGCGGCCGGGCGCGAGGCGGCGTTGCAGTTCGGCATTCACAGAGTGCTTGCCATCGAGCGCGTCGCCTTCGATGAGCGAAAAATTAGCGCGCCCGGCGAAATGGTCGCGAAGATGCCCGGCCAGATCGCGATCGATCTCCACCGCGATGACGTTCGCCCCGGTGGCGACAAGTTCTTCCGTCAACGTCCCCGTGCCAGGCCCGATTTCGACCACCGTGTCGGCATCGGTTACCGATGCGGCGCTGACGATCAGCCGCACGAGATTTTGGTCGATCATGAAGTTCTGCCCGAACCGATGCCTCGGCTGCGAACCCGCCGCCGCCAGATGCGACTGGATTTGCTGCTTGGTCTGAGACATACGCGAAAGTCCCGTTCGGAAACAGAATTCAGCCAGACGCAATTCATATCAACGACGAACGACCGAACGTACCCGATTGGTGCGGGCACGCTCGGCCATTCGCGTCAGGCGGGGTATTTTTCCAAAACAACGCGCACAGATTACGGCGCGACGATATCGGCCGGCACGGTGGTCGGCGCCGGGGCCGGCTGCGTGGCAGCTTCTTCAATCGCCGCCTGCATTTGCGCCATCTGGGCCGTGCGGATCGACTTCTGCGCCCGGTGCTGCATCAGCACGATCACTTCATCCGCAGCGCCAATCTTGCCAGCGACGACGTCCGCCTTGGTCTGATCAAACGCCTTGACGACGCCTTCGAGAATCGCGGCCTGCTCCTTGAGTTGTTGATCGGTGAACTGCGGGAGGAAGGAGCCGTCGATCTTCCACGCGTCGCCCTTTTTGACGAGCGTGAACGGCAACGGCTGGCCGTCAGGCAGCGTAAGCACGCCCTTCTCGCCTTCGATCTTCACCTGGATCTGCTCGACCGGCAAGACCGGAAATGCGCCGGCGAAAGCCTCTTTCGCAACGCCTTCTTCTTCAAGTTTGGCCTCGCCGAACTTTTCGAGCGTTGCCTGATAAAGCGAGTGGCTGGCGGTGGTGAGCTTGCCCATCACTTGGAGGGCTTGCTTTTGCAGGTCGGTGGAGACGTCAATGCTGGCGATCAGCGCATCGACGTCACCTTTATCGACGCTGGCGTTGTACTTCAGCAGCGCATCCTTGGCGGCCGCGGCGTCGGCGGGATTGGTCGCCGGAGGCGGAACTTCCGGCCCGGCGGCAGGCAGGGTCGCCTGCGCGAAGGCCAGGGAAGCAGTCAGGACCGAGAGGGCAAACGTGCGTGCGATCTTCAAGTGCGGTCTCCTTCAAAATTGTAGAATCAGGAAGCATCGCGATTTCGATTGGGCGCGCCAAGCCGCGGCGCGATAGAATCCGCCTCCATGAAATCTTATGAGGTCATCCGGCAGGCCGTGGAAGAGCCTGGCGTTAAAGCCGTCGCTGCTACCCTGAAAATTTCTGCCGCCCTGGTTTACAAGTGGTGCGAAGCCCCCGCCGACGAAAACGACCCCGATCAGTCCGGGGCCAAAAACCCATTGGACCGGGTAAAAGAGATGTACCAGATCACCAAGGACATCCGCCTTGTCCGCTGGCTGTGCAACGAGGCCGGCGGCTTTTATGTCTCCAACCCTACCCCCTCTGAGGATAAAAATCCCGATCAGGTGCTCTACAAGCAATCCCGCAGCCTCGTCCGCGATTTCTCCGCGTTGCTCGACAGCGTGACCGAAAGCGTCGAAGACGACCACAGCGTCGATCCCGAGGAGGCCGACGAAATCCGCCAGAAATGGGAAGACCTGAAGGCCAACGTCGAGCGATTCGTCATCCTCTGCGAACAGGGCCACTTCCACTTCGCCAAACACAAACAATAGGCATATGCCCCCCGGCGTTCCCCCCCAGTTTTGACAACGCCGGACGCCGTGCTATCGTGTACCGTTCGAAATCCGGGGCGTAGCTCAGCTTGGTTAGAGCGCAACGCTGGGGGTGTTGAGGTCGCAGGTTCGAATCCTGTCGCCCCGATTTTCATAAGTCACGCCGAATGCAGAACTTGCATACCGCCTGATGGTCAGGCGTGCGGCCCTGATAGGGAACCGGGTTACCGTACCATACGGTAACTCGGGCTTCAGGAGTCGCACGATGTTCCGAGGAAAGAACGCCCTTCCGTCCTACTGCCGTCACAAAGCCAGCAGGCAAGCCGTCGTCACGCTCAACGGCCATGACGTCTATCTCGGCCTGCACGGGACCAAACTCAGCAGGGACAATTACGATCGCGTTGTCGCCGAATGGCTCGCCGCCGGCCGATGTGTGCCCAGTCCGACGGGCGATGCCGCCGCCATCACGGTCGCCGAACTGGCGAACGGCTTCCGGAAGTCGCCGGAGTTCACCACCAGCAGCCACCAGTACGACTATCGGGCCATCATGACCTTGCTCGTGCGTTTGTACGGACGGACGGAGGTGCGGGCCTTCGGACCGATCGCCCTGAAAGCGATCCGCGAGAAGATGATCGGCGAAGGGTGGAATCGAAAGACCATCAATAGCCGAATCCACATGGCACGGCGGATTTTCCGATGGGGCGTAGAGCACGAGTTGATCCCGCCCGCCGTCATTCAGGCGCTGGAAGCCGTCGAGGCACTGAAGGCCGGCAAGAGTGAGGCACCCGAACCAGGCGAAGTCCCACCCGTTGCCGTCGAGCACGTCGAGGCGACCATCCCATTCATGCCGGCGATGGTCCAGAAGATGGTGAAGCTGCAGCTTCTGACCGGGATGCGGCCGGGGGAGCTTGTCATCTTGAGGGCTGCCGACATCGACACCACCGGCACCGATTGGGTTTATCGTCCCAGCACTCACAAAACCAAGCACATCGGCAAGGTGCGTGAGGTTCCCATCGGCCCGCGTGCAAAACAGATCCTCGCCCCGCTCCTCACGGTCGACTTGCAAGCGTTCATCTTCTCCCCGGCCACGTCCGAGGCCGATCGTCGCGCCGAGGCGCACGCCCGCCGCAAGACGCCGCTCAACATCGGCAACGTTCCCGGCTCGAATGTGAAAACTCGACGATCACGCGCGCCGGGAAACCGTTACGACGTCCCCGCCTACCGTCGCGCCATCACGCGCGCCTGTGACGCAGCATTCCCCCCGCCCGCCGCCCTGGCGCGGGTCAGAGGCGAGAACGAAGGCAGTTGGAAAAAACGGCTTGGGGAGCGATGGGGCGAACTCGTCGCGTGGCGGGAGAAGTACCGCTGGCATCCTCACCAGCTTCGCCACACGTTTGCCACCGCCGCCCGACGGCAATTCGGGCTTGAGCACGCCCAACGGGCGCTTGGCCACAGCAACGCGAACGTCACCCAGGTCTACGCAGCGGTGGCGCTAGAGAAGGCGATGGAAGTGGCCAGGGCAATCGGGTAGAGGCGCCGTCACACCGCTGCACGCCGGCTTACTCGCCAGGACAAGTTGTCTTTACGTTGGTTGCCAAGTGCAATTCCTGGTTCGCATTTCCTTGCATTGAGGGCCCTCGCCGAACACGATCCCTGTAATACATCAGGGAGTTTTGATGAGAGCCGACAGGGATAGGGAGCGTTATCTCGACATGGGCCATCTTGTAGGCGCAAAACTAGCTATCGAAGCGCCCCGAAACAAGGACGCCCTCAAGCGTATGTTGGACAGATTGAAAAAGCAGCGCGGGCTTGATCCGAAAGTGGCAGAGCGGTCCCTCCATTGGATGAAGCCGCTACCGTCCTCCGATTTCGGAGAATCTCCCGCAGAAGAAGCGGCCGAGCTTGAAGAAATACTGATGGAATCCTTCGGTAATCTCGTGGTGAAGCGAGGCAAACGTCAGTTTCACATGGTCATTCACCTCCTGTGCGACCGTGCGTTTTGGAATCCTCACGAGATGAAAAAGAGGGCCAACGCATACTTGCGTGCATATGGGAAGGCAGCCAAGCAAAAGGATCTGTATGCGGTGTTGGTCGCCATCATGCGCATCGGCATCTTCTGCGGCAAGCAACTCGAACGGACGGAACATCGGGAGCAGCGAGTACGTGACCGAGCAACCCGCTTCCTACGGTCGAGAGCCGCGAAGGCGACAAACGAAAAAGCGAGCGATTTGAGAAAACCCAAGCAGGCCGCAGCGAAAGCCGCCTGGTTGCGCATGGTGAGAGATGAGGGCATGACGCGCGGCGAGGCAGACCGGGCAATCGCTCGACGTCATCTGAAAGCAGACATAGGCGACGAGGACAGCGCGGCGCGCACAGTCGTGAACTGGCGTAGTCGCCGCAACGGCAATTGGGCTGCTGAACTCTAGTCTCGAAAAGCGCTAGCGGGTTTCGTTTCGGGCGTGAAGCGATTTTGCAATCATCCCACCTCGTCGCAAACACGAGGTTTTGATGATCAATGCTCACGCAGAAAAACTGTTAACGCCGGCCGAGGCGGCAGCACAGGAGGTCTTTCGACGCTTCGGAAGACGTCCCCACTTGTCCACCATCTACCGATGGATGTCGCGCGGAGCGAGAAATCTCTCCGGCCAGCGCGTACGGCTCGAATCGCTCAAGACACCCGGAGGACGTGTCACCAGCCAAGAGGCGATCGCGCGATTCATCTTCGCGCTGAATGACACGACATCGGTCGCGCAGATCATGAATCGCGACGGCGAAACTGCTCGCGCCTTACGAGAATTGGCGGCAGACGGCATTGGAGACCCAGACTTTCCGTCACCCGATATCCAACCCCTCTGCGTTCGCCACATGACTTCCCACGACAAACGCCGGGGGAATACCGATGCGAAGTAGGCTCAAGCCGTACGCTACCTGTTCCATGCGGGAGTTTCAGAGGGCAAAAGGCGAGAACTGGATGGCACGGCTTCGAGGCGTGCCATCTTCAGTGCGGTCGCGGGCTACTGGCGGAGCCTGCAATTCCGCCTGTTGTGAAGCATGCGTGACATTCGGAGTGGCGCAAAAGTTTAGAAAGAAGGGCATGGCGATTCTCAAGGCCACCGGCGGCACCGTCCAGAAGCTGTTGTTCACTGCGCCATTACTGAAACGACATTCGAAAGAAGCCAAGAAAATCGTACTGTTCTTTCGATCCGCGAAAAAAGTACACGACCGGTTACAAAAGCTGCCAAAGACACGCAATTTCATCTATGGCGGCGTGCTATTCACGCAGTACAACCGCATCAAGCCCGAAAATGAGATCCTTCTCCAACCGCATATCCACGTTTACCTGCTCATCGATTCCTCCCAGCAGAGAAGAACGCTGCAAATCGCACGTAACCTCGCACGACGTGCAGGGCTGAAACTGGAGTCGCCACCTCCAGTTGGCCGTGCTTCGAACATGATCTGGACACTTCGCTACTTTGAGAAAAAGGGAGCCCTGCAAATCGGAACGGAGAACGATCGCCTCGATGGCATTGGTGATATTCCGACGCGCAGGGACGACTTGTCTCCCCGAAAATGGCACACCACTGTCTTCAATCACGCACAGCAAACTTTGGGAAAAATGGCACTGCTCATCAACCGCTTTGGCGCGCTCAGCGGTCAAGGTGCTCGAATTTTTCAGCAGCGACTCGCGTATGAACGCCTCTCGTTCACGGAGAAAAAGCAATTGGCGCAAGTGCCTATGCCCATCCCTGCAGCCCTGAATGTGAAACCCATACTGTGCTGCCCAAGCTGTGGAATTATGGACCTTCGTTTCCCCGGCCATGCCCGCAGAAACGGTGTTCAGCACCGCTATCGCTGCCGAGCCTGCTCGCATACATTCTCAAATCCGCTTCCGCCTCTGCTGAACAACGACCGATCCAAGAAAAACTCACTTTCTCTCGGGGAAATACGGCGAATCCGCGTACTTCGAAATAAGAAACTTAGCATTCGCAAGATCGCCGCGAAAACCGGGCATACGCAACGAACGGTGGGAAAGTATGTTTCGAAGAAATAGAAGATCCAGAAGATAGTGTGTAGCTGTCAGGCGATTAATTACAGGCGAATGACCTCTCGTAGCTTCTCGACGAGATACAGAGATACAATCCGCTTAGAATCACATCGCGACCTCAGCCGTTTGAAGCAGGCATGCACAACCGAAATGAACTTGCTTCACATGGCATGGGGAGCAGATGCCCCATCCCTAGCCGTCCCGCTATCGGCAGCCCCACGCTGCAGAGGCCACATCCAACGAACGATTCTCACACCGGCCACGACAAGGTGAAACACGGGAAAATATCAAAGGTTGCACGTGATGCCCACGATCCATTCGACGCGGGACAACTTGTCCTTTCATTGCATGTGTTCCTCGGCCCGGCCGGGGTAAATCTCCATTCGACGGCGGAACGCCTCCATCGCTTTCCGGAGCCCACAATGTTGTCCCGATCGGACCGTCGAAGGCGGGTGATGATGCCTTCGACAAGAATCGGCCATGGGTTTGTAGTGCCTGCCTCACGGGCGTTATGCACAGGAGCGAGGACACGTATCGGGGAGAATCGAAGGCCGTTTGCGGGCTCTCAGAACGACAATGCGGGCGTTTTGGACACACCGGAGACCCTCCCGTTTTTTCGGAAAAAACGCATAGCCATAGCTTTGCAGGAAAATCGAGGCGCATGCTGGCTTCGGTAACCCAAAAAGGACAACTTGTCCTTTTTGGGTTACCGTCCGGACACTGATAACTTCAGATGCTCTGTTCGGGCTCGATATTGCTGATTGGCCGCGATAGCCGCCGCCACCGGTGCCCCCTTGGCCAGTTCCACCTCTACACTCAAGCAGTTTCGCGATGAGGTGCCTGAACCCAACTTCGACCAAGGCATGGACCTGCGATCTTTCCATCCCGCCAATGGCGCCAAAATCTTAACGCCAAGTCTATTCCCGGTCGTTTTTCCCTCCCCCGTATGAGGGAACCGTTCCCATGTGCGGTACGAGTGGAGAAAATGACATTTCACCGGAGAAACCAGGGGATTCTGCCGCGATAGAGGGCGGATTAAGGGTGAATTCGCCGTCCGGAAGCCTCAAAACACAGGTGCCCCCCAACATGTCGTCATATCTAGCAAATTGCCCCACTCAATTGAGGGTGAGCGCCGGCAGGAGACGCCAGTGAACGGACGCCTTCGGCGGCAGGCCTCGCGCCGGCGTGTAGTGAACCTTCCCCGCCCCGTTCGCCTTGGTCGCCTTCGCCAGCGATTCGAGAACCGACGGATCGCCATCCGTTATCAGCAGTTGCACCTGCAGGTCTTTGCTGCTGGAGAACAGCGCCTCGCCCTTAACCGTACAGTCATACAAAGAGGAGGACTGCAGCCCCCACGCCAGGGATGGATTGAACTGGCAGCCGAAGAGGTCGCACTCGACGAACGTGTTCCACGCGTGACGATATCCGAGCGTCGCGTCTTTCTTTTCATCCTTGTTCAATAACCGATCCGGGAAGGCGCAGTTCACGAACGTCACCTTCTTCATTTTCAAGCCGAAGTTTCCGCGACTTAAGTCCACGAACCGGGAATCGGCCACCATGCACTCCGTAAACTCCCATTTGCTGCTGAAGCCGCCGTTCCAGAACCAGTTCCCCGTCTTTCGGAATGAGCATCCCAGGAAGATCGTGTTCACCGCCACCACATTGGCGGTGTAATCGCACTCGATCGCCACGTTTTTCACGACCACGGGCACGTCGGGCGTCCCACGGAATACCAGCGAGCCGTGTGACGCCCGGAGCGTTCCGCCTTCGACCACCGCCCCGCCGGCAATGGTCAGCGTTCCCTTCTTCCAATCGCCGCCTCGGTTGTTCTTGCAGTTCCCGATTTGCACGGTGCCCGGAAGCTTATACGTGAACGGATGCGCGGCCCAGGTCGATTCGCCCTCCAGAAAGGGCGCGGCCGCGGGAATCTCCGGCGGCGTCCGGCCGGCGCGAATCCGGTCCAGGTCAGCAGCGTAGCGGCGCGCCTTCAACTCGTCCTTCGGCAGAACATCGTTTTGAGAATAGGCGGCGACCGCATCGCCGATCATCTCCACGTTGCCGAATCGGATCGCGTTGGCCACCGCCGCCGCGAGGCACCGCTCCAACTGGCGCTGCAACGCCGGCCGATTCGAGTCCGCTGAACCGAGCCCGCGAATGACACTCGAAAGGTGCACCGCCGCCTGCTGATGCCACCCCCGCTCCATCAACTGTGTCGCATACCGGTCGGCCAGCGACGCCACGTTCACCCCTTCGCGGGCGATCGACTCGACGGTATGCCCCTCGTTCTGAAGCGAGACGAACGACCTCCAGGCGGCCGCTACCTGGTTCGCCCGCAGTGCATCTTGAAGAGCCCTGACGTCGAGGCCGGGCGGCAGTTTGCCGCCTTCGTTTTCTGACGTCGCCGGCTCCTTTTGCACAGGCGCTTCAGATCGCGGGTCTTCACCACTCCTCAAGATCTTCCGGAACGCCGCCAACTCGCGGCCCTCGCCCCCCTCGGCCAGGCCCACGCCCACCAGTTCGAAACGGGCGCTGCGCACCAGCATTGTAGCGTCAGGCGGCGCCGGCTCCGACCAGGAGCCATCGGTGAAAATCACAATGCGATGGGGCCCGTGGCCCGCCGCCTTCTTCATCGCCTCCCATGGCGCGCCAGTTCCGGCGACCGGCGTTCTCGACAGCACTTGCCTCAAGTACGACTTGGATTCCACGGTCGCCGGCCGCGCCCCATCGACGAACACCTCGTAGGTCCTTTTATTCGACAGAATAAACACGTTGAACGGGGTGCCGTCCTTCAGTTGATCCACGTGCTCCCAGAGCAATTCTTCCGACCTCTTCGTCTTGATGCCAATCATGCTGCCGGTCCGATCGAGGATGAAGATCACCGCGTCTTCCGGCGCGCGCGGCGCGATATTGAGGCCGAGCAACGCGACATCCACCGGCGCAGGAGGTGGCGGTAGCCGATCGGCCTCGCCGACGCGCTGCTGCAATTGCACCTTCCTCAGCCCGGCGACGTCTGCCAGCACGCCGGAATACCAGTGGGCCGCGCGCCTTTTGGCGGCAGAGATCGTTCGATCGTCCAGTCCCTTCGATTCCGCCAAGGTCCACCATTGGTCGCCGAGCGAAACGGAGACGTCTACGCCTCCATCGGCGGCCGACTCCCCTTGGGCGATGGCGACGAGCAATCGGTCCCCCGAACGCGCGAACATCGGCAAGGCCGCGTCCAGCCGCTGGCCGTGCGCGAAGACAAACAGTCCCGCCGTTCGATTGGTCGACGGATCGTCCGGCCTGCCCTTCAGCGCCGCGACCAATTGCTCGATCTCGCCCGCCGACTTCAGCCGTTCGCTGATCGACGTGATTTCGTCCGTCAGGCTCCGGCTGGGGAAGGACATCGCCAGGCCGATGCGTCGCGTCGTGACCATGTTGACCAGCGTCATCGCCTCTGCCGTGGTCAGATGGCCGGACTCCAACCCTTTGCGGATGTGACGAACGCCCGCCAGCAGATCGTTTTCACTGCGGGCAAACTCGCAGATCATCGACAGGTCGGATCGATACAGCGAAAACGCCGCGACCTGGTATTTTTGACCCAGCGCCGACGTCGCAGCCGTCAGGGCGTCGACATCCTTCGTAGACGCGGCCAGCGCGCGTTTCAGGTCGAGCAGGACGTACTCCGCGGCCGCGTCGTCGGCAACCTTGGGAAGGATCTGGTCAATCTTGACCAGCATCTCGCGGTCGCCCGTGACCGAAGAGGAAGTGGGTTCGCGACCCAAGATGTCCTTCAGGATTTGACGCTGATCCGCTAACTCCGCCTCGCTTGGGACGGGCCTCTGCTCAGCTATAATTGCAGTGTTGAACAACAATACGACAAGCAGCACGCTTAACTGCAGTTGCTTGCCCTCGATGCAACTGATTACAGGTACCTTACTCATGGGCCACCCTACTTCTGCCGATCGTTCGACGTGATAAGATACGTTTTGGCCCCGTGATGGGGCCACCGAACGGACAATCTAGCCTGTGCCCAACTTGGGTGCAAGAGCATTACATCGACCTGCGTATAAGCGATTCTGCGAATTAATGAAGCAGGCTCGCCTTGATGCGGGCTTAACGCAGCGAGAGTTAGGCCAGCGGATCGGCAAGCCACATTCCTTTGTTTACAAATGCGAGACGGGCGAGCGTCGTCTTGATCCACTGGAGTTCATTGCCCTTTGTCGCGCAATAGGAATCGATCCGGGTAAAATGCTTGAACGCGCCGAGCAGTTTTCGTCTGGCAGAACGGCTCGGTAAAACATGTGGCGTGATACTGAAAAATGTTGAGCAATCCTGGCGCTCAACAGCACAAAGCAATCGCCGAATGGGCCCTACGTCTTCCCCGACAACACAGTGATGGCTCCGGTGGCCATCTGATACCAAGGCGATAAAGCGCCGCGTCAGTCTCTGAACGCCTCATCCGCCCCCACCAGTGTTCCCAACGACGGAACCTGCACGTGGTTCAGGAACTGCTTCCCAAACGGTTTCCCCATGCCGCAGGCAATCATCGGCCCGGCGATCGCGCCATACGTATCGGCGTCGTGGCCGAGCAGAGGCAGCCAGCCGACCACCCGGTGGCGTCGCTGGGCGAACACGTCGGCACAGACAGTCAGGCCGGCCGGAACGGCAAAGGGGTATTGGCTCGCAGACCGCTGGCACCACTGCATCGCCCAGACGGCGATCTGCAGGCCGACCAGCGCCCACCCCTGAATCGGCCCCAGATCGATCGAGAACGGGTCGAACTCGTCCGCGCCGAACTCCGCATCACAAACGGCCCGCATGGCGTTGTTCAGCGAGTCGTCTTTCTGCACTTCCGCCAACCACGCCTTCACATCCTCATCGGCCTCGTTCGATACCCAACTTGTCCACGCGGCGTGCCAGGCTTCGACCCAATCGTCGTGCCAGCCGAACGGCCAGCGCTCCTCGAAGGTTTCCCACATCAACCAGATCTGCATCGCGCAGCACAACACCCACAGCGGATGGTAGTGCGTGACCGCCCCCTGAAGCAGGCTCCAGCGGAATGCATGCGCCAGGTCCGGCGCAGCGGCGGCACAAACAGCGTTCCGCATCAGTGCCCCGTTGCCGCAGCGATCGGGATACCGACGGAAATACGCCGCACTCACGGCCAGCGGATCGGTGGTAAACCCCTGCGCGGCGACCACGGCGCGGATCGTGCCTCCCACGTCCGGCGGCCCGGTCTTCACCCATTGCGCGAATAGACTCGCAAGCCGCCGCACGTCCAACGTCACCATGTCGTCCAAAGCGTCGGCGAGCAGGACGGACATCGCCGTGTCATCCGTGCATTCGCCCGCCTTCAGGTTCAGCCACCCACCCCCGATCGGCCGCCACGGATAACCCTGCTCGCGGCCCCGTACAACCCCCTCCGCCGCGTCGGCGAAACTCAGGAACTCCGTCGTGGCCCCCAACGCATCCCCGATGGCAGTCGCTTCGATGAAAACCCGCATCAACTCTGGCGAACCCATTCTGACCTCCCGTGTTGGGCAAGGTCATGATTTCACCAAACAAAACCCACACAATCAAGCCGAACACTACGAATATTGTTCTTAAACACCTTTAAAATAAACACTTAAGAAACTTCCCCAGAAAGGACAAGTTGTCCTTTTCGGAAGTGATTGGATGCCTCAGATGAGCCTGATACTCTCGATAATGGCTGTGTGGTACGAGAAGCAGCAGGCAATCGTGCTGACCAGAAACAAGGCCTTTGCCCGTGTCAACGAGCGCGGAGAACTGGCTCTTCCGCCCATTCGGTGAAACGTTCCGACGCTACGCCGGCCAGCAATGAATACGTCCATTTCATGGCCCACTGGCCAGCACCCGAATTCGCAGCAGGTCGAACTTGGCGCGGCCGTACATCTTCCGCTTGATCAGTTTCAGACGGTTGACGTGTCCTTCGGCACGCCCATTGTTGTAGTGATGCATGACGGCGGCTTCGATCTCCGGCCAGTCGCGTTGGATGCCGGCGGCGAAGTTGCGGATGTCCTGCTCGACGCTCGGCTCGGCGGCCGCCTTCATCCAGCCGGTCAGTTTCGCGAGGTCATGCTCCTTGATGGCGTCGCCGAAGTCACGGACCAGCGATGCGGCCGCGGCAACGGGTTTGCATTCGGTCGCGATCAGCGTGGCCAGTTTCTGTTCCTCCGGTTGCCGGACAATCTCGTCGCGGATCAGCAGCCATGCCAGTCGGTTGGAACCCGGCCGCACGGGACGCGCGGCAGCCACGGCGGGTCGAGGGCCGGTCGCGTGCGTCCGTTCCTGCTCGGTCCGCCACGCGGAGACGTACCGACGCACGGCGTACGCGGGTCCGGCGAAGCCTTCGGACTGAATCGACCGCCACAGTCGGCGGGCATTGCGTTCGCCCGCGTTCCACAACTGTTTGAGCCGATCGGCGAACGGATCGACCGAGCGCCGGCGGCGCGGGCGTGCCCGTTCGGGAAACGACTCCGACCGCAGGAATCGGGCCACCGTGTTCTTGCTCAGTGTCAGCTCGCGGGCGATGCAACGCAGGCTCTTGCCCTGGTGTCGAAGCGTACGGACCTGCTCGAACAACGCCAGTCGTCGCTGACGATGGGCCGTCGAGAGTGCGTCGTCACGGCGACGGCGCGTCGGCGATCGCGCCCCGTCCGGCTGCGCCGTGACCGTTGTCGACGCAGAGGCAGTCGCGGCGATGGATTCGGCATGCACACGCTGGGCGAGTTGGGTCACGGTGCGATGGTGCCGATCGAGCACGCGCACCTGCGCTTCGCGGGCGTTGGCGAGCAGGTGCCAGCGGTCGGCGACCTGGACGGCATCGGGCGCGCCCGCCCTGATGGCCGCGGCATAGCTGGCCGAGCGATCGCGCGTCACGATCGCCGGCGTGGGTCGGTCCGCCAGCCATTTTGTCACGCTTGCTCCTTGGCGGTCCGGCAGCAGGTCGATCGGACGGCCGGTCGTGTGGTCGACGATGATCGTGCCGTACCGCACGCCCCTGCGGAACGCAAAGTCATCAATGCCGATCCGACCCGAGTGATCGGTAGGCTGTACTTCCGACGCGCGCAGCCGCCGCAGGATCGTGTCGCCGCTTGCAGGGATGCCGAGATGGGTCGCCAGCCGCGATCCGGGTTCGCCGCCGCACTCCAGGCCGATCCGCACCAGTGTCCGATCCAACCGCGGCGTCGAACGCCGCTTCGGCGGCACGAGATCGGGCAGTCGCTCCGCAAACACACAGCGGGTGCAGTCGGCGTTGTCGCAGAAGAGCTTGCGCGTCCTGAAGCGGATCCGCATCGGTGTGCCGCGCCACGGCAGATCACGAACGGAGCGAACATACCGGCTGTGGACACGCCGCGAAGCGGTCCCGCACGCGGGACACGGCGCGGCCAACTGCGATCCACGCAGACGCACTTCAATCCGCGTCGGTTCGATCCGCATGGACTCCACTTCCACGTGACCCGCCGCGGGCAACAGCGACTCGATCCGAAACACGCCGACTCCGTTCGACTGAACACGCGCGGAGCATAGCGATCGAATCGATCTGGCGCAAAAGTGAAGCGCGCCGTTTCACCGAATGTGCGGAAGAACCGGAGAACTGACCCACCTGCGAGCGCCGAGAGTTGACCCACCCAACGGGCACGTTGGGTTAGGTCCGAGTGGGTCAGGTCATGCGCTCGCCTCCTTCCGATTGGTGGCGGGCATAGGCTTCGAGCGTTTCGGTTGACCCTGGGTTTGGCCGGCGCGCTCGGGTTTGGCGCGGGCGATCTTGACGCGCTCGCCGGCGCGGTGGCGATCTTTCATGCGGTAGCTGTCGCCGCGGATGTTCAGGACTGTCGCACGGTGCAGGAGGCGATCGAGCGACGACGCCGTTCGTCCAGTTCGCCATCGAGCAGGTAGCCGAGGAAGTGGGTGTAGCTCCACTGGTTGGCGGCAGCCTGCTGGGCGGCCTGGTGAGGTGCTGGGCCGCGGTCTTCAGACCCAGGTATTCGAGGCCGGTGGCGGCCTTGGCTTCGTAGGGGATGCTCATCACGCCACCTCCGTCGTCGTCCGCAGAGGTCGATCGATGATCCGCTCGTATCGGTCCAGCGGCGTGGCGGCGACGGCGTGGTCGAACGTCAGTCGCCAGTTCGGCAACGGCGATGGCGTGCGCTGCAACGCCAGCTTCCACAGTTCGTCGATGTGCTGCTTCTGCGTAACCGATTCGCCGCGTCGGGCCGCGACCGGGTGCTCGGCCACGATCACATCGCCGCTGCGGATGACGACCGTGCCCGCGTCGGATGCCAGTTCCACCGTCACGTCGCGCCCGACGTACGCCGGCGGCACGCTGTAGCGGCAGGCGTTGAACGACACCCTCGACTCCTTGGCCACCTTCCGCGGATGACGCTCGATGAATGTATACGGCCGGATGGAAGCGATCGGCGTCAGGTGCTCGATCTCCGACTTCAGCAGATCGACCGGCCGGTGCCCCGTTGTTGCGTGCAGACGTGCATTGGCGGTGTTGTCGAGCCATGCGGTCGCCTGCGCATTCAGGTCGTCCAGGTCGGCGAACTGACGCGCCAGCAGGAAGTTGTCCTTCACGTAGTCGACCATCCGCTCGACCTTGCCCTTGGTGCGGGCGCGGCGCGGGCGGCAGGTCTTGATTGCGAAGCCCTGATGAGCGGCGAAGTCCACGAAGGCGGGGTTCAACTCGCCGTCGTCGAGCTTCACCTGCTTCATGTTGTCGTAGAGGACCTGCTGCGGCACGCCGCCGAAGAACACGAAGGCCTCCCGGTGGCACTCGACCAGCGTCGCCAGCCGCATCGACGTCGTGAACTTCACGAACAGCGCCCGGCTGAAGCCCAGCACCATCACGAAGGCGTAGACGTTGATCAACCGGCCAGCACGATCGGCATGCCGGCCGCAGTACGCCCAGTCGCACTGCGCCTGCAGGCCCGGCGCCGTCTCGAACCGCAGCGTAGCAGCAAAGATCTTCCGGCGAAGAACCGCTGAACGAATGTGCTCAAACTTGACGGACACTACCCGCCGTTTTTTGCTTCCTAAGCCCCTTTATTAATATCAAGCATGTAATGCTGTTCGAGAAACGAAATAGCTTGCGGAAACTCTTTCAATGATAAACTAATGATATAGCCTCCGTCTGACTCCGCCCATATTTTAACCTCAGTTCCTTTAGGTACTGGCAACACAATTATTCTGCTTCCTAAATTGCACCTTAGCCCTCGCACCACACCACGCGATCGCACGGCCAAGCCATCAGGATAAACTGTAATTCGCGTCTTACCCAGATCACGAATTTGTACTGCATATACCAAGGCAATACATAGTAAAAAAACCGACGAAAGCAATACAAGAACGCCTCCTTTTAAGTGCTCGTATTCGACTACGGAATAGAGAACCCAGAGAAGTACTCCAAGAAGCACAACCAATCCAAAGTTGAATGCAAGTATAAATTTCGCGCGTCGCTGCTTCTCTGTGACATCTATCGGTAAAAAATAATTCTGAATCCCCCGCATCTCAGTCATTGCTCCCATCGTACGCCTCGAAGTATGCATTTCCGGCACTTATAACTGAAATAACATGACCTGTCGTTATCAGTTTCCAAGGCTGTGATTCAATAATTACATCTCGCTGCAATGCGTTTTCAAGTGGCGCACCTTTTATGTAAGTATAGGATTTCGTGCCGTCCTTGGCGTATCTGTATGATGTCTTGAAGCGACCCGTGGTTGTGACCTGTTGGATATTGCCCGCCGCCTTGAAAGCACCAACAACTGACACAGACACGTCTATCAAATTATAGAGCACCGCACCGCTTTCACCACCAAAGTAGCGAGATATTTCTCGCCCGACATTGATTCCAGCTTCACCTTCTCCCGCTCCAGCCATTTGAGAAACTCCTTCACCAACGGTCGACATGCCAAATATTATGATTGGCAGTCCGTTCGGTGCGCCAACTATTGTTGCACTGGCCTTTCCTCCACCAATGATTGCCACAACTCCGCCTGCCGTTTTTATCGCGCCCTTTGTAATTCGCCCAATTCGGTAGGCCCAGTCAGTTGATCCCATTCCAAAATGAATCGCCATGGCCTCGTTCAATTGCTGTGCCGCATTGTCGTTTGATCGGGATGAGCCAAACCATATTTCTGTGTTGATATAAATGGTTTTGCCGTAAACCTTCCAATCATCGAAAGTGAAGCATCCTGCTTTTACCTTGATTCCATCTTTCCCCAACGTCGTCAGCAATCGCGCGAATTGTTGGTCGCCATACCGAACTTGATATGCATCTAGAAGCCCTTTCTCACTCCACAACCCCAAAGGATCACTGAGAAGAACCGGCTGGTTCTGCATAACTGCATAGCGATTCAAGCCATCGACATATCCAGCCGGATCTGCTTGCAACCAAAAAAATGAGATAACGTCGCGTATCCGGTTCCGGAACAAGAGATGATTGGTCAGCACGCCGTCGTACTTCCCGCCCTGATGGCCGTGCATGAACGTGAAGTCGCTGGCGTTGTCGCCGTCGGCGGAGAAGTTCGGGTCGAGGATGGTCCGCTTCCCATACGGGTCAAACAGGTAACGTTCGACGACGTCGCCGCTCGTGTCGGCGATGGCGGTGACGTTGAAGTTGGCGTCCTGCAAGACGTACAGACGCTCGTCCAGTGAGCCGTTGGCGTCTGTGTCCCGATCGCGGGCGATCATCGCGTCGACGTAGACCGGACTCCAGGCGTAGCTCGCCGTCGTGTCGCCGGAGACGCGTTCTTCCAGCACCTGCCAGGCGGCGCTGAAGTACTGATCCGTTGAGCCTTCCTCGATCCGCCGGGCAAGGCCGTCGTATTCGTAGCGGATCAGGCTGGATTCGTCCTCCTCCGCTTCGACCATCCTGTTCCACGCATCATAGATGAGTGTTCGCCCCTGCTGATCCGTCGTCGTGTTGCCGTTGGCGTCAAAGGTCAGTTCGTTCTCACCCATGCCGGTCAGCTGGTTCTGGCTGTTGTGGGTGCGGGTCTCCGTCACGCTGTTGGTCGTCACCGAATTGGAGTTGCCCAGCGCGTCGAGGCTCCAGTTCTGGTAAGCACTGCTGTCACGATTGGTGGCGGTCAGGCGGTTCAGGTTGTCGTAGGTGTAATCCTCGTCGAATGCGCTGTGCAGCGCGTTGTCCTTGCTCGTGCGGTTCGAGTTGCGGTCGTACGTGTAGGTGTACCGATCGACACTGGACGAGCCGTCCGTCCAGTTCTGGTCGATCACCCGGCCGAACCGATCCAGGCCGGCGTACTGGTCGCCGGCGTCGCCGGGCGTGCCGACGTAGGTCAGGTCGAC
>JBBCIV010000083.1:0-64116 GCA_037189665.1 Phycisphaerae bacterium | reverse complement strand
GACGGTACGCCAGCCGTTCGAACAGATGGGCCACGCGGCGTTGGAACTGCTGTCGGAACGGATGGACCGGCCCGCGGGCGTCGCGGAACAGGCGTCGCACCGCGTGTTGCCGGTCGAACTGGTGGTCCGACAGTCGACCGCAGTGTTGAAGTAATGAGCGGCCTTTGGTGACCTTGCGGGGACGGGCTGGCGAATTGGAATGCAAAACATTCTGCCGTCCGGGCGCGAGCGAGCGGCTCAACAACGCGGGCATCGGGCTTCCCGGCGCGTTTGAGGCCACGCCGATGGCGACGGTGCGCGAGGTTTTCGAAACCAACACCTTTGGCGTAATGGCGACGTCGCAGGCGGTATTGCCCCAGTTTCGCGATCGCCGGTCGGGCGCGATCGTCAATGTGACCTCCAGCGCAACGCTGGCGCCGATGTCATTGGTTGCAGTCTACACCGCGAGCAAGACGGCTATTTGAAGGCTTTGCCGGATCGCTCGCGCATGAAGTGGAGACCTTCAATGTTCGCGTCAAACTGGTTGAGCCGGGTTACGGGCCGACAACGCGGTTCACCCAGAACGGCGGCCCGCCCATGGAAGGACTGATTCCGGAGACGTACGCAGCTTATGCGCAATCCGTCTTCGCCCGGTTTGCGAAGCCGGCCTCGGTGACGACCGAGCACGATGTGGCCGAGGCGGTGTGGCGTGCCGTGAACGACGCATCCGGGCAACTTCGATTCCCAGCTGGCGCCGATGTTGCGGCGTTGGCTCAGTCCAGACGGGAAAACCACTGAGCGGCAGAGCTGTTAATTTGACGTTCATGGTCGAGTTGGCGGACGGACGACGAGGTTCTTGATGCTTGGCAGGACGACGCGGATTTCAGCAGCGAAGAAAGGTTCTATTCTTAATTCTACTAGGCGTACGAAATTTGTTTGGATGGCAGGCAGGCAAGATAAAGTTGGTTTAGTGAGGTTGAGGCATAAGATAAAATTGCGAGGATTGGTTCTATGGGACGTCTGGGGAATCTATACGTCCATAAATCCATAACCATCGAACTTGACAGTAGTACGGTGGCGCATAAACTCGGTCTTGCCGGATTGATTGCGATAACTGAACAATAACTTCACGACGGGCTCGGTAATGGGTCGCAAGCTTTGCTTGCGATGCGATATCGGGTCTGTCGTTATTTGCGCTGTGAAAACGACTTACGTTTTCTGAACAACTTGAAGAGTGGTGGTAGGGCTCGGCCGTGATGGCAGACAGCCTCGCTACCCAGAACACGACCGGGCTACGTCAAAGAAAGACAGACGTCGGCTGCGGTCGCTTATTCGATTGATTCGGCGAGTGAATGGATCGGGCTGAAGTCGTTTTTTCTAATCGCGACGGAATGCCCGAACGAGCGAGAGCCAAGACGAAAGAGGACTTGCGATGAAGGTCTCTGAAATTCGCGATTTCAGCAAGCGTGGCGATGCGATTGCCGTCCCGAACCTGATTAAGGTGCAGCAGGAGGCGTACACCCGCTTCCTCCAGAAAGATGTTGATCCTGCCAAGCGCAAACCTGAAGGCCTTGAAGCCCTGCTTCGCGAGGTTTTCCCCATCGTCAGCTACGACGAAAACCTCCGTTTGGACTACGTCAGTTACTCGCTGGCCGAGGCCCGTTACACGACCGACGAGTGCCGCGCCCTCCGCCTGACCTACGGCATGCCGTTCCGCATCTCGGTCAAGCTGTCGCGCAAGGACAAGGACGAAATTCTCGAAGATTCGATCTACGTCGGCGAAATCCCGATCATGATCGGCGGCGGCGAGTTCGTTATTAACGGTGCTGAACGCGTCATCGTCAACCAGTTGCACCGTTCGCCGGGGGTGGACTTCCTGATCGAAGTGCAGGAGGGCGATCGTCCGCTGCACGGCTTCCGCGTCATCCCGGAACGCGGCTCGTGGATCGAGTGTTCGGTCACCAAGAAGGACGCGCTGGCGGTCCGCATCGACCAGTCGTCCAAAATCCCCGCCACCACGTTCATCCGCGCCCTCGATGCCAAGTACTCGACCGCCGAGGCGATCATCAAGGAGTTCTACTCGGTCGAGAACGTCAAGGTCGCCCAGCTTCAGCCCAGCTATTACGCCGCCGCCACCATCATCGACACGGATTCGGGTGAGGAACTGGTCAAGGTCGGCGCCCAGATCGGCGAGGCCCTGAACAAGATCCAGGCCAGCAACCTCAAGACGGTGGCGGTGGTGACGAAGGTTTCCGACCCGCTCATCCTCAACACGCTGGCGGAGGACAGCGCCGAATCGCACGAAGCGGCGCTGATGAAGATCTACGCCCGCCTGCGTCCGGGCAACCCGCCGCAACTGGACAAGGCCAAGACGCTGTTCAACGAGAAGTTCTTCGACGGCAACCGCTACCGCCTCGGTCGCGTCGGCCGGTTCCGCATCAACCGCAAGTTCGACCAGAACGTGCCGGAAACGGAAATGGTCCTGCGCATCGAGGACTTCATCAACTCGCTGAAGTACATGTTCACGCTGCGAGCCGGCGAGGGCTACATCGACGACATCGACCACCTCGGCAACCGCCGTCTCCGCACGATCGACGAGCTGGCGGCCGAAGAGCTGCGCAAGGGCTTCCTGAAGCTGAAGCGCACCGTCCAGGAACGCATGTCGCTGAAGGACCCGAACGAGATCACGAAGGTCGCCGAACTGGTGAACAGCAAGTCGATCTCGTCGGCGATCGATTTCTTCTTCGGCCGCGGCGAGCTTTCGCAGGTCGTCGACCAGACGAACCCGCTGTCGCAGCTCACGCACGAACGCCGCCTGTCGGCTCTTGGGCCGGGCGGCCTGAACCGCAAGCGCGCCGGCTTCGAAGTCCGCGACGTGCACATCTCGCACTACGGCCGTATCTGCCCGATCGAGACGCCTGAAGGCACGAACATCGGTCTGATCGCATCGCTGTCGATCTACTCCGACATCGACGACTACGGCTTCCTCGTCACCCCGTACCGCGTCGCCCGCGAAGGCAAGGTGAACGGCGAGGTGAAGTACCTCCGCGCCGATGAAGAAATGAAGGCGATCCTGGCCCCGCCGGACGTCGTCAACGGCAAGGAAGGCGAAATCAAGAAGGGCTCGGTCCTCGCTCGCGTGCAGGGCGACCTGGCCAGCGTCACCAATAAGGAAGTGGAGTACGTCGACATCTCGCCGAAGCAGACCGTCTCGGTGTCGGCGGCGCTGATCCCGTTCCTCGAGCACGACGACGCCAACCGCGCCCTGATGGGCTCGAACATGCAGCGTCAGGCCGTGCCGCTCCTGCGGACCGATCCGCCGATCATCTCGACCGGTATGGAAAAGCCCGTGGCGCAGAACTCCGGCATGGTCGTTCGCGCTGAGCGCGCCGGCGTCGTCACCTACGTCGATGCCGAGCGCATCCTGATCGACAACGCCGACGAATACGTCTTCCGCAAGTTCCACGGCCTCAACGAGCGCACGTGCCTGAACCAGAAGCCGATCGTCAAGAAGGGCCAGCGCGTCAAGAAAGGCCAGATCATCGCCGACTCGGCGGCCACCTATCAGGGCGAGCTGTCGCTGGGCCGCAACCTGCTCGTCGCGTTCATGACCTTCGACGGCTACAACTTCGAGGACGCCATCGTCATCAACGAGCGCCTCGTGAAGGAAGACACGTTCACCTCGATTCACATCGAGGAGTACGACGTCGAAATCCGCGAGACCAAGCTCGGCCGTGAAGAGTTCACCCGCGATATTCCGAACGTCAGCGAGAAGGCGCTGGCCAACCTCGACGAGAGCGGCATCGTCCGCGTCGGGACGCGCGTCGGCCCGGGCGACATCCTCGTCGGCAAGATCAGCCCGAAGAGCAAGAGCGAACTGACGCCTGAAGAAAAGCTTCTGCACGCGATCTTCGGCCGCGCCGGCGAAGACGTGAAGAACGACTCGCTCGAAATGCCCGCGGGCGAAGAGGGCGTCGTCATCGGCACGCAGCGGTTCAGCCGCCGCATGCACATGACCGACGACCAGAAGAAGCAGCTCAAGAAGGACATCGATAAATACGAGAAGGAACAGAACACCAAGGCCGTCGAAATCTTCCGCCAGATGATCGCGGAGATGAACGACGTCACCGGCCAGACCATGGTCGACCCCGACACCCGCCAGAAGGTCGGCCAGTCGGAAAACGTGGAAGTCGTCCTCGAGCAGATCGAAGGATTCAAGACCGAGTGGATCAAGGGCGGCAAGGAAGGCAAGGAGCAGGCGCTCAACACCTACTCCCGCTTCTGGCCCCGCGTGCAGGCCGTCCTCAAGGAGAAGGCCCGCAAGATGGAGCACATGAAGCGCGGCGATGAGCTGCCCTCCGGCGTGCTCGAAATGGTGAAGGTCTACATCGCCACCAAGCGCGCCCTGAGCGTCGGCGACAAGATGGCCGGCCGTCACGGGAACAAGGGTGTTATCGCCCGCATCGTGGCGGAAGAAGACATGCCGTTCCTCGAGGACGGCACGCCGGTTGACATCATGCTGAACCCGCTGGGCGTGCCCAGCCGTATGAACGTCGGCCAGATCCTCGAAACGCACCTCGGCTGGGCGGCGGCGGTCCTGGGCTTCCAGGCGGTCACGCCGGTGTTCGATGGGGCGAGCGAAAACGAGATCTTCAAGGCCGTCGAGGAGGCCAACAAGACCGTCGTCGAACGCCGCAAGGATCGCCAGGCCAAGAAGCAGGTCCTCGACCCGCGTCAGCTCGACGTCCAGATGCCCTACGGCGGCAAGATCCAGCTCTACGATGGCCGCACCGGCGAGCCGTTCGAACAGCGCACCACCGTCGGCTACCTGTACATGCTGAAGCTGCACCACCTCGTGGACGACAAGATTCACGCTCGTGCGACCGGTCCGTACTCGCTCATCACCCAGCAGCCCCTCGGCGGCAAGGCCCGCACTGGCGGCCAGCGCTTCGGTGAGATGGAAGTGTGGGGTCTGGAAGCCTACGGCGCGGCCTACGTCCTCCAGGAACTGCTCACGGTCAAGTCCGACGACGTCGAAGGACGTACGAAGATCTACGAGAGCATGGTCAAGGGCACCAACACCCTCGAAGCCGGCACGCCGGTCTCGTTCGACGTGCTCTGCAACGAAATCCGCGGGCTGGGCCTCAACATCCAGCTTGAGAAGAAGAAAGGCGCCGCCTCGGCGTTGGATGAGGATCTGATGTAGCAGCAATGTCAATCGAGGTCATAGCCGCTTGGATTGTGTTTACGTTGGCTGGACTGTTGGTTGCCGGAGCAGTGTTTCTCATATGGCTTGACCTCAAGGCCAGGCGATCACGCAACCTAAACCGTTCATGCGGTTTTGGCGTGATCGAGAAAGAGAATGACGAGCAGTAGGTCAAGTTCAAACTCGCTCTGCAAAGCGATGAACGAAAGTGATGTGAGACGTTAACGATGGCCTCCGCCCTGCGAAGACTCGGCGTTTTCCTGTTCTGCCTTGGCGCGATCGCCCTGGTGGTCGGGTTGGTGCCGGTTGGCTTGGCGATGGTGAACGAGAAGAAAGAGCAGACCTGGCTGGCGGTTTCGGTCGTCGGCGGGCTGCTGGTGGTGTGCGGGCTGGTGATGGATTGGCTGGGCAGCCAGACGATCCGCGAGGCCGAGCCTGCGGCACCGCAGAAAGCGGTTGAAGATGTCCGTCCCCCGGCGATGCGGATTTCCGCCTCGCCGAAGGGATCGAAGGGGTACAGAGAAGATTTGATGGCTTAAGAGCGACGCCGCGCGTGCAGCCTAAGCGGCCGGCGTCTTATGGAGATTGACGATGTCAGAAGCCCTCTATGATCGCGTGAACGACTACGGTTCGGTGAAGATTCAGCTCGCCAGCCCGAACGACATCCGTTCGTGGTCCTTCGGCGAAGTGAAGAAGCCCGAAACGATCAACTACCGCACCTACCGCGCGGAAAAGGACGGTCTGTTCTGCGAGCGCATCTTCGGCCCGGAACGCGACTGGGAATGCTCGTGCGGCAAGTACAAGGGCACGAAGTACAAGGGCATCATCTGTGACCGCTGCGGCGTCAAGGTGACGCACTCCCGCGTCCGCCGCAAGCGCATGGGCCACATCAACCTGGCGGCCCCGATCGTCCACATCTGGTTCTTCAAGGCGCTTCCGAGCCGCCTTGGCGCGATGCTGGACATGAAGACCTCCGATATCGAGAAGGTCATCTACTTCCAGGATTACGTCATCACCGATCCGGGCAAGACGACCCTGAAGCGCAAGCAACTGCTGACCGAAGAGGAGTTCCGCGCCGCCTACGAGAAGTTCCCCGGCGAGTTCGAAGCCGAGATGGGCGCCGAGGCGATCAAGAAGCTGCTCAACGCCATGAACCTCGAGGCCGAACAGCGCAAGATCCGCGAGGACATCGAGAAGACCAACAGCAAGCAGAAGCTGAAGGACCTGACCAAGCGCCTCAAGATGATCGAGGCCATCCGCGGCTCGGAAAACAAGGCCGAGTGGATGGTCATGGACGTGATCCCAGTCATCCCGCCGGACCTGCGTCCGCTGGTGCTGCTGGAATCGGGCAACTTCGCCACCAGCGACCTGAACGACCTGTACCGCCGCATCATCAACCGCAACAACCGGTTGAAGAAGCTGGTGGACCTGAATGCGCCGGAAGTCATCATCCGCAACGAAAAGCGCATGCTTCAGCAGGCCGTCGACGCCCTGTTCGACAACGGCCGTTGCCGTCGTCCGGTGCTGGGGTCGAGCAACCGTCCGCTGAAGTCGCTGACGGACATGATCAAGGGCAAGCAGGGCCGCTTCCGCGAAAACCTGCTGGGCAAGCGCGTTGACTACTCCGCGCGTTCCGTCATCGTCGTCGGCCCGGACCTCAAGCTGCACCAGTGCGGCTTGCCGAAGAAGATCGCGCTGGAACTGTACCAGCCGTTCATCATCCGCAAGCTGAAGGAGCACGGCCTGGCCGACACCATCAAGTCCGCCAAGCGCATGCTCGAGCGCCGCGATCAGGAAGTCTGGGACATCCTGGAAGAGGTCATCTACCAGCACCCGGTCATGCTCAACCGTGCTCCCACGCTTCACCGCATGGGCATCCAGGCGTTCGAGCCGGTTCTGGTCGAAGGCAACGCGATCAAGATTCACCCGCTGGTGTGCAAGGGCTTCAACGCCGACTTCGACGGCGACCAGATGGCAGTCCACCTGCCGCTGTCGGTCGAGGCGCAGGCGGAAGTGCACGTGCTGATGCTCAGCCCGCACAACATCTTCTCGCCCGCCAACGGTTCGCCCATCATCACGCCGTCGCAGGACATCGTGCTTGGGTCGTACTACATCACGGTGGACCGCGAAGGCGACAAGGGCGAGTTCAGCTACTTCAACTCGGTAACCGAAGCGCTGATGGCGTTCGACCTGAAGAAGATCGCCATGCACACCCGCATCTTCGTCCGCCTCAACGACCGCACCGAGGTCATCCCGGACGACAAGAGCGGCGCCGTGCCGATCGGACAGGTCAGCTGGAAGCATCTGGAAGAGCACCGCAAGCGCCTGAACCCGAACTACGTATCGGGCGAAGCGCCCGCCAAGAACAACAGCCACGTCATCCTGACGACGGTCGGCCGCTGCATGTTCAACGACATCCTGCCGAAGGCGATGCCGTTCTACAACTACGGCCTCACCAGCCGCGGCCTGTCGCGCGTCATCGCCGACACCTACGAGAAGCTCGGCCGTCCCGCGACGATCGACCTGCTCGACGACATGAAGCAGCTCGGCTTCCGCCGCAGCACGCTCGCGGCGCTGTCGTTCGGCATCACCGACGTCCGCAGCCCCGACACCAAGGCCGCCATCCTTGATGAAGGCCAGAAGAAGGCCGACCGCGTCGAGAAGAACTATAAGATCGGCGCCATCACCGAACAGGAACGCTACGCCCAGCTGATCGAAATCTGGTCGCACTGCCGTGAAAAGGTCGCCGCTGACCTGCTCACCGGCCTTGAGGCCGACTACCGCGACGACGTCGGCCATCCGGTGTCGAAGGACGAAGCCAAGGCCAAGGGCTTCCTCCGCTACCTGAACCCCATCAGCATGATGCTGGGCTCCGGCGCCCGCGGTAACAAGTCGCAGATGCAGCAGCTCGGCGGCATGCGCGGTCTGATGGCCAAGCCGTCGGGCGAGATGATCGAGACGCCGATTCGCTCGAACTTCCGCGAAGGCCTGTCGGTGCTCGAATACTTCAGCTCGACCCACGGTGCCCGTAAGGGTCTGGCCGACACCGCGCTCAAGACCGCCGACTCGGGTTACCTCACGCGTAAGCTGTGCGACGTGGCGCAGAACGTCATGATCCAGATGATCGATTGCGGCACCGTCAACGGCGTCACCAAGTCGACCATCTATAAGGGTGAGACCGTCGAAGTCCCGCTCGAAGACATGATCGTCGGCCGTACCGCCCGCGACACGATCCGCAACCCGATCACCGACGAAACCATCGTCTCCGAAAACCAGACGATCACCATCGAGATCGCCAACAAGCTCAAGGAGCTCAAGCTCGAGTCGATCCGCGTGCGCAGCCCGCTCACGTGCGAAAGCTCCCGCGGCCTGTGCGCCCGCTGCTACGGCGTTGACATGTCGACCGGCAAGCTGGTCGAGGAAGGCCTGGCGGTCGGCATTATCGCCGCCCAGTCGATCGGCGAGCCCGGCACGCAGCTCACGATGCGTACGTTCCACACCGGCGGCGTCGCCACCGGCGCGCTGATCGAAAACGACATCAAGTGCTCGGCCCCCGGCACCGTCGAACACCGCGATATCAACGCGGTGGAGGTGATCGATCCGGAAGGCAACAAGCGCCTCGTCGCGCTGAAGCGTAACGGCGAGATCGCCGTCGTCGACGCCAAGGGCCGCGAGCTCGAGAAGTTCAAGGTGCCTTACGGCGCCACCGTCCTCGTCGCCCACGGCGGCAAGGTCAAGGCCCGCGAGCAGCTCGTCACCTGGGACCCGCACATCTCGCCGATCCTGGCCGAGAAGGGCGGCGTCGTGAAGTACGAGGACATCGAGGAAGGCGAAACCGTCCGCCTCGAAGAAGAAAAGAAGGGCTCCGGCAACGCCAAGCTCGTCGTCACCGAACACAAGGGCGAGCGCCACCCGCGCATCACCATCGTCGGCGGCGACGGCAAGATCCTCGACTTCCACTACCTGCCGTCCAAGGCGCGCATCGAGGTCGCCGACGGCGAGAAGATCCAGGCCGGGCAACTGCTGGCTCGCCAGCCGAAGGAAGCGGGCGGCACGGTCGACATCACGACGGGTCTGCCCCGCGTCACCGAGCTGTTCGAGGCCCGCAAGCCGAAGGACCCGGCCGTGCTCGCCGAGATCAGCGGTACGATCGAGCTTCGCTCCGATCGCCGCCGCGGCAAGATGACGATCATCGTTCGCAACGAGACGGGCATGGAGCGCGAGCACCACGTCCCGCAGGACAAGGAACTGACCGTTCATACCGGCGACGTCGTCGAGGCCGGCGACTCGCTCATCCGCGGCCCGGTCATCCCGCACGACATCCTTCGCATCAGGGGCGAAGAGGCGTTGCACGGCTACCTGCTGTCGGAAGTGCAGAACGTGTATCGCACGCAGGGCGTGAAGATCAACGACAAGCACATCGAGACGATCGCCGCTCAGATGCTGCGTAAGATCAAGATCGACGACCCGGGCGACACGAAGTTCCTCCCCGGCGAGGTCGCCGACAAGTTCCGCTTCCGCCGTGCCAACGAAGAGGTGGCGCAGAGCTACAAGATCGTGGACCCGGGCGGGACGAACTTCAAGGAAGGCGACATCGTCGAGAAGGGCGCGTTCCGCGAGGCCAACGAGGCCGCCGAGGCGACCGGCAACCAGCCCGCCAAGGGCAAGAAGCCGCGTCCGGCGCGTGGTAAGACGCTGCTGTTGGGCATCACGAAGGCGTCGCTGCAGAGCGAGTCGTTCATCTCCGCCGCCAGCTTCCAGGAAACCACGAAGGTCCTGACCGAAGCCGCGATGGCGGGCGCTGTCGACAGCCTGATGGGCCTGAAGGAGAACGTCATCCTCGGCCACCTGATCCCGGCCGGCACGGCGTTCAACCCGCACCTGAACCTCAAGATCAAGAAATTGGTCGACGATGGTTCCAGCGAGGAACAGGACGAGATCCGCAGCGCCGCCGCTCCCGCCGCGACGACGCCGACCACTCCCGTCCCGCAGGCTGGCGCATAGGCGCCTTCCCCCGCAGCGGGTTTGCGTGCGAAGGATCGCTTGTCAATCTCAACTCCCTCCTCGCCATTCGTGACGAGGAGGGAGTTTGTTTTTGGCTAGGGCAACGAACCGAATGTTGTAGCCGCGACGCCTGCGTCGCCCATTCGAGACGTTCAGAAAAACCAATGGGCGACGCAGGCGTCGCAGCTACAACAAAAGCGCGTCGCTGTAGGGCTTTAGCCCCGTGCACGGCACAGGGAGTTCTGGAGCGAGGTCTTCCTCGTCAACTGTTTTTCTGACGAGGCCGTTAGCGGCATAGAGAGAGATGAGGGCGAACGGCTCGCGAGTAAGCCGGCGGGGTTCTTGATATAAAGTGATCGATGGAGGCCGCAGGGCCGACGTAGCACAGCTTTCTGGTGATAGGCGGACGACAATGGGGTTTTTTGATTTTCTGTTCAAGCGTAACCCGACTGCCGAATGGCGCGAGACGATCGCATTGCCGAACGTCGACATCTTTCGTTGTCTTGTGAACGGCAAGGGATTTCGCGCCAGCATGGCCGATTTCTCCGAACTCGGTCCGGCGGCACGCTGGCCGGGTAAGAATGGCAGCGGCAGTTTGTGGTATCCATCGAAGGGATTGGAACTCGATTTCGAGTTCGACCAGTTCGTCGGAGCGACGATCTTCCTGAAGCCGCCTTCGCATCGAGAAGACCCCGCGGCAAGGCCGTTTCAGGGCGCATTGCTTCGCTCTGGCGCCCCGGTCGCACTGCCGGCAGGCGTAAGCGAAGCGGAGATCGCCGCCGTGCTCGGCCGGGCGAAATCGCGAGATGACGACGAGGAGGAAACCACACTCCAATACGTGTTTGGTAACGTCGTGCTCGAATTGGAAATCAGTAAGCCTGGCGGGCTTGAGGTGATCAACGTTTTCTTCGAAGGCGAAGTTTCGCCGCGTTAATCGCGCGGCTATGGCTTTCCGTTGCCCGCGCCGCTCATGCCTTCGATCAGCGATATCATGGGCAGGAAAAGCGCGAAGATGATGGCGATGATCAGCGCGATGAACAGGACGTAGACGAGAAGCAACCCCGCGCCGCCGCGCAGGAGACGGCGGCGGGTGGGCGGGAGGGGGAACAGCAAGTCGACCAACGGCAGCGCGAACCCGAAGAAGACGGGCAGGAGGATCAGCGGCGTGAAATAGAGTTGCCGGAGGACGCGGTTGGCGCTCACCAGCCATTGCGTGATTAGCGGAAGTTGGACGTTGAAATCGCGGTAGATCTCGGTGAACTGCCCGACGATTAACGCCCCTGCGGCGATCACGCCAGCCATGATGCAACCGCAGATCAGACCGACGATCGCGCTGAACATCGGCTGGTTTCGGCGCTGCTGCGGGCCGGCGTGGTAGTTGATGAGCATGGGCGGGATCATCGCGCAAACACCTCCGGGCGGCCGCGTCCGTCAGCTGGTGCGCCGGCCGTGATTACTTGTCCGGCCGGGTCGTGGCGTTGTCTTCCTCGTCCGAACGCGGCAGTGCGGTGCGCATCTTCACCCGCATTTCCAGCGTGTTCTTCACTTCGTTGAAATCCTTGTACTTGGCAGCCTCGATGTCGGGCAGCATGTCGGTCATCACTTCGCCCAGCGCCTTGCGGAACAGCAGCACTTCGTCCACGTCGTCGGTGCCGTACATGGTGACGAGGTCGACCTTCCATTTGCCCTCGACGCGCTTGAGCGTCACGGGCTCGATGCTGAGCCGTGTGATGAGCGTGGCGGAATCGCCGGTGATCTTCACTTCGGCGTCGTCGATCGCCTTGAGCGTATCGGCGGTGGTGTCGCCGAGTTCTCGCGCGGAGGCGGGGTAGGACTTGATGCACGCCGCCTTGAACTTCGCCTCGATCGGCGCATAGGCGATCTGGCTGTCGAGCAACTGGTTGTGCTTAGCCGACGCGATGACCGATTCCTTCGCCGTCGTGCCGTCGCCGGCGGCGAGGGCCTTGGTATAGGTTCGGAACGCGCCCTTGGGGGTGGCATAGTCGGCGTTCGCCGTCGTGAGGGACGCGGTCAGGCTGATCGTCGCCGCGGCTGTGATGGCCAGTCGTTTTCGCAGGGGATGCGTCATGGGGCGGTACTCCACAGAAACGAGACAATCATGTTATCCGCAGATAGTACCGTTCGCGAGGGGCGGACGTTTGACCGAAAACGCCGCGGCGCGTCGAAATCAGGTGTTCAACTGGGAAAGGGCGGCGGTCAGTGCGGCTTCGGCATCGATGTCGGCCGGCAGCAAGGCGGGGCGGGGGATCGAATGATATCGTGCCCGCGCCCCCGGCCGCAGCGAGCCGAACGCGTGGTCGAGTCCGAGAATGCGCGCCGGCGCCAGCGTCGTTCGATACAACGCCTCCGCCGCCGTCGCGCGCGACGTGTGCGGGCGGTGGACCTCCATGAACACCTTCATCTCTGATAGCAACGACGTGGTCGGCGACGCGCCGACGTCCGTGCAGATCGCGTAGTCGATCCCGCGAGACAGCACGTCGTCCAGCCGCATGACGCCCGAGCCGAGATCCCGGTTCGACGTCGGGCAGTGCGCCACCACGCACCCACGATCGCGCAGGATGTCCCATTCGTCATCGGTCATCTGCACGCAATGCGCGAGGATCGCCCGCGCGTCCAGAAGGCCGTCGTCGAGGTAAACGTGCGTATATGAGCGGGCGGCGGGATAAAGCGTCCGCTCGACGAACGCCTTCTCGGCGACCTGCTCGTTGAGATGGGTTTGCGCGAGCAGCCCGTATCGTTTCGCGATCTCGGCGGCCGGGCGGCGCAGGGCGGATGTGGTGGCGACGGCGAAGCGATCCGTGATCACGTACCGCGAGCCGAAATCGCGAGCGAGTTGCTCGACCTCCGCGATCGCAGAACGGCCGCAACGCAGGTCGTCCGGACAGTTCTGGTTCATCAGGCACAGCCCGGCGTGCCATGTGTCGGGCAGCAGTTCGAGCGCTCGGCGGGCGGAGCCCGGGTGAACGGTGAGGAACGCGCACCCGCCGATCACGCCGTTGGCCTGCGTGTCGGCGAGGAACTGTCGCGCCACGTGCTCGGCATAATCGACATCGCCAAAGCGAATCTCGGCTGGGTAGACGTTCACCGCCAGGCCCGCGAGCAACTTGCCGCGCGGGTCGTCGTCGGAGATGCCATCGACGAACTTCCCCCGGATCGGCCACTGCGGGACGTGCGTGTGCAGGTCGAACATCGCCGGCAGGATCAGGCCGTCGAGCTTGCGGTGGGGTGCGTGTTCGCCGTGCAGGCGTGCGAAGTCGTTCCAGCTGCCGACGAAATCGATGTCGCCGCGCTCGTTCGACGCGATCACGCCGTCCGCGTAATGCGTCGCGGACGCGTCGGGATTGGGGGTGACGATTCGTCCGCGAACCACGCGATCCATGACGGCGAGACTAGCGGGTTTGTGTTACGGTTCAATGTTGGTTGAACACGGGTCGAATCATTATCATATCAGCGAGTGGGTCGGCTGATATGATAATGGCGTGCGGGTCAGGCGTCCGCGCGCTCCACATGATACCCGGTCGGCCAAACGCGCACTTCGACGTGCGTGGGTTGCGATGCATCGTCGATGACGAACACCACTGGCAGCAGGTCAAGGAAGACCCGGCCAGGGTTTGCGTCCCCGTTATGCGATTCAAAATAATCGCCGATGTGCAACACCAGTTTGTACGAGCCGGCGGAGATCTTCGACGGGTCAAGCAGAGGGGCGTCGGTGGTGCCCTGATCGTTGGTGGCGCCGGCGCGCAGCAGCACATCGCCGTGAGATTCGACCCAATAGAGTTGGAATCTCACGCCGTTCGCGGGCACGCCTCGGGTGGCGTCGAAGATCCTGGCGGTCAGCATGGCGGACATCGTCGTCGTCGTCGTGGGCATTACATTACCCAATATCGGTCTATCGTGGCGATGGCTTATCCCCGGATTAAATCCACGTAAAATCCTCATCCCCAGCCTCTTAACGGAATTTGGCAGGCGCGATGGACTCAAAATTACAGCTTCTTACCGGACTCCCTAGATTGAAAACAGGTGGATACGGTGGTTTTCGTAAGTGCTTATCGGAAGGAAGCCCGCGACCCTCGGTTTCGAAGGCCGACAGTTACAAGCCCTCCACGTCCCAGAACATTGCCCCCGGAGACGCTGCTGCGGGCGAACCCGCGCACGCACAAAGATTGCGACCGATAAAACCGCACTGTCCGATGCAGCTTCACGCGCCCTGTCGAAATCAAAGCAAAACGTTGGGAGAAGGACGTTGGCGGGATACAGACAGCAGCACAGAATCGACGCGCACGGACATCGCCGACGTCGTTTCCGGGCATCACCCGGAATAAACGTCGGCCAGCCAGGCTCGGAAACTTGAGCCTGGATCGAGGAAATCGCCTCACGCAGGATGTGGAACATCCTTTGCCAGAAGCCCTCACGGATCGGGTGCCTTACGACCGAGTTTTTGGGAGCGAAAATGACCGAAGCCGAATTTCAGACCAAGCTGGGCGAACTCATGGGTGAGATTTCCACCCTTCCCGCCGCCGAACGGGCGAAGCTGGAGAAGCTGGCGGACGAAACCCGTGAACGCCATGAAAAGCTGCGGGCGACCGTCAGCTCGCTGCAGGAATCGCTCGATTACCTGCGGCTGAGCATCAAGTACCTGGTCTTCGATCTCGAGGCCACCCGCCGTGAAAACCAGTACCTGCGTCGGATGCTGGAAGAGGCGACCGACGCCTGAGCCGCCGAGGAGCGCAAACGCGCGGTTTCCCGTGTGCCGCCCCTCTCGGCCGGGCGCGGGCGACCGAAATCACGCCGCGGTGCGAACATTCAACGCACCGCGGCGTCTTTGTTTCGTACTGGCACACTGATCATCTCAAAAGGAGCCAGAAGCCAGTAGGAAACAGATGGCTCGCTTTTTCTTCTCCTGGCTTCTGACTGCTGACTCCTGGCTCCTATTAAGATAGTTACTAAGCGCCCGTCCGGAGGCGATAGTTGCATCCGGCGGGCCGATCCTCACAATCTTCGGACCCATGCAGAAATCCGTCGGGAAGATCGCCCGCTTTATCCTCCGCTGGACCATCGCCGTCGTCGGCGTGGCGTGGGTGGTCAGCAACATCCACCTCAGGGACCGCATCAGCGTTCTGGATGCGAACGACCTTCCCCACGAATACGAGCTGGTCACCATCGACGGCCAGCCCCAGCGCGAGACCGCCGCGTCCTTCCAATACCGGCTCAACGACGCCGCCATCGCCACCGCGCCGCGCGACCGCGTGATCAACGGCCCCGACCGAAAGCACGTCACGCTCCTCGACGGAACGCAGGCGACGCTCCTCGGTATGCGCCTCGTGGGCGATATCAACGCCCAGCCGCTCGTGCAGGACCTTCTCATCCTCGACCCGGCCAACAGCAAGGGCCGCTTCGTCACCACCGCAGAAGTCAAAGATTTCGTCCTCGACGTGCCGCAGCCCCGCGTCGAAACCGGGGCGATCACCCTCGTCCGCAAGGCGGACCGGAAGCTGCTCATCGCCGCCGTCGCGGTGCTGCCGCTGACGTACCTGTTCACCACCATCCGCTGGCATCAACTGCTGAAGGTGCTTGGGATCGTCATTCCGATCTCGCGGGCGTTCGTGCTCAACATGGTGGGCAGCTTCTACAACACGTTCATGCTCGGCTCGACCGGCGGCGACGTGCTGAAGGCCTACTACGCCGCCAAGCAAGCCCCCACGCGACGCACGGCAGCGGTGATGAGCGTGATCGTCGATCGGGCGATCGGCCTGCTGGCGCTGGTCATCCTCGGCGGCACGATGGCGGCGATTCAGTACGCCGTTGCAGAAGACCACGCCGATGCCGTCGCCCGTCGCTGTCTCCAGGTCGCGGTTGCGGCCGCGGTGTTGTTGGGCGGGACGCTGGCGTTTTCCGTTTTCGTTTACTGGAGTGGCCTTCGCCGGGCACTAGGACTGAACGCCATCGTCGCCCGGCTGCCAATGCAGAAGCAGGTGCAGAAGGTCATCGAGGTCGTCCGCCTCTACCGACAACGTCCGGTGCTGATGTTCTGGGCAATCGTGATGACCTTCCCCGTTCATCTTACGGTGATCGTCTCGGCCCTATTGGCGGGCAAGGCGTTCGGATTGCCGATCTCGTCGCCGTACTATTTCATTGTCGTCCCGGTCGTGGTGCTGGTGGGGGCGATCCCGCTGAGCCCGCAGGGAGCCGGCGTGATGGAGGCGTTTGCCTTCTACCTTACCCGCGGCGAGGGCGTGACGGTCAACCAGGCGCTGGCGCTGACGATGTCCATCCGCCTGGTGGGCATGTTCTGGAATTTGATGGGCGGCCTCTTCGTCCTCCGTGGCGGATATCACACGCCGACCGAAAAAGAGCAGACGGAGCTGGACGACGTCGCCGCCTCCGGAAACCCGGCCCCGACGCCGGTCTGATGCCCTCGCCGGCATCGGGCGGTATGATCGCGACCCATCGTGCTCAAACGCGTCGATCGAATCCTCCTCCGCGTCCCCAACGTCGCCGCCGCGACGAAGTTTTACACTGAAACCCTCGGCCTCCAGGTTGATCGCAAGCAGGACGCCGCGGCGGCGCTTCGGTTTGACGACGGCGATACCGAGTTGATCGTCCACGACGACTCGCGCCGGTGCGACGTGGAGATCGTGTTCGGCGTGGACGACGTGCGAGCGATGTACGAGCTGCGCTCCGATATAAACGTGACGTTCGTCTCGCCGCCGCAGGAGGCGGGCCAGGGGTATCGCGCGACCATCCGCGATCCGTTCGGCAACGTGCTGGTGATCGTCGATCGAACGCTGGACACGTCGCGGACCGATCCGTCGCTGTCGCACGTGGAAGGGGCGCTGTTTGACGATTCGCCCGACGAGGCGCCGGCGCAGGACCGCGAGCAACTCGTCCGCATCTACGCCCAGATCGCCCGCACGGCCGACGATCTGCCGTACACGCCGCACTTTGAAGAGCTGTACTCGCGCTATACCCGCTCGTTACCCGATCCCAAACCCACGGCCAACGAGGTGTGGCGACAACTGCTCACGCTTCGCAAGCGCAAGGGCGGACTTCCCAAGCTCGGCCCTGCCATCAGCAGGGCGCCGGAGTTGGAACCGCGCCATAAGGACCACCTTCGCGCGCTGCTCGGCGAATCGATTGGCCGCCGCGACCGGCTGCCGTATACGGAGGAGTTCGACAAGCTCGTCGAAGATTTCAACAAGCAATTCGCCCGGCCGTACGCGCCGCACGTCGTTTGGCGCATCGTGGCGACGCTGGCCAAGTAGCTGCGACGCGGGCTGCGACGCGGGCGTCGCGACACTCAGTGATGATGCCCGCCCGGCCCATGCACGTGGCCGTGCTGAAGTTCCTCATCGGTGGCGGGGCGGACCTCGGTGATCTTCACGTCGAACGTGAGCTCTTTGCCCGCCAGCGGATGGTTTGCGTCGACGGTGACCTTCTCCGAATCGACCGCCACGACCGTGACGACGCGCGCCACGCCATCCTGCCCGCGAGCCTGGAACTGCTGGCCGACCTGGATTTCGACGCCCGTGGGGAACGCCTGACGTGACACCGGCTGCACCATCTGCTCGTCGCGATCGCCATACGCAGTGGCGGCGGGGATGGTGACCTTGAACGCATCGCCGGCTTTTTTGCCCGTCATTTCAGCTTCGAGGCCAGGGACGATGTTTCTTGCCCCGTGCAGGTACGCCAGCGGCCCGCGCCCGGCAGAGCTGTCGAGCGTGTTGCCGGCGGAGTCGGTCAGCGTGTAATCGAACAGAACGACGGTTTTGTCAGCGATCTCCATCGCGCGGGCCTTTCGGAAAGAGTTCCGCCGACCCTATCCGATGAACTCGCGCGCGTCCATGCGTTAATCGTGGATTCGTCGCATATCTTCGGTGTTCGCCGTGGGGGAGAACGCCACGGCCTGTTCGATTGCGCGTACAATCGAGCACCTGTGAGTTGGCGTTGGATTACTGATTTCGTGAAGCACCGCGACTGGCCGCTGAAGATCGCCGACCGCCTTGGGCGTGGCCGGGGTCGCCTGCGCCTCGTCGATGCGCTCGATTCCGCGCCGCCGGCCCCGCTCAAGCCCGACCTGGCGAACTGGTCGTCATACGAGCTGGCCGCCTGCTGGATCGGCCATGCCACCGTGCTGCTGCGCGTCGGCGGGAAGACGATCCTGACTGATCCGGTTTTCTCCACCCGCATCGGCCTCGGCTTCGTCCTCGCCACCGGCGGTCCGAAACGCTTCTATCGCCCCGCGATCCCGCTTCACGAACTGCCGCCGCTCGACGCGATCATCGTCAGCCATGCGCACTTCGACCACCTCGACCGGCCGACGCTCTCACGCCTGCCCAAGCGCACGCCCGTCATCGCCTCCACCCATCTGACCGACCTGATCGGCGACCTCGGCTTCCGCCAGATCGTCGAGTTGAACTGGGGCGAATCGCACCTGCTCGGAGACGTTCGCTTCACCGCCATCCCCGTTCACCACTGGGGCGCACGCACCTTCCTCGACCGGCATCGTGGATTCGGCGGATTTCTCATTGAATCGCCGAAGCGCCGCGTGCTGTACGGCGCCGACACCGCCCATCACGATAACTGGAAGCCGTTCGCGCCGGTCGACCTCGCCATCGTCGGCATCGGCGCCTACGACCCGTACATCGCCGCGCACGCTTCGCCGGAACAAGCCTGGGAGATGTCCCGCCACGTCGATGCCCGCTACGTGTTGCCCATGCACCACTCGACGTTCAGGCTCAGCCACGAACCGATGCGCGAGCCGATCCAACGAATGCTGAAGGCGGCCGGCGACAGGGCGGCGGACATCGTCATCCGTCAGATCGGTGGGGTCTTCAGGCTTTGACCGCCGTCGCCATCGCTCGCATGTGCATGTATTGTCGTCTCTGATTCTTCGGCAATCGCTCGATCGCGTACCGCAGCATCGTCCGCGGCATGACGGCGGCGTGTTGGTCGAGGAAGGCGAGCAGGGGAGCGAGGTCGCGCTTGCCGATTTCGCGGAGCAGCCAGCCGGTGGCCTTGTGGAGCAGATCGTGTGGGTCGCCGAGCAATTGCTCCGACAGACGAGCTGTCAGGTCGAACTGGCCTTTTCGGATGAAGTGAAACGTCGCCAGCACGGCGATGCGGCGTTCGTGCCAGATCGGCGACCTGGCCAGCTTCGTCAGAAACGGCCACGGGTCGCGCTTCCCCGCCATGTCAAACAAATACCCGCCCACCACGTGCTCGGCGGACGCGTCCACCAAGTCCCAGTTGTTGATGAACGCCCGCGCCGCCATGTACTGCCGGAAATTCCGCTCCCGCGTCTTCCCATCGCCGCGTTGCGACTGATGGACGAGGATCAACAGCCCCAGCAGCCGTTCCTCGTGGATCGCCGATCGAATCAACTTATTCGACTCGTCCGCCGGCAATTCGCGAAAGCGTTTGAGTACGCTGCGGACATCGGGAACCGTTACGCCGATGAAGGCGTCGCCCTCGCCGTACTCGCCGGGCCCGGTCTTGAAGAACCGCTGGTAGACGGCCGCGCGTCTGCGATCGGCCAAGGCGTGCAACGCTTCGCGAGCTTGGGCGGCGGTCATCCGTTTTGACATCACCTTCATGCTCCTCTGGGCAGAACTCGCTGCGCGAACTGTTTTGGTGGGCGGTCGCGTGGCGAACCCTACAAGTCTGCGAAATACCACGCCGCCGCCGCGAGCATCAGGATGATTGCGAGGCAACACGTGATCAGCGATTGTTTGCTCGAATACCAGGCGATCTCAACGGTCGTAAATCGCTCTTTCGCCCCGAGATGTTTTTCCATCTCTCGCACCGCTTGGCGGAGTCGGTAAACCTGAACGCTCCATCCAATGACGAAAACGCCTATCGTAGCGACCGCGAACCATATGGGCATCGCCCCGGCGGCCGCAAGTGTCCACGCGATCAGGGCGAGCCCGACTAACAATACACTAGAGACGATGGAGAAGGGCAGGCGCAAGGGCGTCGTGTTCTCTTTTAGAAACAGCGAAGCGTTACGGGGCGTTCCGATCATATGCCTGAATTGCACGACCGCCTCACTCCTGCAGCGATCGCCTGATTTCGCTTTCTCCGCGCGCCCGTTTCAGTCCCGAGGTATCCTGTCCGGCGGCCTCGCGGCGGGAGATGCGTTTGTCGAGCGTACGTTCTTCGCTGGATCGATCGTCTGTGCTGATGACACAACCGGACAGCATCATTGCCATACACAAGGCTGCGATAGATCGTCTCGGCGTCATGTTTATCATCGTCACACCTCCAATCTTTGGCCTACTCCGTTCGTTTTTAAGAAGGCGGTGAAGACGTCTCCGTTCATCAGGTTGGCGGTCGTTGCAGATTGACGGTCGTTGCGCGATTGCTGTCACACGTCCAGTTCGTCCGCCTCTTCCGCGCGGTCCATGATGAACCGGAAGCGGGCCGAGGCGTCCTTGCCCATCAGTTCGTTGATGACGCGGTCGGTCGCCAGCGCGTCGGAGATCTCCACGCGCAGCAGCCGGCGGGTCTTGGGGTTGAGCGTGGTTTCCCACAGCACCTTGGGCATCATTTCGCCGAGGCCCTTGAAGCGGGTGATCTCGGGTTTGGCGTTGCCCTTGACGTGCTGGCGGAGGATGCGTTCCTTGTCGGCGTCGTCGGCGGCCCAGTGCGTTTCCTTGCCGATGTCGACGCGGTACAGCGGCGGCAGGGCGATGAACACTCGGCCGGCGTCGATGAGCTGGCGCATGTGGCGGAAGATGAACGTCAGCAGCAGCGTCGTGATGTGGTGCCCGTCGCTGTCCGCGTCGGCCAGCAGCACCAGGCGCTGATAGCGCAGGCGCGACGGATCGCAATCCATCCCCGCGCCGCAGCCGAGCGCGGTGACGAGGTCGGCGATCTCGCGGTTCTCCAGCACCTTTGCCAGCGACGTGCCCTCGGTGTTCAGCACCTTGCCGCGCAGGGGCAGGATGGCCTGCTTGTTGCGGTCGCGGCCTTGCTTGGCACTTCCGCCGGCGGAATCACCTTCGACGATGAACAGTTCGCTTTCGTCGCGGTTGTTGCTCGAACAATCCGCCAGTTTTCCGGGCAGGTTCAGCCGGCCGCTGGTGGCGGTCTTGCGGCTGATGCTCGCGCTAGCGGCGCGCGACGCCTCGCGCGCCCGCGCCGCGATGATGATGCGGTTCACGATCGTCTCTGCGACCGTTCGATTGTGGTTCAGCCACTGTTCCAGCGCCGGCCGCACCGCGCCGTCCACCATCGACTGCACTTCGGTGTTGTTCAGCCGGTCCTTCGTCTGCCCCTGGAACTGCGGGTCTTCGACGAACACGCTGAGCACGCCGATCACGCCTTCGCGGATGTCTTCGGCCTGGAGCGTCACGCCGCGGGGGGTGAGCTCGTGCGTTTCGATGTAGTTGCGGATCGCCTTCAGCACGCCCGCGCGCAGCCCGTTCTCGTGCGTGCCGCCGTTGCCGGTGGGGATGCCGTTGACGTAGCTCTTCAGCAGTTCTTCGGTGTGCTCGGTCCAACTGAAGCACATCTCCATGCGAATGCCGTTTTCCTTCTCGAACACGAACGGCTGCTCGTGCACCGGCTTGGCCGACTTGGCTTCGAGGATCTTCCGCAGGTAGGCGACGATGCCGTCCTCGTGGTGGAAGACTTCCTTCTTGCCGCTGACCTCGTCGTTCCACGTGACCTTCAGGCCCTTGTGAACGTAGCTGGCGACCTCAAGGCGTTCGCGGATGGTCTCGGGCGTGAACTCGGTGCGGGGGAAGATCTGCGGGTCGGGCTCGAATCGGATCGACGTGCCGCTGCCGCGCGCGGGGCCGAGCTTCTTCAGCTTGCCGCTGGCCTTGCCCTGGCGGAACTCCATCTCCCATTCGGCGCCGTCGCGCTTGATGATGGCGGTGAGCTTTTTGGATAGGGCGTTGACGACCGACGCGCCCACGCCGTGCAGGCCGCCGGAGGTCTTGTAGTTGCCCTGGCCGGAGTTGTCGAACTTTCCGCCGGCGTGCAGGGTGCAGAGGATGATCTCGATTGCCGGCCGCTTGTGCTTCGGGTGCATGTCGACCGGAATGCCCCGGCCGTTGTCCGACACCGTGACGGTCGTGCCGTCCTTGTGCAGCGTCACCTCGATCTGGTCGGCGTGGCCGTTCATCGCCTCGTCGACCGAGTTGTCGAAGATTTCCCAAACCAGGTGATGCAGCCCCGCGCTGCCCGTCCCACCGATATACATGCCCGGCCGCTTGCGGACCGGATCAAGACCTTCCAGAACAGTAATGCTGCTTGCGTTATACGCGCCAGTTGCGGCCATGGTTCCTTGCTTCCTTGCTAACCGATTCTCATCCCTGAAACCCCACCGACCACGCCCGCTCGCGCACCCGGCGACTGTGACCAAGGAATATAACCGAAACGAGGCGGGGGTACATGGCGCGGGTGGCGGGTGGGCCACCGTCCCCGTTCTTTGCCATAGTTGAATGGCAAGACTAATCTGCCGGATATGCGAAACAGGGGCGATACTGCGCGAAATTCCGGGGCAACTCGATCGCGCTCGGCGGCGACAAAGAAGGCTGCCACCGAGATCGACCGCATCACATATAGGGAAGACTCGGGCTTCCCTTCGTGGCTTTTGGAGATGCGGCGTAAGCACCGCCTGCACTCAGTCGTTGAGCAACGCTTGGCAGCACTAATCGCGATCGCTGCGCCGGATCACCACGCGATGCCCGAACCGCAAGGTCTCGCCGGCGGGCGTAACGATCTCATGCTATTTGAGTTTTCTGGGCGCAAAGTCGTTTTCGAGATTTTCGCGTCAAATAGCCAGGTCTCACGCGACCTACGTATTCTGGACAAGACCGCCGCAGATCGAAAGATCGCGGTTGTGATCGACCGAGACATTGATGCGTCTGTCCACATTCGATTTCTGAGAGAGAATCCCGAGAGTAACTTTCCATTTATCTTCATCGGTGACCTGTTTGAACGGTCACCTTCGGCGTGCGTGACAAAACTGATGGCTCTCATCTACGGAGATGATCTGGCGCGACTACGAGTACTGTTGAGGGCCCTTGTATCGAAGGTAGACCTTTCTGATCTTTATCGTTCCGAAGGCATACCCTTGCTGTTCAAACACAAGTCAACAGGAGAGCTGGAAGTCAGCTACGAACGGGTCTTCAATACGCTGGTTCTCAATAGGTGCGCGTCAATGTGCAGGGAACGATCATACCGGTTGGAGTTCGCTAGATGGTTCTGTCGCCGCGAGTTGTTCGAGTACGTCGCAATCAGAATGGCGATGGGCGTCAATATGTTTCTGTATACAGATTTTCGCAAGGAGAAGGCTGTCTACGCCGATACGGACCTCGCTGACTGGATACGCTTTGGCTACAACTTTTCGGATCCGCGCGTGATCCTCTCGCTGAACAGCATCGCATGGTATGTTGAAGACCGATTGCTCAAGAATCTTCACCCATCGCAGAAGCTCCCACGGAAAATGACGATGCTGCTTGGTATGTGCACGCAGCACTTCATGGAACAAGGGAACGTGACTGTTGTTTCGCCTGCAAAGAATACGAAGCGGATCGTGCTGATTCCTCCGACCGACTGTACGACTACCAAGCAGAAGCGTGCCCTGAAAAAAATGGTCGAAGTTGCGGGAATTGAGAGCAACTTCATCGATATCGGATAGTGGCTCTTTCGTCGTCTGCTGAACGCGGCGCAGTACGGCACGTCGCATGCGATTGCGTGGAACTTCCAAGCGGCGAGACAACGCGGTGCCCTCCATCTAGTCGTCTTTGCTCGTCATATGCGCACAGAATCCGCAGAGGTCGCCATCATCGTAGCTGAGTTCGCCAGCAGGAATCTCGTTCCCACAGCGAACACATTCATACGGTCCGCGCTCGCCACAGAAGGCGCACTGTTGCTCGACTGTGTCATATCCTTCGTTTCCGCACTGAGGGCAAATCCCAACGGGATCTTCGCCGCCTTCCATAATGCTTCGATGGCTATGGTGAGGTGAACCGCAGACTTTCAGCAGGTCAATGCGCGACCATCGCTCACCGCATGCGGAACATTCGAACTCAGCGTCCTCATCCTCCAGCGCACTATCGGCTGTCGGTTTCACCAAATCCGAGCCGCATTTGTTGCATGTTGCAGACGTTATCCAGAGCTGCGCCGTCTCGTTTGACCACGTGATTTCGTCCATCTTCCTTGAGCAGGCGTCACGCTCGGCCTTGTAGACTTCCTCCAATTCAACCAACGCGTCCCAGGTCTTCTCACCCAAAAGGTCTCGTGGAGAAAGCCGTAATACGTCATCGATAAAGTCGCGGACAACAACAAATGCCCTGACCAAGTACTGCTGCACGACTTCAGGCCGGACAGAACTGTGGTAGTGTTCAATTTCGTTGCGGTATGCTTGTAACTTGTCGAGTTCGGTCCAGTCGACAACGATTCCCAAGCCTTTGAACCGATCTTTAATCTGGTCGACGGTTACGGTCTTCTTCCCCGTGCCGCGCCATACGACCTTGCCGTCCTCCAGTGTGGGCACGACCTTCTCTTTGATCAGCGACTCGTCAGATCCGCTGAGTTCAGCCAATCGGTGCTTGAACAGAAGCAGGACCCCCGCGAAAAAATTCCTCACGGCAGAAGGGAGTCGCTTTGGATCCTTCGTCTGGAAGTCCTCTACGCCCAGTTCCATCGAATCGACCGCGTTTTGCAGAATGCTCATGTGAATCCTTTGACGCCTGCTGAGATTATATGTCGAGCGTGGAGGCCGTGCGCTCAACACACTAAATCGCGGCAGAACAATCGGTTTCGCCGTGTGACAATTTGGATCGAGGCGGATCGTTCTGATCCGGATTGATGCAGCCTATTCCAGCATTTGCCAACCTAATCTCGTCGCCTCGAGAGTGTTTGCCCGTCGAATATGGCGGGATGCCGAAGACCAACCTAAAGGGCCGCGAATTATCTTTTTTCGCGGCGAAACATCGTCGTTCGGGGCGTTTCAAGATCTCTTCGGGTGGGATAACGTGGATTTGGGCCGAACAACGCGGATTTTATCTGTCGTTCGCGGATTGCCTCAGTTGAAGCCATGGCGGGCCGATTTGCTAAGTAGCCTCGTTACGAAGAACGGCGGGGCGGGAGATGGTTATGGGTCAGAGCTTTTATTACGGCACGGATTCGGAACTGAGCACGAGCGGGCGCCAATTTGCGGCGCATCTTGTCAGCGATCCGGCGGCGTATGGCGTGACCGAGGCGCAGGCGCTCGAGATGCAGGCCATCGCGCAGGCGTATGCGGAGGCGTACGCGGTGGCGACGGCGCCGCAGACGCGGACGAGCGTAGCGGTGGAGGCGAAGCGGGCGCGGAAGCGGTTGCTTACCTCTGCAGCGCGGCGATTGGGAAATCTGATCATTGCGAACCAGGCGGTGAGTGACACGCAACTGATCGAACTGGGACTGAAGCCGCGCGTCGGGCGATCGCGCATCGAGACGCCGACGGAAATGCCCGCACTGCAGATCGGATCGACGGTCGGCCATCGGGTGGAGTTGGGCATCCGCCAATTGGGCACTGGCACCCGCGGCAAGCCGACGGGCGTGGCGGGGGCGGCGATCTGGATCCACATCGGCGACGACGCACCGCCCGCAGGCAGCGACGCGTGGACATGGTACGCCAACACCTCTCGCACGAACACAACCATCGATCTTCCCCACACCGCCACGCCCGGATCGAAGGTGTGGATCGCCGCGGCCTGGTACAACAACCGCCAACAACGTGGCCCGTGGAGCCACGCGGCGCAGACGTACGTGCAGTTCGGGAATGGTGTTCGCGTTGCGAACCAATTGCGCGCGGCGTGACGCGGCAGTGGCGCAGACCTTCGAACGCCCACGGTGCTACCGATTGCCCTCACGCTTTCTTCACGAACGCCGATTTGAGCGACATCGGGCCGATGCCGTCGATGCGGCAGTCGATGTCGTGGTCGCCTTCGACGAGGCGGATGTTGCGGACCTTCGTGCCGGCCTTCAGGGTGGCGCCGGCGCCTTTGACTTTCAGGTCTTTGACGAGGGTGACGCTGTCGCCGTCTTTCAGTTCGGCGCCGTTGGCGTCGCGCCAGACGCGCTGCGCCTCAACGGGGGCCTCGACGGCCGCATCATCGGGGTTCCATTCGTGGGCGCACTCGGGACAGACCAGAAGCGCTCCGTCGCGATAGGTGTAGGTCGATTCGCATTCCGGACAGGGAGGCAGTTCATCCATGGGGGGCGAATGTATACGATGGGCCGCGGCGCGGATAGGCGGGCGCGGTCCAGTCCCGCAAGCCTGCGTGCGGTTCGACAACGGCGTCCGCATCGAGAACCTGCTGCGAGTGGTGCAACGCGAGGCCGCCTCAGTGCGCCGCCGAGACTTTCAGGCCGATGATCGCGATCAGCAAAAGTGCCAGGAAGAAGAGCCGCATCGGCGTGGCCGGCTCGCCCAGGAGCGTCATGCCAAGCACGATCGCGCCGAACGTGCCAATGCCGACCCATACCGCGTACGCCGTCCCGATCGGCAGCGTCTTCGCCGCCACCGCCAGCAGGTACATGCTCGCGACGATGCCCAGGATGGTCAGGATGCTTGGAACGGGTCTGGTAAACCCCTGCGTGTATTTCAGCCCGACCGCCCAGCCGGCCTCCAGCACGCCCGCAATGATGAGAAGAACCCAATGCATACGACGCGCTCCTTCTTCCGCGATGCGTCGTCTTGTCTTCACCGGGTACGTCGCTCCTCGTCCGGGCCGGAAATCGGCGGTAACTGAATGCGACGGAAGTATAGGCGGACGGAACGATGTTGGCGAGCCTTGGGCGGGCATGGCGGCTGCGATCGCGTCTGTTGACCGCGGGGAAAGATCTCCCCGCCCGCGTCACCTTTTTCCGCCGTACTCCTGCTGCCATTTGCGGACCAGCTCGAACGCCTGCATGGGGGACAGTTCGTCGACTTTCAGCGCCTTCAGTTCGTCGATCAGCGGGCTGGAGGCGTCGCCGAAGAGCACCATTTGCCATTCGTCTTTCTTCTTCACGTTCCTGGCGCGCGTCGTCTGCTCGACGTGATGGACCGCCAGCTGCGACAGCAATTCCTTCGCGCGGTCCAGCACCGCCTTGGGCACGCCGGCCAGACGCGCGACGTGGATGCCGTAGCTGCGATCCGTCCCGCCTTCGACGATGCGGTGCAGGAAGACGACCTGGTCTTCCCATTCGCGGACCGACACGTTCAGGTTTCGCACGCCGCCGTACCGGTCGGCCAGCTCGGTCAGCTCGTGGTAGTGCGTCGCGAACAGCGTCCGGCACTTCACCGCGCCGGCGATGTGCTCGCTGATCGCCCAGGCGAGGCTCAGCCCGTCGAGCGTGCTCGTGCCCCGGCCGATCTCGTCGAGGATGACGAGCGAGCGGTCGGTGGCGTTGTTGAGGATGTTGGCGGTCTCGGTCATCTCGACCATGAAGGTCGATTGTCCGGAGTGCAGCTCGTCGCTGGCGCCGATGCGGGCGAAGATGCGATCGGCGCACCCGATCGTCGCGCTCTTGGCCGGCACGTAGCTGCCGATCTGCGCGAGCAGCGTGATGAGCGCCACCTGGCGGATATACGTCGATTTGCCCGCCATGTTCGGCCCGGTGATGAGCATCAGCGTATCGCCGGCGGCGATGCGGACGTCGTTGCTGACGAAATCGTTCCCGAGCTGCTGCTCCAGAACCGGGTGTTTGCCGTCGATGATCTCCAGCACGCGCTCTTCGACCACGTTCGGCTTGCAGTAGCGGCGTTCCTGGGCGAGCAGGGCGAGGCTGCTGAGCACGTCCAGCCGCGCGAGACTGGCGGCCAGCTCCTGGTATTGCGGCACGCTGGGCAGCAGCGTCTGGCGGACCTGTTCGAACAGCCGCTGCTCCATCGCGATCGCCTTATCGCGGGCGCCGAGGGCTTCGGTTTCGAACTCCTTCAGTTCCTGCGTGATGTAGCGCTCCGAGCCCTTGAGCGTCTGCTTGCGAATCCAGTCGGCGGGGGCCTTGTCGCGCTGGGCTTCGCTAAGCTCGATGTAGTAGCCGAAGACGCGGTTGTAGCCGACCTTGACGTTGGGGATTTTCGATTCGCTGGCGAGCTTGGCCTGGTAGCTGGCGAGCCACTGCTGGCCGCCTTCGCCGATGTTTTTGAGGCGGTCCAGCTCGGCGTCGTAGCCGGGCGCGATCACGCCGCCCTCGCGCAGGTGGGCGGCGGGCTCCGCGAGGATGGCGGCGGTGATGAACGCGGCCTGCTGGACGACGAAATCGCGCATCGCCGCCAACTCCGGCGCGAGGGCGGCGGCGCCGGGAAGCTTGTCGAGTTGATCGAGCAGGGCGGGTAGCGCCTGCAGGCACCGCCCCAGCGATGCCAGATCGCGCGGGCTTGCCCGGCCGACGGTCACGCGGGCGATGATGCGCTCGATATCGCAGATCCCGTCCAGCCCGCCGATGACCGACCGCAGGTCGGCGGGCGATTCCAGCAGCGCGGCGATCGCGTTCTGCCGGGCGTGAATGTGTTCGAGGTCGCACAGCGGGAAGCGCGTCCACTGTCGCAGCAGGCGAGCGCCCATCGCGGTGCGCGTGCGGTCGACCGCCGTCAGCAGCGTGCCCTCGGTGCCGCCGGCGCGGACGGTGCGGTCGATCTCCAGCGCGCGGTAGGTGGCGGGATCGATCGCCAGGTAGTCGTCGGCGACGTGCTTGCGGGGCGTGTGAAGGTGGCCGATCTGGGTTTTCTGCGTCTCTTCCAGGTACGACAGCACCGCGGCGATGGCGTAGTTGGCGGGGTCGTCGGGCGCGAAGCCGAAGCCCTCGGTGGATCGCGCGCCCCATTGGCGCTGGATGGTTTCCTTCGCGTGATGCGCGGTGAACTGCCATCCCGGCCGGCTGGTGACGGTGCTGATGCCGCGGCTCCTGACCGCCTGGCCGACCGGGTGGGGTTGTCCCGACGCCAGTTCGGGGATCAGCACTTCCGCCGGCCGCAGGCGGCCCAGTTCGTCCATCACGCGCGATTCGACGTCGCTCATCGCGACGAGATGGCCGGTCGAGAGATCGACCCACGCCAGCGCGGTCTTGTACGCATCGCCTTTCGCCAGCCCGAACGCGACCGCCGCCAGGTAGTTGTCCTGCCGGCCGTCGAGGAGGGGGTCGTCGGTGAGCGTGCCGGGGGTCATCAGGCGCGTGACGTCGCGCTTGATCACGCCCTTGGCGCTGGCGGGGTCCTCGGTCTGCTCGCAGATCGCGACGCGATATCCCGCGGCGATCATCTTTCGCAGGTAGCCTTCGACCGCGTGAAACGGCACGCCGGCCATCGGGATCGGGTCGGGGCTGTCCTTGCTCCGCGTGGTGAGCGTCACGCCCATCACGCGGTGCGCCAGCTTCGCGTCCTCCCAGAACATCTCGTAGAAGTCGCCCATCCGGAAGAACAGCACGTAATCCGGATATTGCTGCTTGAACTGGACGTACTGCTTCATCGCCGGCGTCAGCACGGCGTCGGCGGAGGGCATCCTGGCGTTGCTTTGCAGCAGGTCGGACATTCGCCCGCGAGACTACGAGGGACGAGCGAACGGATCAAGCCGCGCTGGGCATCTCACTTGGCGGCCAAAGCCTTTTCGACTTCCTCGTCGAGCTTCTTCGCCCCCGCCTCGCCGCTATAGCCGACCGCCACGTAGGCGACCTTGCCGTCCTTGCCCACGACGAGCTGCGTCGGAATGCCTTCGATGCCGTATGCCTTCAGCGACGCGTTTGACGCGTCCATCGGCACGGAGAACGAGTAGTTGTTCTTCTTCATGAACGCCTCGACCTTCGGCTTGGCCTCGCCGGCGTTCAGGCCCCAGATCAGCACGCCCTTGTCGGCCCACTCTTTGTTCTCCGCCATTTTTTGAAGGTGCGGGAGGGCCTTGATGCACGGCGGACACCACGTCGCCCAGAAATCGATCACGACCACTTTGCCCTTCTGTTCCGACAGCTTCACCTTGCCGCCGTCGAGGGTGGGGAGCTCGATGTCGGGCGCGTCCTTGCCTACCAGGTCTTCCACGCCGGCGCTGCTCACCTTGGCCATCGCCAGCATGACCATCGCCACGCCGATCTGCTTCGCGAATCGCATCTGTGTGTTCCTCTCGTTCGTTGTGAATCCGCCAAGGCGGGCGATCTCGAACGCCGCGTTCTTGTTGGATCAGGTCGAATGATTGTACGCAGGCTTTTTCAAAACCGCTTCCTTCGATTTCCGGTCTTGCCCATTTTGAGGCCAGACCGGCCATCGGTGGGCGGCGTTCAGATACTACCCGATCGCCGCTGGCGTCGGGAACGGATGGCGGTGTCGGTCGAGAAGACCAGCAGCGCGATCCAGATCGGCGCGAACCCCGCCATCGCCCACCAGTTCGGCGCTTCCGGCCGAACCCACAGCGCCACGAAGAGCTGGCAGGTGGGGGCGATATACTGAAGAAAGCCAAGCGTGCTGAGCTGCAGCGTCTGGGCCGCCCGGCCGTAGAGCATCAGCAGGCCCGCGGTGATCGCGCCAGCTATGGCGAGGAGTAAATACGTTGATAACGCGTAAGCGCCCGCCGGCGATTCGACGCCGATGTATGCCGCCGCCACCGGCGTGAGCAGGGCGGTTTCGATCGTCAGGCCCACGATCGGCCCGACCGGCGTGAGCTTTCGAACCAATCCGTAAAACCCGAAGCTCAACGCCACCGCCAGTCCAAGCCACGGCACGGCTCCGTTGGCGACGACGATCCAGCCGACGCCGAACGTCGCGATCGCGACCGACGTCCACTGCACCGGGTTCAATCGTTCCCGCAGCACGATCAGCCCGAGCAGCACCGACACCAGCGGCAGGATGAAATACCCCAGCGCCGCCTCGGTGAGCTGGTGCGTGTCCACCGCGTAGATGAACGCCAGCCAGTTGATCGCCACCAGCACGGAGGAGGTCGCCAGCGCCGCGAGCCGCCTGGGCTGTTTTGCGATCGACAGAAGCTCCTTGTTTCGCCGCAGGAGCAGCACGAGCGCGAGGCAGAACAGCAGCGACCAGACGACCCGGTGGGCCAGCAGCAGCAGCGGCTGCACGCCGCGATCGGTGAGGATCGCGAAGTAGAGCGCGACGAATCCCCACGCCAGGTACGCCGACACGCCGCAGGCGGCGCCGATGGCCTTCTCGCTGATTCGGCTCATGGCGTGGCCTGGGTGGTCGCGGGCAGGGCGGTCGGCCGCATGGCGGGTTGCGTGGCCGCGGGTTGGGTTGCCGGCGCGGCGTTGGGGGCGGCGGCGCTTCCCCACAGGGGAATCGCGGCGATGACCGAGATCAGCCCCATCACGATGCCAAACCCGCTTTTAATCAGGATGCCCCAGAACCGCCCCTTGGCGGCGCCGATGCCGATCGCGATCGCGCGGTCGGTGTCGGAATCGATCATCCGTTCCACCATCGCAGCGCCCGCGAAGCTGCCGCCCACCGCGCCGATGATGGTACCGAGGATGGGGATCGGGATGAGGCCCGTCCCCACGATGCCGCCGACCAGCCCGCCGACGATCGCGCCGATCATGCCGCGTTTCGTCCCGCCCGCCTTCGCGCTGCCCGCCGCCCCGGCGACGAACTCCACCACCTCCGCCACCACCGCCAGCACGAACAGCGCGATCACGCTCTCCCAGCCGACGTAGTTGCCCCAGCCGGTCGCCATTCCGAACGTCGCGTGCGCGATCAGCATCAGCCACAGCCCCGGCAGGCCGAGGATGTTGAGCAGCCACCCCGTCACCAGCAGCGCGATCAGCAGGATGTAGTACGTCCACTCAAGTAAGGCGTACCAATCGATCGAATACCACGCGGCGAGCATCCCGTTTCCTTCCGCGCCAACCCGGCGGCGTTTCCTTACGGTGCGGGAAGCGACGCCGTTTGTCCATCCCCCCGATCCCAGTACGCACCGCTCCGGTCCGCGATCGGCGGCATAATGCCCTATCAGTTTCCCGCGTTCAGGGGTGGCGTGCGGGGAGGTGGCCGATATCTTGCGTTCGTGACAATCGAGCTGGCGTTAGTCCTCGGATTGCTGCTCGCGGCGGTCATCATGTTTGCGATGGACCGCCCACGCATGGACGTGGTCGCGATCCTGATGATGACCGCGTTGCCGTTTACCGGCGTGCTCACGGTGGGAGAGACGCTGGCGGGGTTTGCCGACCTCAACGTCATCCTGATTGCGATGCTGTTCGTGATGGGCGAAGGGCTGGTGCGGACGGGCGTCGCCCAGCGGCTTGGCGATCTGCTGGTCAGCCGGACGGGCCAGAGCGAAACGCGGCTGATCGTGCTGCTGATGGTGCTGGTGGTGACGATCGGATCGGTCATGAGCTCGACCGGCGTGGTGGCGATCTTCATCCCGATCGTGCTGCGGATCGCCCATCGGACGGGCACCGCGGCGGGACGGCTGATGATGCCGCTGAGCGTGGCGGCGCTGATCAGCGGCATGATGACGCTCGTGGGCACGCCCCCGAACCTCGTCGTGCATGCCCAGCTCGTCCGCGAGGGGGAGGAGGGCTTCAAGTTCTTCTCGATGACGCCGTTCGGCATCCCGATCGCATTGCTGGCGATCGGGTACATGCTGATCGCGAGGCGTTGGATCCGGACGAAGGACGCCGACGGGAACCCGGCGCAGCGAGAACGCCTGGGGATCGCGAAGTGGATCGAGGATTACTCGCTGGCGGGGCGTGCTTATCGATTGCGGGTGGCGCCGGGATCGCCGTTGGTGGGCAGGTCGCTGGTGTCGTCGAAACTGCGTTCGACGAACGGCGTGAACGTGGTGGCGATCGAACGCCCGACGCGATTGGGCTCGCGCCTGATTCGCCCGACGCCGACCGTCGAGCTGCAGCTCGGGGACGTGTTGGTGGTCGACATCAACAAGCAGCGCGCCGAGCCGGTGAACATCGACGAGCTGTGCGAGACGCAAGGGCTGATCAGCGCGGGGTTGACGGACGATTATCACACGGACATGTCGCAGGAAATCGGCATGGCGGAGATGATGATTCCGGACAACTCGCCGTTGATCGACAAGACGGTGCTGTCGACGGCGTTTCGCTCGAAATACGACCTGACGGTGCTGGGGCTGAAGCGCGGCCGCAAGGCCGAGACCACGGACATCCTCGAGACGCAACTGGAAGTCGGCGATACGCTGCTGGTCATCGGGCCGTGGCGGGCGATCAAGAACGTGCAGTCCGCGTCGGCGGCGGTCGGAGCATCGGACCTGATCGTGCTGAACCTTCCGGCGGAGTTCTACCGAGTCGTGCCCGCCAGCGCGCGGGCGCCGTTTGCGATCGCGTCGTTGCTGCTGGTGGTGGTGCTGATGGTCACCGGCGTCGTGCCGAACGTTCAGGCGGCGATGATCGGCTGTCTGCTGATGGGCCTGTTCGGCTGCATCAGCATGGCCAGCGCGTACCGGTCGATCCACTGGCAAAGCCTGGTGCTGATCGTCGGCATGCTGCCGTTTTCGCTGGCGCTTCAGAAGACCGGCGCGGTGGACATGGCCGCCGAGGCGCTGATCGGCACGATCGGCAACGCCAGCCCGCACATCGTTCTCGGCGGCATCTTCCTGGTGACGATGGTGCTGGGGCTGTTCATCTCCAACACCGCGACCGCCGTACTGATGGCCCCGGTGGCGCTGGCGGTCGCGAGGGAGCTGGGCGCGGCGCCGCACCCCTTCGCGATGACCGTCGCGCTGGCGGCGTCGACGGCGTTCATGACGCCCGTCTCCTCGCCCGTCAATACGCTCGTCGTCGGCCCGGGCAACTACACCTTCTTCGATTTCGTTCGCATCGGCGTGCCCCTGGCGATCCTGACGATGGTCGTCACCGTGTTCCTGGTGCCGTGGCTGCTGCCGTTGTACGGCAGTTGAAGGAAAGGCAGCCCTCCACAGGGCTGATTTTTCTGCTACTACACAGCCGAGAGGATTCATCCACGGATCTTCACGAATGGAAGAGCCGGAACGCCAATTGTCTCGTGTTGATTCGCGTGGATTGTCTTCCGAGCGTTGATGCAAAATCACGCTGCCCGCCTCTGCGGGCGCGTTGCTCACGGCGCCGGGTACTTCGGCTTCTCCCCGTTCAACACCGCCAGCACGTCCTTTACCACCCAGCTCATGTTCTCCAGCGCCGTGCCGGTGCGGGCGGCGAGATGGGGGGTGAGCAGGACGTTATCAAAGCCGAGCAGCGGGAAATCGGCGGGCGGGGGCTCGGGCCAGTAGACGTCGATGGCGGCGCCGAAGAGGCGCCTTTCGCGAATCGCGTCGGCCAGCGCGTGGGCGTCCAGCACTTCGCCGCGGGAGGTGTTGATGAGCACGGCGTCCCTCTTCATCAGCGCGATCTGGTCACGGCCGACGAGGTTGTCGTTGCCGGGCAGCATGGTGACGTGCAGGCTGAGGATGTCCGACTCGCGATACAGCGTTTCCTTATCCACCGGCGTGGCGGGGAAGCCGAGCGATTCGGGCCGGATGTCGAGCAGGTCGTTGTAGATGACCTTCATGCCGAATCCCATCGCCGCGATCTGCCCCATGCGTTTTCCGACGCGGCCCATGCCGAGGATGCCGATCGTCATCTCGTTCAACTGCCGGCCGCGGACGGAGGCGCGGATCTTTTTGAACTCCGCGGGCGTGTACGCCTTCTCCTTGAAGAAATTCCACGGCCGGATGAGCTGAAGCACGTACCCGAAAACAAAATCGCCCACCGCCAGCGTGTTGGCATCGGGCGTGTAGACGACCTCGATCCCGCGCTCCCGGCAGGCCTTCACATCGATATTCTCAATCCCCACCCCGCCCCGGCCGACCACCTTCAGACGCGGGCATTTTTCCAGAAACGCCTTCGTCACCTTCGTATACGTGCGGACGACGAGCCCCTGGGCGCGCAAGAGCTGCGCGTCGAGCCCCGGATCGTCGTACTGCACCTCGACCACCTCGGCACGCCCTTTCAGCCAATTCAGCGGGGTCGGGTCTGATCCTTCAGTCACCACCACAACAGGACGATCTGGGTTCATAGATCGCGAAAGATAGCAGATGACGCCGATATTGCCTTAAGGGTATGATCTGGACGGCCGTGAACGGGCCAAATGGATTTATGTGGAAAATGTCTGGGTTCACTAATCGACGCGAATGAATGCTTGCGTTTGTATTTTCATTAGTGTCGATTCGTGCAGATTCGTGGAGTGTCCCTCTGCACCTCGGCAGCAGCTGCGCTTTCATGCCGAAGGGGACGCGCGCGATGAAGTCTCAAGGAGTTTTGTTTATGTGGAAGAAGATCGCCGCCGTCAGTGTGATTTCGTCCTCGGTCGTGTTTGCGGACGCGACGACCAAGCCGTCGGCCACGCAGCCGACCACCAAGCCCACGGCGGCGACCACCCGGCCTTCCACCCAACCGGCGGCGGCGAAGAAATATCCCACGCCGGCGGAACTCGCCCGCAAGATGCTCGCCAAGCGCGAAGAGCAGGCACAGCGGCTCAGCGTCGCCTACTTCGATCTCACCGGTGGCTTTCGCGAGCGCCCGGCCGACTTTTCGTGGTTCGCGGACGACACCCCAACCCTTCGTGAACTCATCGAACGCATCCACGCCACGCGCGACGATCAGAACATCAAGGGCGTCCTGCTTTACATGGGCAGCGGCACGGGGCTGAAGCTCGCCCAGGCGCAGGAAGTGAAGGAGGTGCTCATCGACCTCCGCCGCGCCGGCAAGAAGACGTTCGTCTACGCCGACAGCTACGACACCACCAGCTATGCCCTCGCCGCCGCCGCCACCAACGTCTGCCTGCTGGAAGGCGGCGAGGTGTTCATCCCCGGCATCGGCTTTGAAACGATGTTCTACAAGGGCACGCTCGACAAGATCGGCGTCCACGCCGACTACGTGCAGATCGGCGAATACAAGGGCGCCGAGGAACCCTTCACCCGCAGCCAGCCCAGCGAGGAACTCAAGGGCGAGATGAACAAGCTCGTCGACAGCTACTACCAGCAGCTCGTCGACAACATCTCGCTCCAGCGCAACATCGCCAGCGAGAAGGTGAAGCGCACCATCGACAACGCGATCCTTTCGGCCAAGCAGGCCAGGGACGCCGGCTGGGTGGATCACCTCGTCGACGCCGACGGCCTTCGCGCCCTGATGAAGGAAGAGCTCGGCGGCGACGTTCACCTGCTGCACAACTACGGCGGGCCGGTGCGCGAGCAGGTGGATACGTCCAACCCGTTCGCCATCTTCCAGTTGCTGAGCAGGCGTCCGGTGGAGAGCGATAAGCCGAAGGTGGCGGTCGTCTACGCCGAGGGCACGATCATCGACGGCCGAGGCGGCGAGGGGATGTTGGGCGGCATCAGCATCGGCTCGGAAGACGTCCGCCGGGCGATGCGCATGGCGTCGCGGAACGAGGACGTGAAGGCGATCGTCATCCGCATCGACTCGCCCGGCGGCAGCGCGCTGGCGAGCGAGGCGATGTGGCAGTCGGTGCGCCGCGTGGCGGCGGACAAGCCGGTGATCATCTCCATCGGATCGATGGCGGCGTCGGGCGGCTACTACCTCGCGTCGGCGGGGGATCACATCGTCGCCGACCCGGGCGCGATCGTCGGCTCGATCGGCGTGGTGGGCGGCAAGTTCGTCATGGCCGACCTGTACGAGAAGCTCGGCGTCACCACCATGGACTTCCAGCGCGGCCAGAACGCGGGGCTGTTCAGCTCCACCGCGCGGTTTGACGACCGGCAGAAGCGCATGGTCCGCACGTGGATGAAGAACACCTACGACCAGTTCACCGACCGCATCAAGGAGACCCGCGGCAAGAAGATCAAGGACATCGACCAGGTCGCCCGCGGCCGAATCTTCCTGGCGGAAGACGCGAAGGACCTGGGCATGGTGGACGAACTCGGCGGGCTATCGAAGGCGATCGGCGTGGCCGCCAGGCGGGCGGACCTGGGCACGGGCGAGTACGACGTCACCGTCCTGCCGCCGCCCATGACCTTCGCCGACCTCATGTCCGGCCGCGATGGCGCGGAGGCCGCCTTCCCCGTCCCGGCGCCACGGATCAAGCTGGAAGTGAAGGCCGATTCGCTCCTGCACCTGCTGCCCGCCAACGTTCGCGCGTCGCTGGGTCAACAACTGCAACTGATGGAAATCCTGGAAAACCGCCCGGTGGCAGTGATGGCGCCGTTCGTGATGACGAAGTAACGCAGCACAGAGGCGGCCGCAAGGAGACGAAGGGAACGCAAAGAAGCTGTTTCAAAATGCCGTGGCACGGGTTTTCAACCCGTGTCTCCCGCGGCCCGCACAACAAAAAGACACGGGTTAAAACCCCGTGCCGCGCGAGGCCGGCATGTGCGTCGCAACGAAGAATTTTGAAACAGCATCAAAGCAAAAGCAAAAGCCATATCCAGGCCTCGCTTCGCGTGCCTTCGCGACCATCGTCCGCGTCGCGGTCAGCGGGGTTTATTCCATCGGAATCGACCCATCGCCTTTCTTCGGCAACTCGATGACGATCCGCGGTTTTTCGGCCTGTTCGCGTTCCTCTTCGACGTAGGCGTCCTTCGGCTCGGGCTTTTTGCCGGTCAGCGGGACGATCACCGGCTTTTTCGCCTCGCCGCCAGAGCGGAAGTCTTCGGCGGCCTCTTTGATCTCGCTTGCCATCGTCTTCAGGCTCAAGCCGCCGATGTAGGCCATCGTCAGCACCAGCGCGCCGGCGTGGAGCACGCCCAGCATGATCGCGCAGAACCCGCGGCCGTAGGTGTTCTCCATGAAGTGGTAGAACGTGTTGAACAAAATGATGCCCAGCAGACACGCAAACGTCGCGTAGTAGTACGTCCGATTCCTGATCAAATCCTGCCGGTAAAGACAGAACAAGAAGAACGCCATGAGAACGGTGGAGAAGCCTTCCAGCATGTCGGCATTGTAGCGTCGATGGGGAGCGGATTTCATCAAGGCCGTCGCCGGGAAACAGCACGCGGGGATTTTCCCGGCACGTTGCGGTGGGGCCGGGATGGCGGGGATGGCGGTGAACGCAATGTCGGCCCCAAGCCCGGCGAAGGCGAGATCGTCGACGTTCCCTGGGCGGAAGTCGCCAAGGTCAGCAACGGCCTCACCTACGCCAAGGCGCTGGACGAATGGAAGGCCGCCAACGCCGGCAACCTTTGCGAAACCTGTCAGGGCTACCGCACGGTGAAATGCGCCGATTGCCACGGCACGTCCCACGATCACGCCTCATCCAGGGGCTGCACCAAGTGCAAAGGTGAAGGCGAGATCAAATGCGCCCAGCCGCGCTGCAAGGAGGGCAAGGTTCCCTGTCCCGGCAAATGCCTGAAGCTGACCGAGGGAACCTGGGTGAAGCGCGACGACGGCAAGCGCTGGCGCACGATCAAACTCAAAGGTCGAACGGTGAACATCTCCGAAGGCCACATCGGCGAAGTGTGGGAAGTGGGGAACGATGAGGTTGTGAACCGGGGCAAGTGCCCGACCTGCGCCGGCACGGCCGAGGTCATCTGCCCCAAGTGCGAGGGCACGTCCGCCAGCCCTTGTCCCACCTGCCTGGCGGCCAAGGACGCCCCCGACTGCCCGACCTACACCGCGGGCCGGTCTGAGTGCGCCATCTGCGTGGGATCGGGGCTGAAACCGCAGCAATAAAGCGCGGTCAATCCAACAGCAAAAACAGTGGTTTTCCGGCCAATTTATATTGATTTTCGACCATTTGTTAGGTATGAGTTGGCGTCATCCATAAGTGGGATGGGCCAGTGTAGTGTGGCATGGGTTTTCAACCTGTGTTGGCATCCAAGGCTGCGCGGAAATCACGGGTTGAAAACCCGTGCCACATTGAATTGATAACCGCCGACATGCGGTATAGGCCCCCGTGCGCCAACGTCTGCCTAAATTGTATCCACCTGGCTTGCCAGATTCTTAAATGTCGTTGTCTTGTTATCGAACGTGAGTTTCACTGTCCCTGTCGGGCCATTTCGCTGCTTGGCGATGATGACTTCGGCGATGTTGTCGGGGACGAAATCGGGCTCGGTTTGGCGGTAGTAGTCCTCGCGGTGGAGGAGGGCGATGACATCGGCGTCCTGTTCGATGGAGCCGGATTCGCGGAGGTCGGACATGCGGGGGCGGTGGCCGTCGCGGCCTTCGGAGGCGCGGTTGAGCTGGGAGAGGGCGACGACCGGCACGTTCAACTCGCGGGCGACGGCCTTGATGCCGCGGCTGATCTCGCTGATCTGCTGCTGGCGGCTTTCGGGGCCGGGGTTGTCCATGAGCTGCATGTAGTCGATCATGACCGCCTTGATGTCGTGCTGTTGCTTCAGCCGGCGGCACTTGGCGCGCAGCTCGAGGATGGTAAGGCCGGGGGCGTCGTCCACCCAGATCGGCATCTTGTGCATCTCGTTGACCATCTGCGCCAGCTTGCGGAACTCGTTCGGCGTCAGCAGCCCTTTGCGCACGCGCTGCGCGTCGATCTGGGCGCGCGAGCACATCATGCGCTGGGCCAACTGCTGCTTGGACATTTCCAGCGAGAACACCGCACAGGCATGATTGGCGGCGGCCATGGCTTCGATGAGGTTCATCGCGAAGGCCGTCTTTCCCATTGATGGCCTGGCCGCGACGATGATCATTTCGCCGCCTTGCAGGCCGTTGAGCATGTCGTCGAGTTCGTAGAAGCCCGTCGGCAGCCCCTTGCGGCCGGAGCTCTCGAGCATCTCGTAGACCTGCATGGCGATGTCGCCCAGCTCGGTCATGCTGCCGGCCACCTTCTTGTCGGCGATGTCGAAGACGCGCTTTTCGGCGCGATCGACGATGACGTCGACGCTGTCGTGCGGGGCATAGGCCTCGCGGATGGCCTCATTGCTGGCGCTGATGAGCTGGCGCAGCAGGAACTTATCGCGGACGATCTCGGCGTAGTGCAGGCCGTTGGCGGCGGAGGGGACGGTGTTGAGGATTTCGGCGAGGTAAGCGGTGCCGCCGATTTCCTCGAGCTGGCCGCGCTTGGAGAGCTCTTCGCGCAGGATGACGGCATCGATAGGGCGGTTTTGCTCGTAAAGGCTGAGGATGATGCCGAAGATGATCTGGTGGTCGGCGAGGTAGAACGCCTCGCGCGGGACGATCGACGCGGCTTGGCCGACGAGGTCCTTGTCCAGCATCATCGAGGCGATGAGGCACTGCTCAGCCTCGATGGAGTGCGGCGGGAGCTTGTCAAACTGGGCGTCGGTCGAACTGAGGCGAAGCGGCTCGGACATTGAGATCACCATCCTTGGCGCGGCGGGGCGCTGGTTGATCGCGGAAACGACGAAATCGACGTTGCTGCCTGCGACGTCTTGTTCTGCTGGACGGCGAAACCGCAAGCGGAGGCCGTCGGGCTACGCGGTTCTGTCGTCGCGGGAGGGCACTATACCGCGCGAGGGGCGGGCGACGGAACGGAATCGGCGTGCGCGATACGTTCTCCACGCGTTATGCACCGGTTGTCCAGATGAAACGCGAGGAAACGAAGAGGCGAAAGAACCGGAAACAAGAAAATCCACGAATCCGCACGAATCTTCACGAATGCAGAAGGTCTGATTCGTGTCGATTCGTGAAGATTCGTGGACGGATTTCTTCGCGACTTCGATTCTTCGCGTTTATCCAATTACTCCGCGGCCGGCGCGGGAGTGGCGGCCGCCTCGGCTTCGGCTTTCGCCTTGGCGTAGGCTTCCATCGCGGCCTTGGAGTCGGCGTCTGGGGCGACCCATACCCTGATGTCGGTCGCCAGGTCGTCGGCGAACTTCACCTCGACGGTGTACTTCTCGATCTTGTCGAGCTTGCCCGGGAGGTTGATGTCCGACGCCTCGACCGCGAAGCCCTGCGCCTCCAGGGCGCTGGCGATATCGGTGGCGGTGACGGAGCCGAACAGGTGGCCCTGTTCGTTGGCGCGGCGTTCGAGGGCGACCTCGATGCCCTGCAGCTTGGCGATGGTCGCCTCCTGCTTGGCGCGGAGTTCCTTTTCGAGGCGCTCGATTTCCTTCTTGCGCTCTTCAACCTTCTTCAGGTTGGCCTTGGTCGGCTCGACGGCCAGCCCCTTGGGCAACAGGTAATTGCGGGCGAAGCCCGGCTTAACCTCGACGACGTCGCCGACACGGCCGACGTGGCGGACGGATTCGTTCAACAATACTTTGACGGTGCTGCTTTTCATGGTTGTCCTTTCTCTAGACAGTTAGCGGCTCAGAAGTCGTCCGACACCGGACGAGAATGGCGACTGGCCGCAGCCATTTTTTGAGTTGCCAGTTGCCAGTCGTTAGCTGCCTGTAAGAAGGCATCCCGTTTCTGGCAACTAACGACTGGCAACTATTTATTAAAACGGAATATCGTCCTCGGCGAACTGAGAGCCTTGGCTGTCGTCGTACGGGGCCTGCTGAGGCGGCTGTTGGCCGCGTTGGGGGCCACGGTTCATGGGACGAGTGGGAGGGGCCTGGCCGGCGTCATACTCGCCGCCGCCTTGCTGACCGCGCCCGCCCCCTTCACCGGGGCCGCCGAGGAATTGGAAGTTCTCGACGACGACGCTCATCTTCGAGCGCTTTCCGCCGCCGTTCTTGTCTTCCCATGTGTCGAGCTTCAGGCGGCCCTCGATGTAGACCTGCTTTCCCTTTGCCATGTACTGATTGAAGATCTCAGCACCCTTGGCAAAGGTGGCGCAGTCGACGAAGGTCGTCTCTTCGCGCATCGACCCGTCCGATCCCTTGAACTTCCGTCCCACCGCCAAGCCAAACTCGCACACGGCGGTCTGGTTCGGAAGGTACTTCAACTGCGGATCGCGAGTCAGCCGGCCGATGAGGATGACTTTGTTTACGTCTGCCATGGGGAACTCCGGAAAAGGAGTCAGGAGGCGGAGGACAGAGGCCGTGTTCTACCGGCTTCTGGCTCCCAGCTCCTCACAGGTTAGGCGTTCACGGTTTCGTCGTCGCGACGGCGCGGACCGCCACGGAAGCCGCCTTCGCGGTCGCCGCCACGGAAACCGCCGCCGCCGAAGCCGCCTTCGAAGCCCGGGCGGTCGCCGTAGGTCGGCGGGGGGGCGATCGGCTGCGGCTCGACCTTTTCCATCTCGTCCTTGGTCAGGTGCGATGCGTCGGTGATCAGCACGCGAAGGATGTCGTCCGACAGGTTCACGTCACGGGTGATCTGGGCGATCGCCGCGCCCGGCGAGGTGAAGTAGGCCAGGATGTACAGGCCGCGCTTCTGCTTCTTGATCTCGAACGTGAGCTTGCGCTCGTCCCACTTCTTGATCACGATGATCTGGCCCTGGTGCGTTTCGACGATCGATTGCACGCGCTTCAGCGACGCGTCGACTTCGGCGTTACCGGGGAACAGGAACATGCCTTCGTATTGGGTCTTTGCCATGATTCTTCTTTTCTCCCTAGCTCGGGGTTGGTCGCCTTGGGAGTGAAGGCGACCGCCGGTTTCAAGTCCTCATCGAGCCGGCAGCGAACTGCGCGGCGTTAAACGGCGTCTACGTTGAACTGCGACATCGCTTTCTCGATGCCGCAATCGGCCCACGTCAGGATCGCGCCACACGCGCGATCTGTCGCCAGCCTGATCTTCTCTTTCTGCTCCGCCGACCACTTGCCCAGGACATAATCACGTCCGGGGACGAACTGCGGCGGCGGATCGATGCCGATGCGCAAACGCGGGTAGGCGTTGGTGCCCAGCATCTTTTCGATGTCCTTCAGACCGTTGTGCCCGCCGCTGGAGCCCGATCCGCGGAGGCGGATCTTGCCGCAGGGCAAGGCGAGGTCGTCGAGGACCACCATCACGTCTTTCGGCGACTGCTGGTAAAAGCTCATCGCCGCCTGCACCGATCGCCCCGACAGGTTCATGTACGTCGTCGGCTTGATCAAGAGCAGCTTTTCCTTCGCGCCGGCGGACAGTTCCACCAGCCCGTCGATCGTCAGGGCGTCAAACTTCGTCCGCGCGGTGCGGTCGAAATCGCCCGGGCGAACCCACCCGAGCTTCTCGGCCAGCCGGTCGATCACGTCGAACCCGATGTTGTGGCGGGTGCCAACGTACTCGCTGCCGGGATTGCCGAGGCCGACGATCAATTTCATAGTAGTCGATAGTTGGTAGTTGATAGTTGATAGCAACGGCGTCGTGCCTATCAACTATCAACTCGTCACCATCAACTCCTGTGTTACTTCGCCTCTTCCGCCGCCTCGTCGTCCTTCTTGGCGCCGATGACTTCGGGTTCGGCCGCATCGCCTTCGCCGGCTTCGGCGATCTCTTCGGTGATCTCCTCAACCTTGCAGACGACCTGCTCGGCGTCGGTCAGCACCTTGATCGATCCGGCGACCTTGATGTCGCTGACGTGCAATTGCTCGTCCTTGCCCAGTTCCGACACGTCGACGGTGATCACGTCCGGGATCTCGGTGACGACGCACTCGATTTCCAGTTCGTTGAGGATCTGCTGGAGAACGCCGCCGTCCTTTTCGCCCTTGGGGTCCCCCTTGAGCTCGATGGAGACGGTGACGGTCACGCGTTCGTTGAGATCGACGCGGGCGAAATCGACGTGGAGCACCTCGATGCCGAAGGCGTCGTACTGCACGTCCTTGAGCAGGGCCGATTCGACCTTGCCGGCGATATCGAGGTTGAACACGTGAACGCCGTGCTTGATGTGCGCCGAGATCTCCTTCTTGCTGATCTGCAGCGGCTGCACGTCCTGGTGGTGGCCGTACACGACTGCCGGCACGAGGCCGGTCTTGCGAAGCCGGTTGTTGGCGCGGCTGCCGAGCGCGTCGCGTTTGTCGGCTTTGATGGCGATGGGGGCTGACATTCCTGACTCCTGCTAAATGTTGAATGTCGAGTGCCGAATGTCGAACGTCGAGTGGGATTCGCGACATTCGTCATTCGCCATTCGACATTATTTTCCACTTCCGTTCTCTTCTTTAAACAACGCCGATACCGATTCGTCTCGGTGGATTCGGGCGATGGCCTCGCCGAACAGTTCGGCGACGCTGAGCACGACAAGCCGGTCCTTGATCGGATCAGCGCGGTTGCCGATCGGGATCGTGTCCGTCACTGCGATCTTGGTAAACGGCGCCTTGGCCAACCGCTCCAGCGCTGGGGGCGCGAAGACGGCATGGGTGGCCGCGATGTAGATGTCCTTTACGCCGGTATCCTTGAGGATCTTGCACGCCTCGGTGACGGTGCCGGCGGTGGTGATCATGTCGTCGACGATCAGCACGTTTTTACCGGCGACGTCGCCGATGATGTGCTTGGCCTCGGTCTGGCTGCCGGACTTGCGGCGTTTGTCGATGATGCAGATCTCGCCGCCCATGATGTTGGCGTAGGCTTGGGCGCGCTTGACGTTGCCCACGTCCGGCGAGACGAAGACGCGGTTGCTCATCTTCAGCGACTTGAACCACTTACACATCACCGGGCTGGCGTTCAGATGATCGACGGGGATATCGAAAAAGCCCTGCACCTGGGCGGCGTGGAGGTCGACCGAGACGACGCGGTCGGCGCCGGCGCGCTCCAGCAGGTTGGCGACGAGCTTTGCGGTGATCGGCACGCGGCCTTCGTCCTTGCGGTCCTGGCGGGCGTAGCCGAAGTAGGGGATGACTGCGGTCACACGCTTGGCGCTGGCGCGGCGGAGGCAGTCGATCCAGATGAACAGCTCCATGAGGTGGGCGTTCGTCGGAAAACAGGTGGGCTGAAAGACGAAACAATCACGGCCGCGGACGTCTTCTTCGACCTTGACGATGCATTCGCCGTCGGGGAATAACTCCGTCCGACCGCGACCGAGGGGGAGCTTCAGGTAGTCGCAGACGTCCTGCGCCAACTCCGGATTCCCGCGGCCGGCGAATATCTTGATCTTGGATGAGTCGAGCGGAGAAGCCATGGTTGAATCCACTTTCGGTTTCCGAGTTCTTCGAGTGACTTGTGATTGAGAAAGCGCCAGAGTAACCGGGCGCTAATCAATCGCAAACCGAAGACGTATCAGGTGCGTCGTTTCGGATCGCTCGGGAATCTCAGATCGATCGGATTTCGGTTCCGAAGGAGAGCTACCCGGCCTGGATTCGAACCAGGACAAAGAGTACCAAAAACTCTTGTGCTACCGTTACACCACCGGGTAGTGGCTCGGAATCGGATCGATCAGACCGGCGAGCCCGATGAACAGGCCGCCCATCGATCGACGAAAAGGCATGCTCCAGAACGTTTGCGCCAGTGCGGGCCGGCATCTCCCAAGGGCCCGGATCGCTTGAAACCGCATGCGATCCGCTTCATCTACCTTCACGGGCGACACACCCGCGCCTCTCGACGATCACCCAATCAAGCAGGGCTGCTTTTAACAACGATCAGAGCCCGCCGTAAAGCAGGCTCTGACAATTGAGCTAAGCATTTTGACAGGTCTGCCGGCAGATTTCAAGCCCGCCGACGGCGAATCGCAAATAGTGCCGCCCCGGCGAGGAGGCCGAGAGAGGCGGGTTCGGGGACGACGGTGATTTCCGTCGGGGAGGTGATATTCAGATCAGCCTTTCCGACTCCGAGGCTGAAAAATGTATCAGAGCCCGTAGGCGAGCCGTAATCGAAAAAGAAATCGACTGTGAAGGTCTGTCCGATTGAGATGCCGGTCGTGTCGAGAATCAGCGTGCCCACCAAGCCCGAGGCGGAAACCACGTCGGCGGGTGGGGTTGTGTCTGCATAGGTGTATTGGGGGAATTCGCCGGTCGGGTCGGGAATCGAGTTAAAGCCGCTCCCGCCGGTCAAAAAGGTGCCGGTGAAGTCGAAGTTGACGACTTTCGCGCCGTTGTCCACCTTGATGTCCAACTTGACCCCATCGACGGAATCGCCGCCGGTCGCGTAGACGGGCAGGGAAACCGATGCGCCTTGCGAAAGCGTGGTTTCGTTGATCTGAAGCGTGATCGCGCCGGTCGCGTTCGAGCACGCAGCAAAGGCGGCAGCGGAAGCGAGCACGGCTGTGCTGAGCCAGGTTGTCCTACTCATCTTGAAATACCTCTCCCTAATGCAAAAATTCACATACCCGAATCAGACAACAATCAACTGAACCGGCGTCCGGCCAGAGTTGTTGTCACGCACGACATTCATGTCGAGCAGGTCGACCTTTGAGTCGCGGTTTACATCGAACCGATGATAAGCCGGAGCGATGACGCCTCGACCCGTCGTGTTGTCGCGAGCCCCGTTCATGTCGAGCAGGTCAACCGTCGTGTTACCGACCGCGTTCCCCGTCTCGCCAATGATGTTGCCGAAATAGAACACATCCGCCGCCGACAATCCAGTGTTTTCTGTTGCTTTTACCGTGATTTGCAGCCATGTGTTTTTGATCAACCCGTCCGGCCAGATCAGCGTGATCCGGTCGGAGCCGTCCACGCCGGCGTTCGGGCGGATGGTAATCTGGGGAAGCGTGGTTAATGGGGTCATCGTGGCAGGGGTGGCTGCATTTCCGACTTTGAATTCGAGGTCGCTGGCGGTCAATTGGCCGAATGGGAGGTTGGCCAGGTCGATCATGACGCCGTTGATGCCTTTGCTGTAACTCGTGTAATTGGCGAAGGTTGCCTTTCCTTGGCCGGGTCGTAACGCGGTTTTTCCGGCTTCGGCGGGGACGCCGGCATCGGTCGGGCTTGGGGCAATGGCAGCATCGTCCAAGGGGCTGGCGCCAGGGGTACTGCCGTCGAAATAGCTGTTGTTATAGAAAACGTATCGGCCGGCGATGTTCGTCGAGCCGGCCATGTTCCAGGTTTCGGTGTCGCTGGCGATCAGCACGTCGGCGGGGTCGGCGGCGCTGGCGATGCCGGATCCATCTACCTTGATGCTGAGCGAGTACTCGCCGGTTGTCTGGGTCGGGTTGCGAAGGCCGTAGATGTTGTAGGTCGTCCCGCCGTCGGGGCTCCAGACGGTGACGCCGGAGAGCGACAGCGTCGCGCCGTTTTTCTTCAGGATGACGTCGCTCGGGTCGAATCCGACGACCGGCTTGTTGAACACCACGACTGCCGACGGCGTGGTCGGCTCGACGGACGGGAGGGGCGCGGTGCGCGGGTTAGGGGTTATCGGCTGCACGTCGGCTCGCAGCGGCGTTATCCCGTCGTTCGGCGACTGGCTGATGATCAACTGCGGCGCGAAGCTGCTGCTGTACTCCTTGCTCGCCACCAGAACCGCTGACGACGGGCTGTCGCCATTCAAGACGGTTCCCGTCAGCGCGATGCTGATGAAGCCATCCTCGCCGATGCCGTTTCGCACATATTCGGTTACGTCGATGGTCACCCAGCCGGCGGGATTGGCGCCGAATACCTTCGATTCGCCCAGTGACTCGCCGAGGTCCGGACTGCGGAGCGAACTGAGGTTCGATTCCGTCCACGGCACGGGCGTTTCATCGGGCGTCAGTGGCTTGAGGTAGTCGCTGGTTTTGTACGGCGTGACATAGCCGCCGGTGGGAACGGCAGGGTTGTTGGGGGAATCTTCGAATCCTCGGACGTAGAAGCGGAACTGAGCTGAGTCGATCTCGCCCGCGATGAGGTTTCGAACGTCGAACTTGAAGTACCCCGTCCGCTGTCCGCCGCCCACGTAGACGGCGGCAAAGCCGCCGGAGTTGGTCTGCGTGCTCGTTCCGCCGCGCGAGCCGAAAGTATCGGCGACGGCGGCGTGTTGGCTGGTGACGCCCGGGGGCGCCAGCACTTTGATCGTATAGATGCCGTAACCCGGATCGCGGTCCTCATCCAGCACGCGGAACATCAGCTTGTACGTGCCCGCCTTCACCGGCGCTCCGGAGATGTTCATCGTCTGTCGGTCTTCGGACAACTGGAGCGACACGCCTTCGGGCAGATAGCCGGCGACGAGGTCCCACTGGATTTGCGAGAGGTCGGAGAAATCCCCCAATGACAGGGCGGTGATGTTGTGCTCGAAGTTGTCGCCCGCGAAGAGCGACCCGAGCAATGCGTTCTCGGGCAGCACGGGGACGGCGCCCATCGGTTCGTCCACGTCGCGGATGGCGCTCTCCTCGGCGGCGTAGTTGAGGAGGAAGTTCCACTTGACGGCGTCGCCGTAGTTGTTGCCGACGATCTGGCCGAGGTATTCCTTGTGGCCCCACTGACCGTTGCGGTTCCAGGTGCCGATATCGGTGAACGCCGCGTGCGTCTTCAGGCCGCGCGCCTTGAAGACCTGCAGCTGCGCCTGATACACGTCTGCCATGCGCGGATGGCGGTTGAGCGCCATGAGGTACTTGGTGAACCGGTCGGCGTTGCCCGCGATGCCGTCGTCGTCGGGGAAGTTCTGGATCACCACGTCCGACAGGCTGGTGTGGCGCGTGGCGCCGGGCGTGCTGGCATCGACGATCTTCCCGTCTCGGATGTAAACGGTGACGCCGTTCGTATAGAGGCTTGGCCCGCCTTCGTAGGCGAGGTACTTCATTCCGTACTGCTCGGCCTGCGTGCGGGCGGGGGAGTCGAAGTTGTTGGCGGTAAGCGAGAACTCGGTGATCCAGGCGTCCATCGCCTTATGGATGACCGGGTCGTTTGGGTCGTCGAGGTTGACGTTGAGCCAGTCGGTTTCGTTGAACAGGTATCGAACGAAGTCGTTGTTGCCGAAATAGGTGGTTCGCGCGACCACGTTGCCGCCGTAGACGGGTTCGCCGAGGGCGACCCAATCGTCGGCGCGGGCGGCCATGGCGGCGAGGTAGGTGCTGGTGTAGGAGTCGGTAAACCCGGCCGCGACGGCAATGATGTCGCCGTCGCGATCGACGACGAGCTGTTCCTGCGTGTCGGGGTTCGTCTGTACGCTCTGGGCGAACTGCTGGCGGAAGATGCGGAACACTTCGACGGCGCGCCGCGCGTTGAACTCCGCCTTGCTCATCCCCGCCGCGGCGGACATGGTGGCCGACCAGTTGCCCTGCGGGAAGCTGTTGCCGCTAGACCAGACTTCGTTCGAGTGTTCGACGTAGAGCTTCAGCCCCGGATTCAGCCCCGGCGAATCGCCCCGGCCGGCAAATAATTCAGCGACCTTGGTGATGTAGTCGTCGGTGGCGGCGTGAGGCAGGTTGATCCACGGACTGAGGTTCAACTCGTTCGCCAGCGAGATGACCCACTCCCACGCGATGCCGATCTTATCGAAGTTGCCGTCGGTCGAGCCCGGGGCAATCTTCAGCTTGTAGCTCCTCTCGCCGTTCGCGAACGCGTAATCCGGCGGGCGGCGGTCTTCCCAGTTGATCTGCGGATTGGCATTGGTTTCCAGCCAGTCCATGAACCGCAGGTAGCCGACCTGATCGGATATCTCGCGAAGGTGGGCGAGATATTGCGGGTGCCAGAAGTGCGTCTTCTCTTCAGTCGGCTCCAGCGAGCGGAGGTTGCCGGCATTCGGGTCGGCGGGGCTCCAGTCGGGCATCCAGACGTGAACGTCGCGGACGTAGTTGCCGTCGGTGGCGATGTTGTCGACCTGGATGCGAACCCGGCCGCCCGTCACGCGATACACGCGGCGGCCGGGCTCGGATTCGACGAGTTGCGCCTCGGTCGTCGCGTTGCTGTTGGCGAACAATCGAACCAGGCCATCGCCTTCCCACGTCACGGTATAAAGGCCGGACGGGGCGCCAAGGGGATTGCTGGAGGTCTGAAACGGTTTGGCGTTGTAGATGCCGGGCGCGATGACGTATCCCTGCGCATCGACTTTGCTTTCGTCGCCAGCGGCGGTCATGACGCTGGTATTGTTATTGTCGGTCGCCCGCCCGACCATCCAGCCGCGGCTTTCCATCTTCAGCGCGTCGGCGAAAGGCCAGAACGACGAGTAGTAGAAGATGCCGCCGAGGTTCAGCGCGACCTCTTTAAGTTCGTCATTTTGAATCGCGTTGGCGACGTTTTGCAGGGCCGCGCTCGACGTCGCCGATGGGACGAGTGCTTCCTCCGTGTAAATCGGGGAAGAGCTGAGAAGGCGTCGATTTTCGAGGGACTCCACGACGGCGGAGGTTGCCGAAGAGAGGGCATCAGACTTACGCCACGAGGGCAGGTGCATCGGCACAGTTGTGTTACTCCGCTTTCGACTAAATGGGTGTTGTAAAGGTCAAAGGGTGTCGGATGCGCGCGCGAACGGTAGAAACCGTAAGCGGGCGACATTTTGCCCGGACTGACGAGTCAGCACAATAGAAATCCGGTATCTTTCCGGGGGCGGACCTGGCGTCGTTTTTCGTTCAGGCACGCGTTTTTCCGGACGGAGGGCTGCCCCGGGAAAATTTTTTGAAATCGGATGGAAGTTTCGGCGGCCTCGGCGCAACTAACTGGGTGAATGGCCTCCGCGAATGACCGATCCGCCGACCGACGACCAACTGCTTCGCAGCCTCGCCGGGCCTGACGGACGTGCCATGCGATCGCTGATCGATCGCCACGGCCGATATCTGTACGGAGTGGCGCGCACGCTCACGCGGAGCGAATCGGAAGCCGAAGATGTCGTTCAGGAAACGCTCCTTGCGCTCCTGGACGCCCGCTACGACGGCCGATCGAGCGTGCGAACGTATATGGTGTCGATCCTGGTTCGTCAGGCGGCGCTGATGCGGCGTAAACGCCGTGGCTGGCTGAGAATCGTTTCCGACCCGCCCGAGCGGACCGGAAACGCTGACGAGCAGAACGCCGTCGATGCCCGGTTGGACTTGGCATCCCTTCTCGACAAGCTCTCGCCGGAGCACCGCGAGGTGCTGGTAATGCGAGAGTTGGAAGGGATGAGCTACGATCAGATGGCCCAGGCGCTGGGCATCGCCCGCGGAACGGTGGAATCGAGGCTTCACCGGGCCCGGGAGCAGCTAAGCGGTTTGTGGAAGCGCGATAGTATTTGAGCATAGTTCGATGAACTGCCTGACCGACCATGATCTTCACCGGCTCCACGACGACGAATTGTCGCCGGCGGACCGCTTGCGGGTGGCCGGCCATCTCGCCTCGTGCGATGCGTGCGCCGCCCGCCTGCACGAGATCGAGTCGATCGGGCGGTTGCTCCGCAACGCGCCGCTGCCCGAGATGGCACGCGACGCGATGTATCGCATCCAGCGAAACGTCGCCGCGATGCAGGAGCGATCGGTGCGACGCCTTGCCGGCTGGATGACCGCCGCGGCGTCGGTCGTGCTGGCGGTATCGCTTTACGTCGCCACCAGCAGCCAGGCGCAGGCCGCCCCGTCGGTCACCGATTGGGAGGCCGCCGCCATCGGCGTGGACGTCGATGCTTCCACTGACGATCAGGCCACCGCTGCGTGGATCGTCGCAGACCTGCTGCAAGCCCCGAATGACGGCCAGCCGATGCGAGGCCAGCCATGACGAAGATGATCGTCATTACCGGCTTCGTCATCGCGTTCTCGGCGGGGCTGATGTCGGGCATCGCCTGGAAGGGCCATCCCGGCGCGCGTCCGCACCAGGGGCCCGAGTCTCGCGAAAGCTGGATCGCCGACCAGCTCAAGCTCTCGCCCGAACAGCAGAAGCAGATGAAGGACATCTGGTCCGAGGTGGGCGGGCGGCGCGAGTCGTGGGACAGGCGAAACCAGCTTCGCAAGGAACGAGACGAGGCGCTGGCGTCGCTGATCCGCCCGGAAGACAAGCCGGAATACGACCGGATCATCGCCGAGAGCAAGCAGAAGCAGGACGCGGTGGAAGCCGAGGGGAAGAAGGCGTTTCAGCAGGCGGTGGAGAAGACCAAGGCCATCCTGAACGCCGAGCAACTGAAGAAGTACGAGGAAGTGCTATCTCGCGGCCCCGGTGGCCGCGGGCGGGATGGTCGCGACGGTCGCGACCGGCCGCCACCGAAACCCGGTCAGCCGGCGTTGCCACCCTCGCCGCCGCCTGAACCTCATTGATCTCCACTTGTTAGATTGCACATCAACCCCTTTTTAGGAGAACGCCCATGAGTTGGAAAGCAGCTATCGCAACGATCGCATTGGTAACGGCCCCCACGTTCGTCCTGGCACAGGACGGCGGACAAGGCGGCGGCGAACGCGAACGCCGTCAGCAGGGCGGACAGCGCGGCGGCGGTCAGGACGGCGGCGGCCAGCGCAATTTCGACCCGGCCGAGATGCAGCGCCGTCGCCTTGAACGGATGAAGGAACAACTCGGCGCGCCGGACGACGAGTGGAAGGTCCTCGAACCCAAGATCACCAAGGTTTTGACGGCGCAGCGCGACGCCTTTTCCGGCTTCGGTGGTTTCGGCGGCGGCGGACGTCGCGGTGGCGGCGGTCCCGGCGGCGGCGGCCCGGGCGGCGGCGAAGCCGACAACAGCCCGGTCGCGGTTGCCCAACGCGAGCTGCGCACCCTCCTGGAACGTGAAAACGCTTCCGCCGAGGAGATCGACAAGAAGCTCGCCGCCTTCCGCGAAGCTCGCGCCAAGGCCGCGGCCAACCTCGAGGCGGCCCGCAAGGAACTCAAGGAACTCCTGTCCGCCAAGCAGGAAGCGTCCCTGGTTCTCTCCGGCGTCCTGGAATAAATAACGCCTTATCCGTTTAGCGCCGCGTCTTGACGTGGGTGTCGATCGCGCGACGTGCGGGCGCGAGCGAGGCATCCCCCGCATCAAGATGCGGCGCTAAACGTTTTGCATACTCATGAGCACTTTTATCGATCAGGTTCGACAGTCGGGGCTCCTCGATGACGCTTCGGCGTCCCGCGCCCGCGAGTTTCTTTCGCAGGGCAAGCCCCTGGAAGACGCCATCCTCGCCGCCGATGGGCTTAGCGAGGAGGCGCTCCTGCGCTTCATGGCGGAGGAGTTCGCGCTGCCGTACGTCGACGTCGACAAGCGAGCCCCGAAGAAAGACTTCATCTCGCAGTTCCCCCTTCGCGTACTGCTGCACTACAACCTGCTGCCGCTGGAGGAGGTCGATGGGACGACGCTGGTCGCCACGTCGCGCGTAAGCGACTCTGCGGGCATCGACGAACTTCGCCTGCTTACCGGCCGTAACGTCGCGATCGGCCTGGCGCCGGCGGCGGAGATCACGCGGGTGTTGAAGGGCATCGTCGGCGTCGGCGCTGAGACGCTGCAATCGCTCGACGCCGAGGCGGGCATCCAGGTGCTCGACACCGATGAGTCCGGCGACCTCGATTCCGAGTCCGCCGCCCACGACGCGTCGATCATCAAGTTCGTCAACCAGATCCTCACCGAGGCCATCGACGCCCGGACCACCGATATTCATATCGAGCCATTCGAAGATCAGCTCCGCGTGCGATACCGCATCGACGGCGTGCTGGTCGAGGCCAACGTGCCGCCCAGCGTGCGGCGGTTTCACTCGGCGATCGTGTCGCGACTGAAGATCCTGTCGCACCTCGACATCGCCGAAAAACGCGTCCCGCAGGACGGCCGCATCAAGCTGAAGCTGTCGGGACGCGAGATCGACGTTCGCGTTTCGATCATCCCCATGATCCACGGCGAAGCCGTCGTCCTGCGCATCCTGCACCGCTCCAGCGCCATGCTCGGCACCGAGCACCTCGGCATGGCCAAACGCGATCGCACGATCTTCGACGAAGTGCTGGAGATGCCGCACGGCATCGTGCTTGTCACCGGCCCGACCGGCTCGGGTAAGACGACCACGCTCTACGCCGCCCTCAGCGCGATCAACGACACCGAACGCAAGATCATCACGATCGAAGATCCGGTCGAATACCAGCTTCGCGGCGTGAACCAGATCCAGGTCAACACCAAGTCCGGCATGACGTTCGCCGCCGGGCTGCGGGCGATCCTGCGTCACGACCCGGACGTGGTGCTCGTCGGCGAAATTCGCGACCGCGAGACCGCCGAGATCGCCGTTCAGGCGTCGCTGACCGGCCACCTGGTTTTCAGCACGCTTCACACTAACGACGCCCCCGGCGCCGCCACGCGGTTGATCGACATGGGCGTCGAGCCGTACCTCGTCGCTTCCTCATTGGAAGTGGTGATCGCGCAGCGCCTGGTGCGGTTGATCTGCGAGGGCTGCAAGGCGGAACTGCCGCAGGATTTGTATGACCGCGCCAAGCAACGCTTCGGCAAACTCGTGCCGCCGGTGCTGTATCACGGCAGGGGTTGTCGCGCCTGCCAGAACACCGGCTTCCGCGGCCGGCAGGGCGTGTTTGAGATGATGGCGGTCAGCGACGAGGTCCGATCGCTCATCCTCAACCGCGCGCCCGCCCACGAGCTGCGGAAGGTCGCGACGCGCGAGGGCATGCGAAGCCTGCGCGACGATGGCTGGCGCATCGTGTGCGAAGGGCGCACGACGGTGGACGAGCTGATGCAGAACACCAAGGATGAGGATCACCAATTGCGGTTCACGGAGGGCGGCTGATGGCGTCGTTCGCGTACGTGGCGGTGGACAGGCAGGGACGTCGCGCCTCCGGCACGATCGCCGCGGACTCGCGAGCCGCCGCCATCGATACCGTCGTTGGGCAGGGATTGTCGCCGCTGTCGATTTCCGAGGCCGCCGGGCCGGCGGGCAAGTCGTCCGCCGGTTCGGTGGTTGGCCGTAAAGGAAAGGTTCCGCAGAAGGCGGTCGAGTCGTTTACGCGCGAACTGGCGAACCTGCTTGCCGCCGGCCTGTCGATTTCAAGGGCGTTGGCCCTCCTGAAACGCGAGGCCTCCAACCCCGCGGCTAAGAATGCCTGGACCAAGATCCACGACGACGTCGTCGGCGGCCAGTCGCTGGCGGACACGCTCATGCAATTTCCGCAGGCGTTCTCCAGCGTCTACGTCGCGATGGTTCGCGCGGGCGAGACGGGCGGCTTTCTGCACGTGGTGCTGCAGCAGATATCCGACTTCCGCCAGCGCGAGCAGGACCTGAAATCGCGGGTGAAGTCCGCGCTGATCTACCCCGTCGCCCTGGCGGCGGTGGCATCGGGGGTGCTGATCTTCCTGCTGACGTTCTTCATCCCGCGGTTCAGCAGCATCTTCGCCCAGTTTGGCGAAAAGCTCCCGCTGCTGACGCGCGTGGTGGTGGCGCTGAGCGGATGGCTGATCACGTACGGGCCTTTTCTCGCCATCGCGCTGGTGGTGGGCGTCGTCGCCCTCAAGCGTTGGATGGCCACCGACGCCGGCCGGCGGGCGTTCGAGCGAATGCTGCTGGCGACGCCGTTGCTTGGGACGGTGATGGCGCGGTTCGCGCTCGTGCGGTTCAGCCGGATGCTCGGAACGCTGGTCGGCGCGGGCGTGCCGCTTGTGACGTCGCTGAAGACCGCTCGCGAGGCGATCGGCAATCAAACTCTATCCGACACGGTGGCCCACGCGATCGAGCAGGTGCAGCGCGGCACGGCGTTGAGCAAGGCGTTGTCGAATAATCCAAAGCTTTTTCCTGCCAGCGTGATCGAAATGATCTCCGTCGCCGAGGAAACTGGCCGCGTGGATCAGGAGTTGATCCGGCTGTCGCAGGCGTACGAAACCGACCTGGACCGCAACTTGCGCATGCTGGTGGCGTTGGCCGAGCCGTTATTGCTGCTGATCATGGCGGCGTTGATCGGGACCGTAGTGGTGAGCATGCTGCTGCCGGTGTTCACGTTGCAGGATATGATCAACTGAAGTGAGTATTACGGGTCTGTGTGAACGAGGAATGATGATGAAACGGAACGAACGACGACGAAGTGGTTTTACGCTGATCGAACTGCTGCTGGTGCTGGTGATCCTTGGTGTGCTGGCGGCGTTGGTGGTGCCGAAGTTCACCGGCCGCTCGCAGCAGGCGCGCGAGACGGCGGCGAAGACGGACATCAGCACGATCTCCAGCTCGATTAACCGCTTCGAGATCGATACCGGGCGGCTGCCTTCCACCGAGGAAAAGCTCGACGCGTTGCTATCCGCGCCCAGCGGCGTGACCGGCTGGCGCGGGCCGTACCTCGAACGCGGCGTTCCGAAAGACCCGTGGGGCAACGAGTACAACTATCGCCAGCCCGGCCAGAAAAATCCGAGCGGATTTGATCTCTCCTCCAGCGGCGCCGACGGCCGCGAGGGCACGGAAGACGACATCGGGAACTGGTAAGCGTCGATGAACGGCCGCAAGCGTCACAACTTCGCCTTCACGCTGATCGAATTGGTGGTCGTGCTCACGATCATCAGCATCACGATCGCGATGGCCGCCCCCAGCATGCGAGGCTGGAGCGACGGCGCGAAGCTGCGCGACGCGACCGACCAGTTCCTCGCCGCCACGCAGTTGGCGCGGGCGCAGGCGATCCTCACCGCCACCGAGCACGTACTGTCGATCGATCTCAACACGAACGGCTACGTGCTCTCCACCCGCTCAGGCGACGTGGTGACGCCCGTGGCCGGCGAGTGGGGCGTGGTGACGACGATGCCGACGAGCTTCCAGCTTGACCTGATCAGCGGAGGCGAGAATCGCGCGATCTGTTTTTTCCCCGATTCTCGCTGTACTCCGGCGGTGGTTCGGATCACGTCGGCGCGCGGCGAGGTCGTCGAGATCGCCGCCGCAACGCCGGCGGACCCGTTTCGCGTGATGGGGGAGGCACGATGAAACGCTCGCGCCGCGGATTTACGCTCCCCGAAGTGCTGGCCACGATGGTGCTGGTCGGCGTCGTGCTGCCCGTGGCGATGCGCGGCATCACGACGGCGATGCAGACCAGCGCCCACGCCCGCCGCACCGCAGAGGCGGCCGAGTTGGCGCAGTTGAAGTTGAACGAACTGGTGCTGATGAACGACAGTTCGCTGTTCACCGGCTCGGGCACGTTTGGCGTCGATTGGCCGGGTTATCGCTGGGACAGCAGCTTTGTGAGCGGAAATTTCGGTGTCTATGTCGTGACGGTCAACGTCTACTGGCCCGAGCGGTCGGCCGAGCAATCGCTCAGCCTCAGCACGATGACGTTCATCGCCGGTTCGACCACCGGCAGTGTTTCCACGGAGGAAACACAATGACGCGTCATAACGGCTTCACGCTCCTGGAACTGCTGTTGTCGATGGCGATCGCCGCGATGATGGCGCTGGCGCTTTACTCCGCGATGTATTCGGGCTTCAAGGCCCGGACCAGCGCTCAGGTGCAGATGCGCGACATCCGCGCCGCCGCCGTCGCGCTCGACCTGATCGAACAGGACCTGCAATCGATTCTCCCGCCGACCGGCACGCTTGCCGGCCCGATGGTCGGCTACGCCATGGGCACGCCCGGTCGCGAGGCCGACTCGATCGATTTCTACTGCATCGGCCGCGACCGTGGGGCTGTCGATCCGTTCAGCGAGGGCTTCCGTCGCGTACAACTGGTGCTCCGTACCGACGGCGTCCAGCCGGTGCTCGTCCGACGGGTGACGCGCAACCTGCTCGCGCCGGTGGCGGCGCAGCCGACCGATGAAGTTCTCGCTACTGATCTGATCGGCTTTTCCGTCCGCTTCTTTGACGGGTCACTGTGGCACGACGAATGGGATTCCACGCTTCAGTCCGATGCGCTCCCCGTCGCCATCGAAGTGACGATCCGCAAGACCGCCGATCGCGATGTGAACGCGCAGGCCTATTCCGTCACGCGATTGGTGCGGCTGCCGTGCGCCATTCCGCTGGACGAGGTGACCGAGGAGTCCACGGATACCACTGTTACGGGGGGTGACTGATGCCCCGGCGTGATGCTCACAATCGCGGAAGCGTGTTGATCGTGGCAATGGTGGTGCTGTTCGCGCTGGCCGGCCTGGTGCTGACGTTGAACCGCTCCGCCCGCGTCGATATGGCGCTGGCCGCCAACTCGCAGGCCACGCGCGATGCCGATTCCGTCGCCCGCGGCGCGGAGCAGTACGTGCTGGCGATCCTGACGAACTATCGCGATTCACTGGACGACCTGGTCGAATCCGATTTCGTCAACGTGCCGTTGGGGCAGGGATCGTTCACGATCGTGAAGCCCAACTACGACGACGAATCGCTGCCGAGCTGGGGATTGATGGACGAATCGTCGAAGCTCAACCTCAACTCTGCCAACATTGATCAACTGCGGCTGCTGCCCGGCATGACGGACGAATTGGCCGGTTCGATCATCGATTGGCGCGATGAGGATGAGAACCTCACCGCCAGCGGCGCCGAAAGCGGCAATTATCTGGGCACCGCCGACGGCTATCGTGCCAAGAACGCCAACTTCGAGTGCGTCGAAGAATTGATGCTCATCAAGGGCATGACCGGCGACCTGCTTTACGGCCCGCCGAACACCGCGGGCGTGGTGGTGACGGAATATTACCAGCACGCCGGCCTGGCCGATTTTTTCACCGCCTGGACGCTGGAATCGAACGCCGCCGCCGACGGCACGCGGCGGGTGAACGTGAACACGCAGCGCACCGAAACTCGCGAGGTGCTTCGCGACAAGATCAGCGAGGCCCGCGCCGCGGAAATCATGTCGCGCGTCGGCGTGCTGCCGGCGCTGGACGTGTTCGACTTCGCCTATCGCGGCGGGATGACGTACGACGAGTTTCAGTTGGTGGAAGACTACCTCACCGAGGTTGCCACCACTGCCCGCATTCGCGGCCGGGTGAACGTGAACACCGCGCCGAGGGAAGTGTTGGTCGCCCTCGGCATTGATGAGGCCAACGTCGATGCGCTGTTGGCCCGGCGGACCAGCGAAGTTCAGAGCAATCCCGGTTCGCGGGCGTGGGTGTACGACGTTCTGAAAGACAAGAGCGTCAACCTCGGCCGGCTCATCACGGGTCGGGGCAGGCAGTATTCGGCGGACATCGTGGCGACCAGCCGCAACGGGCGGGCGTTCAAGCGAATTCGGATCGTCATCGATACCGCGCCCACGACGCCCAGGATCGTATACCGGCGGGATATCACCGACCGCGGTCGTCCCGCGGTGCTGGATTCGTCGCCGCTGGCGACGGCTCAAGGAGGAACGCGCTAATGCGCATCGGCGGATCAGCAATTCTCGCACTGGCCTTCGGTGATCGCGAGATCATCTGCTGTCAGACCGACGGCAAGGGCAGCGCGCGCGTGGTGAAGAAGATCGCCCGTTTCGACGCCGCCGGCCCGCTCCTGGAGCGGCCGGAGATGACCGGACAGGCGCTCGCCCAGTTCCTCGAACAACACCATATCAAGGCCGGCCGCGCCGTCGTCGGCGTGCCGGCGCGGTGGGTCATTGCCCAGGAAAAGGAAATCCCGCCGACGGACGCGTCCGCCGCGACCGCGATCCTGCGATTGCAGGCCGAGCGCATGGCGATGGGCGGCGACGCCGGCGGGCTGATCGTCGATAGCGCAGGCGACGTTGTCGCCGGCAACACCAGGGTATTGCTGGTGGGCATGCTGAAGGCGCAGATCGACAAGGTCCGGAAACTGACAGACGCCGCCGGGCTGCATTTGGTGGCCGTCTGCCCGACGACGTTGGCAACCAGCGCGTTGATCGAATCTGACCATGCCATGCTCAGCTTGGCTTCCACCGGCGCCGAGTTCGTACAGTGGCAAGGTGGTGCCGCACGAACCCTGCGCCCGCTCGCCTCGGCGGACCCACAGCAGGTGAACCTGGAATTGAAGCGCATCCTCGCGCTTGGCGGCGCGTCAGGTCAGTTACGAGTATGTGACGCATCGGGCGGCGCGGGGCTGGCCGGCCTTGACGCCAAGGCCGTCTCCGCGGCAGAACTGAACGCCCGCATCGACCCTGCCGCCATGAACGGAAGCGCTGCAACCCTAAAATCGGCAGGGCATCTGCCGGCGGTCGCCTTGTCTCTCGTCGGGCTCGATGAGGCACGTCTGCCGGTCAACTTCATCGACAGTCGCCTTGCCCCCGAGAAGACCAGCCGTTTTGGTCGCCCCGCCTATCTCGCGATGGCGGCAGGGGTGGCGATCATCGTCGGCATCATCAGTCTGGTGATGACCGTTCACTCGCGCGAAGCCGAGCAGGCGATGCTTGCCGAGCAGTTGAAGAAGCTCGAACCCGACGTGAAGGCCGCCCAGGCCCGCGTGGATCGCTTCAAGTTCGGCCGTACGTTCTTCGAGAACCGCGGCGGAAACCTCGACTGCGTTCGGCAGCTTTCCCTTGCGTTTAACTACGACGAGCCGATCTGGACTACCGGCATCACCCTGCGCGACAACGGCGAGGGCACGCTTCAGGGCAAGAGTACCGATCAGCGCCTGATCCTCGCGTTGCGCGACCGGCTGATGAACGATAAATACTTTGCCCGCGTCCAGCTCCTCGACCTCCGCGAAGCCGGCGGCCGCGGGGGCGAGATCACGTATTCCATCAGTTTTGTCTACGGCCAGTCGGAGGTGCGCCAATGACCATGTCCAAGCGAGAACGTTACATCGCAATCGGGGCGGGCGTGGTGATCTTCGCGCTGCTGCTCGACCAGGTGCTGTTGTCGCCGATGTTCAAGCGGCTGAGCGACGCGAACCTCGCGATCGAGGATTATCAATCGTCGCTTCGAGAGGCGAACAACCTGTTTGACAGCGATATCGCCGCCAGCCGTCGCTGGAAAGAGCTTGCCGGCACTGGCCTGAAGGCCGACGCGTCGGCCGCGGAAGGGCAGTTGCTCGACCGCGTGCGCGAGGCGGCTCAGAACGCCGGCCTGTCGGTTCAGTCGCTCAAGCCCGATCGCAGCGAACGCGTCAATGGCTTCTATCGCATCACGCTCCGCGTGAGCGCGACCGGATCGATGTCGCGCATGACGCGGTTCCTGCACAACCTCCAGACGTCGAAAATCCCGCTGCGGATGAGCGATTTGCAGGTCAGCGCCCGCAAGGAGGGAACCGATGATCTGGCGCTGCAGCTAGGCGTTTCCACGATCTTCGACGCGCCGCCTCCGCCGCGGGTGGCGGTGGCGCACGGGGTGGCACGGGAGGCACGGGAGGCATTGCGATGAGAACGGTCATCATTATTGGCTTGGCGTGCGTCATCGGTATGTTGGCCGCTGACGTCCAGGCGCAGGAGCGGCGGTCGGAGTTCGACGAGAAGTACGGCGTGATCAGCGAGCGGAACATGTTCCTGCGCGAACGTTCCCGACCGCGTCCGCCGAGCACGCGGCCAAGTTCATATGAGCGTCCAGAGCGCCCGCCCGAGCCGCCGGAGAGCAAGTTCGTGCTGCGAGGCGTGGCGATCGAGGAACACGGCTTTCGCGCGTATCTCGAGAGCAGCACGGGCATGACGCGCGTCGCGCCCGGCGACGAGATCGCCCGCGGGCACATCGCCGAGATCGCGATCGACGCGATCGCCTACGTACACGAAGAACAGGTGACGTGGGTATTCATCGGCCAGAACCTGGCGGGCAATAAGCCGTCGGCACCGGTGGCGACGAGTTCGTCGCCATCGACGTCATCAGACGGGTCGTCGGGCTCGACGTCGGCTGGGCCGTCGAACGGCGGCACGCCGGCGGACATGGCAAATCTGAGCGCGGAAGAGCGCATGCGGCTGCGAAACCGCGGACGCAATCGTTGAGAAATAGGCTTAGGAAGGACATGGTAATGAGCAGGATCGCTTCATCGTGGCATGTGACGTGGGCCGCATCGCTGGTCGTCGCACAACTGATCGGCACGGCGGCGCTCGGCCAGGAAGTGCCTGTGCCGCCCCCGGCGCCGACCACCGCGCCGGCGACGGGCGCCGCGCCGTCGCGGCCGCTTACGGGTGTCGCCAGGCAGAACGGCGGGCTTACGCTCAACTTTCAGGACGCGTCGATCGACGTCATCCTCGATGAGCTATCCAACGCCGCCGGCTTCATTGTTGTCAAGGAAGTGAAGCCCGAGGGCCGGGTGACGCTGGTGAGCAAACAGTCGGTGTCGCCGGAGGAAGCAGTGTCGCTGCTCAACACCGTGCTGCGCAACGCCGGCTACACCGCCATCCAGCAGGAACGCGTGCTGAAGATCGTCAACAAGGATGCGGCCAAGCGGCTCAACATCCCCGTTCGCTCGGGCAACGATCCGGAGAAGATCGCCAAGACCGACGAGTTGATCACGCAGGTCATCCCGCTTCGCTTCGCCGACGCGACGCAGCTGAAAACCGATCTGGCGCCCCTGGTCAGCACCGACGCCGATTTCACCGCCAACGCGTCGAGCAACGCGCTGGTCATCACCGATACGTCCGCCAACGTGCGGCGCGTGGTGGAGATCGTCGCGGCGCTGGACACGACGGTCGGCTCGGCGGTGGACGTGAAGGTGTTCCAGCTCAAGTATGCCACTGCATCGGCGGCGGCAAAGCTGATCAACGACGTCTTCGGCAATCTCGACGCCACCCGCCCCCAACAAAACCAAGGCGGTGATGGTGGCGGGGGAGGTGGTGATGGTGGCGGCCCGGGTGGCGGGCCGGGCGGTAACTTCCGGCGGTTCATGCAACAGGCGGCACGAGGGAATCAGTCGCAGAACCGCACGGGCAAGGTGTCGGCCGGATCGGACGAGCGGACGAACTCCATCGTCGTCACCGGCCCGAGCGACCTGCTCGAAACCGTCGCCACCGTCGTGAAGGAACTGGATTCCAATCCGGCTTCGGAAGAGACGGTTTACGTCTATCGCCTGAAAAACGCGCAGGCGCTCAATATCGAGCAGGTGCTTAACAGCCTGTTCAACGGAACGGCGATCACCAATCGATCCTCGCAGAACAATGCTGATACGTTGCGCAACGCCCGCTCGCAGAGCGGCACCGGCACCAGCGGCCGGACTTCATCGCGCACCGGCGGTTCGACGGGCACCAGCACGTTCGGAACCAACACTGGCACGTTTGGCCAGACGTCGTCGGGACGAGGGGGCGGGCAGACCGGCGGTAGTGGTGGTCAGCGCGTCTCCGCGCAGGCTCAGCAGGCCGCCAGCGACCTGGCGGGGCAGGTATCGATCATCGCCGACACCGACACCAATTCGCTGCTCATTCGCACTGCTCCGTCCAATTACTCTCGCGTGCAGCAGGTGCTCGACGAGATGGACAAGCCCGTCAGGCAGGTGCTGATCAAGGTGCTGCTGGCGGAGGTGACGCACAGCAACGGCAGCGATATCGGCGCGGAACTATCGGCGCTCAACGTGCGCGCCGACCGCGTCGGGCCGTTCGGCGGTGAGGCGACGTCCGATCGCGGCCAGTTCGGCGGAGGCAACTTCAATATCCCAGTCAACGGCCAGGGGCTGGTAGTGCAATTACTCGAGACCAACTTCGAGGCGACGATTCGCGCGCTGGAAACCACCGGCAAGCTCGACGTGCTTTCGCGTCCGTATATCCTTGCGAGCGATAACCAGCTCGCCTCGATCACCGTCGGCCAGGAAGTCCCGCTCATCGAGAATAGCCGTATCACCGACACGGGCCAGACCATCAACACCCTGCAGTACCGCGATGTCGGCATCCTGCTGGACGTCATCCCACACATCAACCCCGACGGGCTGGTGATCCTCGATGTCGCGCCCGAGATCAGCACGCTCACCGGCGAAACCGTGCCGATTTCCGATACCGCGTCGCAGCCGATCATCGCCAAGCGGTCGGCGCAGACGCGCGTCGGCGTTCGTAACGGCAAGACGATCGTCATCGGTGGCCTGATGGAAGACCGCGTGACCGAATCGGTGAACAAGGTTCCTTTCCTAGGCGATATCCCTCTCTTGGGTGAGGTTTTCAAGCGGACGATCAAGAACAAGGCCAAGACCGAGTTGCTCATCTTCCTGACGCCGCACGTGGCGGAAGACCCGGATCAGCTTGACGGCATGTCGAAGGATGAGGTCGATTCCACGAAGTTGCTCCCTGGCGCTGTGGCCCCGGGCGTGTATGATCAGCATCGCGAGGGCCTGAAGCGCGGCGAAACCACCGCCCAGCCGCCCTCAACGACGCAGCCGCAACAGCCGCAACAGCCGCAACAGCAGCAGCCCGACGAGAGGAATTGATGCACGTGTTGCCCTCGACGACGACAGCCATCATCAAGGTCGGCCGCGGCACGTTGATGGCGTGCGCAATCATGGTTTTGGCGATGGCGGGCTGCCAGTCGCAACAGTCGAAGACGACCGGTGGAGGACGGACGGCTGGATCGGATGCGCCGTTCATCACGCTGGACAACACCGATGCCTGCGCCGCGCGGCTGCACGACATCAGCGGGGCGTTCCTGATGTACTGGGATCGCAATAAGGACCTGCCGCACTCGCTCGATGAGCTGAAGCCGTTCGCC
>JBBCIV010000082.1:0-18264 GCA_037189665.1 Phycisphaerae bacterium | reverse complement strand
CGGACACCGAGCCCGGCCGCCGCCGACGAGGCACTACTGCGCGTCGTTTAGTTAGTCCTTCGCATCCCGTGCTGCGTCCTTGACGGCATCGCCGGCCTTCTCGACGTCCTTACCGGCGCCCTCCATGGTGTTACAGCCGATCGAAAAACCGCTCAGCGCAACGGCTACCGTCATCACCGACAGGATCTTGAACACGCTCTTCATGGGAACCTCCAACAGGTCCTTGGTCACCAGGCGACCGATGCTTGGCCCTTCGCCTCGCGTTTCGCTCGATCAGCCTGACGTTTACATCATCGCGGCCGGATGGTGCGGGATCGGTAAAACCACTGTGAATCGTGGTTCATTTTTTGCGAGGCCCAAGATGAAGGTGGATTCAGACAGAGATGAAGGACGTTTCACGCGTCGCGGCAGACGATCAGATGATTAGAAAGACAAGGAGAAACACCATGACCCAGGATGAAGAGCTCGACGAGAAGACCCCCGATACGGCAACGACTTACGAGCGTGCCAAGCCGGCCAAGGCGTCGCCTTCGGGCAAGCTGGATCTCCCCAAGCCCCCGCCACCGCATACGCAGGATGAGTTGCAGAAGCAAAACAAGGCCCCGCTCGATCCCGCCGCGGCAAAGCGGGCGGAACAACCATAACGCGGAGGACGCGTGAGAGCTGCTACTTACCGATGATCACGTTGCCGGGCAGCGATGCGGTTTCATCTTTCCGGCGGCGCCGGATGAACTCGGACAGGTCGTCCAGCAGCGTATATGCAACCGGCGTCACCAGAAGCGTCAGCAAGAGCGACAGCGTCTGTCCGCCGATGACCACGACCGCCACCGCGCGACGTTCTTCGGCGCCCGGCCCCGTGCCGAGCCATAGCGGCAACATGCCCGCCACCAGGCAGAGCGTCGTCATCAGGATCGGCCGCAACCGATCGCGGCAGCCTTGGATCACCGCCTCATACCGCGGCATGTTGTAGTCGCGGCGAAGGTGGTTCATATGGTCGATTTGAAGGATCGAGTTCTTCTTCACCACGCCGAACAGCACGAGAATGCCCAGCGCCGAATAGAGGTTTAGCTGTTCGCCCGCCAGCCACAACGACAGCAGCGCGAACGGCACGGCCAGCGGAAGCGAAAACAAAATGGTGATCGGGTGAACCAGGTGCTCGTATTGGCTCGCCAGGATCATGTACATGAACACGATCGACAGCAGGAACGCGAAGGCGAACTCGTTCCTCGTCTTCGCGAACTCGCGCCCCTGGCCTCGCACGCTGACGACGTAGCCCGGGTCCATGCCCATCGATTCGGCTTCGGCAAGCAGTTGGCGCGTTTTTTCTTCCAGCGATGCGTCCGGCGCCACGTTCGCTCGCACACGGCAGTCGCGGCCGCGGCTAAGCCGGTCGATTCGCGCGGCGGTGTTCGCCAGCGAAACGGACGCGATGTTCGTCAACTCGATCAACCGCGATCCGCTGCCCGCCAGGAGCAGGTTCGGCACCTTGTCCGGGTCATCCCGGTCCGCCTCGCTCAAGCGAAGGCGGACGTCGTAGTTCTCATTGCTGAGCGGGTCGCGGAAGCGGCTGATCTCCTGATCGCCGCCCACCATCAACCGCAGCGCGGTGCCGATGTCGTTGCTGCTGATCCCCAGGTCTTCCGCCTTTCGGCGGTCGATTTCCACTCGCAGCTCGGGCTTTGCCAGTTCCAGCGTCGTATCGATGTTGATGATGCCGCCCAGCTTCTCCGCCCGCTGGGCCAGCTCATTCGAATACTCGGCCAGCTTGTTGAGGTCGGGTCCGGTGATGGAGAAGTCGATATCGAAGTTGCCGCCGCCGATGTTGAAGCCGGGATAGTTGCGGGCACGCACGCTGATGCCCATCGCGCGGTATTTCGGCACGATCTGCTGGCGAATGCGGGCCATCACTTCGTTCTGCGTATAGTTGCCGCGGAACGCCGACATCGGGTCGCCCGACAGGATGCCTTTGAACAGCCGGGCGAACGTCCAGTACCGTTCGGAATGCGGCGCAAGGCCGACGTGGATGTCGCCCGTGTTCACCCCGCCGATAAACCCGCCGCCGGCCTCGGCGAGCATGACCTTGATCTCGGGGATCTTCATCAAGTCGGCCTCGACCGAGGCCAGCACTTCGTCCATGGCCCGGAAGCTCATGTTCTCCGGCCCCTCGATGCTCACGCGAAACTCCGCGTCGTCCGTCCCCTGCGGCATGAAGCCCTGCTGCACCACCCCGAAGAGCAGCGCGCCGCTCATCACCACGCACAGCGCGACGATCGCGGTGACGATGCGGAACCGCATCACCAGCTTCAGCATCCGGGTGTAGAAGGCGTCAATGTAATAGTAGAACCCGCCGCGGCTGCCGTGCCCGTGATGCGATTCGCTGGCCTTGGCGGCCTCCCTGCCCAGCATGCGGGCCGAGAGCGTCGGCGTCAGCACGAAGCTGACCAGCAAGCTCACCAGCACCGCCACCGCCGCCGTAATGCCGAACTGGTAGAGGAAACGGCCGCTGATCGACGACATGAACGACACCGGCACGAAGATCACCGCCAGCGACAGCGTCGTCGCCAGCACCGCCAGCGCGATCTCGCCCGTCCCCTGCTTGGCCGCCTCCATGGGCGTCATCTTCTTTTCTTCCACGAACCGGAAGATGTTCTCCAGCACCACGATCGCGTCGTCGATGACGATGCCGACCATCAGCACCAGCGCCAGCATCGTCACGCTGTTGAGCGTGAAATCCAACACCCACATCATCGCGAACGTGCTGATGACCGACGCGGGGATCGAGATGCCCGCGATGATCACGCTCCGCCAGCTCCGCGTGAACGCCAGCACCACCAGGCACGCCAGGATCGAGCCGGCCACAAGGTGGATGTTGATCTCGTGCAGCGCGGTATAGATGTAGCTGGACTGGTCACGGATGACCTGCAACTCCACGCCCGGCGGAAGCTGAGCGCGGGCCTCCTCGGCCTTCTCCTTTACCGATTCGATCACGTCGATCGTATTCGCGCCGCTCTGGCGGCGAATGTTGAGCGAAACCGATGTCTTGCCGTTCAGCCGTGCTGTTGACCGCCGTTCGGCAACGCCGTCTTCCACCCGCGCCAGGTCGCGAAGGCGAACCGGCGCGCCGTTGACCGAGGTGATCACCACCTGCCCGAAATCCTCGGCCGTCCGCAGGCGGCCCAGCGTGCGAAGCGATTGCTCCCGCTGCGCTCCGGTGATATTGCCTCCCGGCACGTCGGAGTTCTCCCGCGCGACCGCGTCACGAACGGCGGTGATCGGCAGTCCGTAGGCGGCCAGGCGATCGGCGTCGACGTCGATGTTGATCGTGCGAACCGCATCGCCGACCAGATCCACCTCGCCCACCCCACGGCCGGTTTCGAGCTTCTCCTTCACGATCTTGTCGGCGATCTCCGTCAGCTCGCGAAGCGTGCGATCACCTGAAAGCGCATAGGTAATGACCGGCTGGGAATCGTTATCAAACTTGCTGACGGTCGGCGGATCGGCCTGGTCGGGAAGCCGGCGGATAACGGTCGCAACCTTATCCCGCACGTCCTGCGCCGCCACGTCGATATCACGAGAAAGGTCAAACGTCACGATGACCGCCGCCGTGCCGTTGCCGGCGATCGCGCGGAGTTCGTCGATGCCCGAAACGGTGTTGACGACCTCTTCGATCGGCTCGATCAACTCGGTTTCAACTTCCTCCGGCGACGCGCCCGGCAGGCTGGTGCGAATGCTGACCGTCGGCAGGTCGACCGACGGAAAACGATCGACGCCCAATCCGGTGTAGGCCGCTGCCCCAACAACCACCATCGCCAGGATGAACATGGCGGCGAAGACGGGGCGTTTGACGAACAGATCGATGAACTTCTGCATGATGAGTCACCTATGGCCGGGTGGTCGCCGCCTGTTCGAATTCTTCTCGCAGCAAGCCCGCTCGCTGCAACAACGCGAGGTGGAACAACTTGCGGTCGTACTCTTCGCTGACGAGCTGCAATTGCGATTGCAGCAGCGCGTTCTGCGATGTAATGCGGTCGAGGTTCGTCGCCAGCCCGGCACTGTACGACTGCTCGGCCTGGGTGAGCGATTCCTGCGCGGTCGCCACCTGCACCTGTAATTGGGCCAGCCGATCGATGCTCGCCTGTACTGCGACGAATGCCTGCTCCACCTCCGCTCGCATCCGGCGCTCTGCGTAGGAGCGGGCCAGCAGCGTTTGGCGAAGATTACTCCACGCCGTGCGGACGTCCTGCTCGATGCGGCCGGCCGAAAAGATCGGCAGGTTGATGCGGAGCAACGCGTCCCATGATCGCTGATCGGGCACCGATTCGCGGTACAAAAATGCTTCGAAATCGAGCGTCACCGACGGGTAGTACTGCCCGACCGCGGCATCGACATCGTGCCGCGCCGCGTCGACCGCCAGTTCCGCCGCCCGGACGTCGTCGCGGTTCTTGCGCGCCAGATCGTAGATCGCGTCGAACGTGGAAAGCGCCGGCGGGAAATAATTGTCCGCCAGCGGGCTCATTCGCACCTCGGCGGCGGTGAGAAGCTTGAGGCGGGAGCGGGACTGAGTGACGTCGGAGCGCGCGCTGATGAGGGCGGTGCGCGTCGAGGCGACCTGCGCTTCCGTCTGACTTACCTCCAGCGGCCGGGCAACGCCGGCGTCGAAGCGGCCCTTGGCTTCGCGATATCGCGCCTCCTGCAATTCAAGCGAGTTCTCCAGCACGCGAACGGTCGCCTCGGCCCGCAGCACCTCGAAGAAGACAGCGACGGTGTCGACCAGGAGCAATTCCTGAGAGTACTTCAGTTCGCTGCGGCGCTGGCGGGCGACGTACTCGTCGCGCCAGGCACGGTTGACGTCCTGAAACCCGTTAAACAGGTTGACCGACATCGCGGCCGGGACATCGAAGTATTCGTTTTGGCCGGCCGTGCCATCCTGCCCGGTAACCGCCTCGCGCCGCGAATAGACCGGCACCAGGTCGACCGTCGGCAGGAAGTTGGCCAGCGTGCGACGCTGGGCGATGACTGCCTTCAGGTAATCCTCGCCGACGGAGGCCAGCGACTCGTCGTTCTGGTTGGCCAACAGCACGGCGTCGATCAGCGTGAGCGTTTCGCCCGGCGTGTGTTCGACGCGCTCGTCAACAAGTCGTATTTCACGGCGGTAGATCTCGACTTCGTTTTCCTGATTCACCGCACAACCGGCGGCCATCGCCAGCAAGCACAGGCAAACGATCAGCAGTCCGCTCCAACGGCTCATCGCGCCGCCCCTTTCCTGGCCCGGATTGATCCGAGTAATCCCATCAGATGCTTGGTGATGTCCGCCGCCGACTGCTTGCCAGGCCCGTAGCGGATGGCGGACCGCACGCACGCCGGGATGTATTGGGCGGTGAGTTCGGGGTGTGGGTCTTCCATCTCGCCTTCGTGAATGCCGCGATTGAGCACAATCTCGAACGTCTGCCCCAGTTCCTTCCGCTTTCGCGACAGGCGCGGCCGCACGCGATCGCTGGCGCCCTGCATCATCATTTTATAGAAATTCGGATTCTCGCTCGCCCACGTCACCAGCGCCAGGATCATCCGCTCGAGATCGTCCCATGCGGATTCGGCAACGTCGTCCGCCAACTGCCGCAGCCGCTCGACGACATCCGAGAACGCCTCCAACACGAGCGTGTCGTACAGGTCTTCCTTGTTCTTAAAATAGATGTAGACCGTGCCCTTGCCTACCTTCGCCGCCGATGCCACGTCGTCCAGCAGCACCTCGTGAAACGGCTTGCGGCTGAAGAGGCGCACCGCGGCGGCCATGATGGCGGATCGTTTGGCGTCATCCAGTCGCTGCATACCTTGCCTGACTCTGTTGATTGACCTACGATGAGGCTCGCGAAGTCAAAACTGACCCGTCAGTATTGTAAGGACGTCACCGTGAGTCAATCAAACTACTTCCGAATGGCCGTTTTATTATTCGCAGGCATTCAGCTCGCCGGCTGCTCCGGCGAGGCCGAACCTGCGGCCGGCGGTGGCGGAAAACCCAGTCCCGAAGCTGTGCCCGTGCAACTCGAAACCGTGCGGACCGCCGATCTTGATCGGACCGCCGAAGTGGTCGGCACGCTCTACGGCGATGAAGAGGTGGTCATCAGCGCCAAGGTGTCCGGCCGGGTGGCGTCGATCGACGCCGATGTAGGCGATCGCGTGCCAGGCGGCGCAGTCCTTGCTCAAATCGATCCGACGGATTACCAACTTGAAGTCAGCCGACAGGAAAACGCCCTCAGCGAAGCTCTCGCCAAGCTTGGCCTCGCCGAACTGCCTCCCGCCAACTTCAATATTTCGACCATCTCCACCGTCCAGCGCGCCCGCGCGCAGGCTGCCAACGCCAAGGCAAAATTTGAGCGTGCGCAGAAGTTGTTCGAGCAAACCCCGCCGCTCATGAGCGAGCAGGACTACGCCGACATGCAGACCGCGTACGAGGTGGCCGTGCGCGATCACGAGGTGGCCAAGCTCGAAGCGCAGTCGCTGCTCGCCGCCGCGCTATCGCGCAAGAGCGAGCTCGACGCCGCCAAGCAGCGCCTCGCCGACACCCGCGCCGTCCCGCCGGCCGTTAAGGAAGGACGTAAATTCGCAGTTGCATCGCGGGCGGTGTCCACCGGCGAGTTCGTTCAGACCGGAACGTCGCTGTTCCGCGTGGTGCTCGACGACGTAATCAAGTTTCGCGGCGCGCTCCCCGAACGTTTCGCCTCGCAGGTGCGGCCAGGTCAGACCGTCACGCTCCGCATCGCCGGGCTCGATGGTCCTGCGGTCGGAACCATCGCACGTGTCAGCCCATCGATCGACCTCGCCACCCGAACGTTCCAGATTGAGGCCACCTTCGACAACGCTGATCAACGACTTCGTCCCGGCGCGTTCGCTCGCGGAACCATTACTGTCGGACAGGATAAAGGCGTGCCGATCGTACCTCGGCACGCCGTGGTGTCGTTTGCGGGACTCGATAAGATTTACACAGCCCAGGACGGCGAGGCCGTCGAAAACGTGGTCACGCTTGGGCCGGTAATCGAAGGCGGCAAGTGGATCGCCGTGCCGCAGGGTTTAAAGGACACGAAGGAAGTCATCGTCGAAGGCCTCGCGAAGCTCGCCCGCGGCGTGCCAATCGAGGTGCAGCCGCTGACCCAACCGACGACCGCGCCCGCAAGCCGTCCCGCAATCGAGCCAGACGTCCAGCCCGGCGAAGCCAACAACGAGTGAGTCCGGCGTTATCTCGCAGTTGTATCGATGCAGAATAGCAACTGCCCCGCCGACACCAGCTTGCCCTCGGCGGCGAACACGTCGGCTACCACGCCGTCCGCAGTGGCAAGGACTGGGATTTCCATCTTCATCGATTCGATGATGCCAAGCCGGTCGCCCGCCTTCACGCAGGTGTTCTTCGCGACGTCTACCTTCCACATGCTGCCCGGCACCTCGGCAGTGACGGCTTCCCAGCCTGTCGGCAGTTCGGCCGCCTGCTGAGATGCGGCGTCATCCATCACTTCCGGCGCGACAGCGGTTTGGCCGGCGGCCTCCCAACGAAGGCGTTCCTCGTGAAAGGCAGCCTGCTGTTTGGCCCGGAATAACGCGATCTCCTTGTCATGCGCCGCGAGGAAATCGTTGTACTTCTTCAGGCTGAACGTCTCGTGCTCGACCTTGAGCTTGAAGTTGCCATGAAGGAACTGCTCGCGAATTCGCAATAGATCCGCCGCCTCGACGGGATAAAAGCGGATCTGATCGAAGAACCGCAGCAGCCACGGCTTGCCGCCAATAAAGTCGGCCGTCTGTCGGAAGGTATTCCACATCTGCACCGTGCGGCCGACGAACTGATAGCCGCCGGGGCCTTCCATGCCGTATACGCACAGGTACGCCCCGCCGATGCCAACGGAGTTCTCCGCCGTCCACGTGCGGGCAGGGTTGTACTTGGTGGTGACAAGCCGATGCCGCGGATCGAGCGGCGTCGCCACCGGCGCGCCCAGATACACGTCGCCCAACCCCAGCACCAGGTAGCTGGCGCTGAAAACGATGTGTTTCACCTGTTCGATCGAATCGAGCCCGTTGATGCGTCGGATGAACTCGACGTTGCTCGGGCACCACGGGGCGTTTTTGTTCACCGACTGCATGTACTTCTGAATTGCCAGTTGGCACGCCGGATCGTCCCACGACAACGGCAAACGAATGACTCGCGACGGCACTTCCGCCTGCTCGATCGGCGGGAGGTGCCCTTCGAGGTCGATCAGCTTCCTCAGCAACGCATCGACCGGGAGAACGCGGCTGTCATAATGCACGTGCAGCGAGCGGATGCCGGGCGTCAGGTCGATGATGCCGGCGAACTTCTGATCGAGCATGGCCTGGTAGAGCATCTGCACGCGGAAGCGCAGGTTCAGGTCGAGCACAAGCGGGCCGTATTCGACGAGCAGGTAGTTGTCGCCGTCCTGTCGGTAGACGACGCGCGGTCGGTCGCCGGCGGCGGCGAGCGTCGTGAGGATCGGCGATGTACCGCGCGTGCCCATTTCGGCCGGCAGGGAGAGCGAGGCGGGCCGGAGGCTTTCGATCCGGCGTTCGACGTCCGCATCGAGCGCCGCCGCCTCGGCCTGGGTGAGGCATTTGAAGCGGATGGTGTCGCCCGGGCGAAGCTGGCCCATCTTCCAGAGTTCAGCGCGAACGATGGTGGCGGGGCAGACGAATCCGCCGAGGCTCGGACCATCAGGGCCGAGGATGACCGGCATGTTTCCGGTGAAATCGACCGTGCCGACGGCATAGGCATTGTCGTGGATGTTCGACGGATGCAGCCCCGCCTCACCGCCGTCCGTGCGGGCCCACCTGGGATGCGGACCGATGAGGCGCGTGCCGGTACGGTCGGAGTTGTAGTGCACTTTCCAATCGGTGCCGAAGAACGTCGCGATGTCGTCGTCGGTGAAAAAGTCGGGCGCGCCGTGAGGACCGTAGAGCACGCCGATTTCCCAATGGCTGGCGTAGGTGGGGATCGCGCTGTCGGGCATCGATCGCGGCGCGGCGGCGCGCAACGGTGACGTGCGGAGCACATCTCCCGTTCGCAGCGGTCGTCCGCCGTGCCCGCCAAACTTGCCGAGGGTGAACGTGGATCGCGATCCGAGGTACAACGGCACGTCAACCCCGCCCGATACGGCCAGGTAGGCCCGCGCGCCGGGGCCGGCGATCTTCGACAGTTCCAGCACCGATCCCGGCTTGACCGCGATGGCCTTCCACATCGGCAGCGGCTCGCCGTTGAGCTTCGCGCCGATGGACGCGCCGCAGACGGCGATCGTCGCATCAATGTTGAATCGCAGCGTCGGCCCCGCCACCGTGATTTCAAGCCCGGCCGCGTTCTCCGCGTTGCCGACCAGCCGGTTGGCGACTCGGAACGCATACGAATCCATCGGACCCGACGGCGGCACGCCGATATCCCAGTATCCGATCCGGCCGGGGAAGTCCTGGACCGTGACGTGCGTGCCGCCCTTGATCACGTCGATCGTCTTCGGCCGAAAGACGTAGCCACCGAGATACTGCGTGGTCATCCGGCCGGCGGCGAACGCGTCATCGGATGCCAGCTTGCCCAGGTATTCCAGGTTCGTCTCCACGCCATCAATGCGCGTTTCCGCAAGCGCGTCGCGAAGCTTCAGCAGCGCCTCTTCGCGATCGGCGCCCGTCACGATGAGCTTGGCGATCATCGGATCGTAGAACGACGTGATCTCCGTCCCCGGCTCCACCCATGTTTCCACTCGCGCATCAGGCGGAAACTTCGCCTGTGTGAGCACGCCGGTGGAGGGCTGAAAGTTCTTGGCCGGATCTTCGGCGTAAAGCCGCACCTGAATAGACGCTCCGCCGCTCTTGCGCTCAAACCCCACCAGCGATAGCTCACCTGCGGCCGCCTTCACCATCCACTCGACCAGGTCGATGCCGGTCACCTGCTCCGTCACGCCGTGCTCGACCTGAAGGCGCGTGTTGACCTCGAGGAAGTAGAACTGATTCGTGTCCGCATCAACGATGAACTCCACCGTCCCCGCCGACCGGTACCCCACCGATCGCCCGAGTTGCTCGGCGGCGCTGAAGAGGGACTGTCGTATCGCGTCGGGCAGGTTCGGCGCGGGCGTTTCCTCGATTACCTTCTGGTTGCGACGCTGGGCCGAGCAATCGCGCTCGCCGACCGCGACGACGTTGCCCTTGCCGTCGCCGAAGATCTGCACTTCGATGTGCCGCGCCCGCTGGATGTACTTTTCGAGGTACAGCCCGGCGTGCTTGAAGTTATTCCTGCCCAGCCGCTGCACGGCGTCGAACGCCTCCTGCAACTGGTCGTCGCCCGTACACAACCGCATGCCTATGCCCCCTCCGCCGGCGGTGCTCTTGAGCATGACGGGAAAGCCGATCCGCGACGCCGCGTCCCGGGCCTGTGCGACGGCGTCGAGAAGATCCGTTCCAGGCGATAGCGGCACGCCGCTTTTTTGCGCCAACTCGCGGGCGGCGTGCTTGAGGCCGAAGGCGCGCATCTGGTCGCCGGTCGGCCCGATGAAGGCGACGTCGGCCCTCTCGCACGCGTCGGCGAAATCGGGATTCTCCGACAGGAATCCGTAACCGGGATGGATCGCGTCGGCCTGCGTTTTCCACGCGGCCTCAAGGATGAAGTCGCCGCGCAGGTAACTCTCCGCCGCCAACGCCCGGCCAATGCAAACGGCCTCGTCGGCCATCGAGACGTGCAGCGAGTGAACGTCCGCCTCGCTGTAGACGGCCACCGAGCCGATGCCCATCTTCTTCAGCGTTCGGATGATGCGGCAGGCGATCGCGCCGCGGTTGGCGATAAGGACTTTCTTGAACATGTATTGTTGAGGAGACAGGAGCCAGGAGACGGAAGACAGGAGAGAGAAAAGACATGCATCCTCCTGTTTTCTGACTCCCGTCTCCTCCTCCTCACTCCTTGATCACGACGCGAACCGGCGTCGGGTTGAAGCCGTTGCAGGGGTTGTTGATCTGGGGGCAGTTGCTGATGACGACCAGCGTGTCCATCTCGGCCTTCAGGTCCAGGTATTTTCCCGGCGCGCTGATGCCATCCACGATGCCCAGGGCGCCGTCGTCCAGCACCGGCACGTTCATGAACCAGTTGATGTTGCTGACGACGTCGCGCTTGCCGAGGCCGTGCTGGCCGAGTTCGTAGATGAAGTTCTCGACGCAGGCGTGCTGGTGCTTGGTGTGATGGCCGTAGCGGAGCGTGTTCGATTCACATGAGCACGCCCCGCCCGACGTATCGTGACGCCCGCAGGTGTCGGCGGTGATGGTCATCATCGCGCGGCCCTCGTTGCTGTAGAGCGTCGTGCCGACGTTGAGGAAGATGTTCCTCTGCGCCACCACCGTCTCGCACGAGCTGTACCGCTCGGCCGGGTCGTGGGCGTTATAGAGAATGCAATCGACGGCCTGGTTGCCCTCTAAATCGATGATGCGGATCGTCTGGCCCTGCTTCACCACGTGCGACCATGGCGCGCGGGCGGCGATCGTGAAGTCATAAATGATGGACATGGCAAAATCTCAGTAGCACGGGCGTCCCGCCCGTGTCACGGCCGAGACGGCCGTGCTACAGGTAGAAGTCATCAACATTCTCAAACGCACGCTGGTTTTCCGGGCCGGCGTTGCGGATCGGGTCATCCGGGCCTGTGATCTCGCCGCGATAGGCCAGCAGGCGCAACGGCGTGGCGGTATACGTCGGGCGGTCGTCCATCACGTGGGGGCAGTTGGCGACGATCACCAGCGTGTTCACCTCAGCCCGTAGTTCGACGATGTCGCCCGCCTTCGACGCATCGGGGACGAACGCCATCGATCCGTCTTCGTGGACTTTCACATGCTTGAAGAAGCTGACGTTGGCGGGAATATCCTTCTTGCCGAGGCCGTATTTCAGCAGGCCGAGCAGAAAGCGGTCGCGCGCGTTGGGATAAGGGGAATAGTTGTCGCCGACGCCGTACTTTTTGGCGTTGGACCACTGCGACGACGCGCCGCAGAACGTATCGTGCCGGCCGCAGGTGTCGCGGGTGACGCTCATCAGCACGCGGCCCATGTCGCTGAGCAGCAGCTTGCCCTCGCCGAGATAGGCGTTCCACTGCACCTTCACCGTATCGGCAACGTTGAGGCGTTCGATCGGCCGATCGGCGTTGTAGCAGAGGAACTGCGCGCACGCATCGCCCTGCTTGTTGATGAGCCGCAGCCGCGAGCCGCGCTTCAGCACGCGGGACGCGTACTCGCCGGCGGCCAGCGTTTCGTCCCAAGTGAGCGTGCCGGGATCGATGTCCGGCGGTACGCCCACGGCGCCGGTGATCGGGAGCGTCGGCATCGCCTCGATGACCTTGCCGTGCATCGACCGGGCGTGATCGCGGGCGCGATATGGAGTGGAGAGTTCAGGCATGATGTCGTTTCCTCGTTGTTTCCGTCCTCGGTATCCATCTTTACTCAAGTCAGCGACGCCAGATACGCTCGCCAGCCGCCGGTGTGAGTAATGTCGGCGGCGTTCTCGGTGGCGTAGGCCTCGACGAGAAATCCTTTCACCAACTCGCCCGTTTCCAGTTCCAGCGTGCCGATCGTCAGAGGCGGCGGGATGAGATCGACAAAGCTGGCGAAGCCAACGGCGTCGACCTCGTAAACTTCAACCTCGATCCCGGTCGATTGCGGCCCGCTTGTTCGCAGCAGCCCCGGCTTGGGCGGCGTGGCGCCGGGCAGCGCAAAGAAACGGTAGATCGGCCGGGTACGGGTCTTGAGGACCAGCGCCGCATTGCGCTCGATCAATTGGCCGTGCAGGGGCAGACCTTGAAGATGGGCTCCGACAACGGCGATCTTCATAGCGCGGCTCCGGCAAATCGCTTGGCGATCTCCAGCAACGTCTGCTCGTTGCCCGCCGGCGCGACGAGCGTGATGCCGAACGGCAACTTATCCGGCCGGAAACCCGCGGGAATCGCCACGGCGCACAGGTCCAGCAGGTTCACGAAATTCGTGTAATAACCGAGGTTCCGATTGAGCTGGATCGGGTCGGCAAGCACTTGGTCGATGGTGTAAATCGTCCCGGTGGTGGGCAGCACGAGCACGTCGATCTGCGCCCACTGCTTCCGCGCCTCCTTGCGAAGCGCCGCCAGCTGATAGATACCGCGAAACGCATCGACGGCGGTCAGTTTTTCGGCCTTGCTGATGATGGTGCGGATGACCGGAAGCATCTGGCCGCCGCCGCGCTCGTAGAACTCCTGGATCGCGGCGAGCCGCTCGGAAACCCACGGCCCTTCGTACAGCAACTGCGCCGTTTCACAGAACGGCCCGTAGTCGATCGCCGCCCGCGCCCCGCCGATGTGTTCGACGCGTTCGACGGCATCGAAGAAGCAACGCTCCTGCTGGGCGTCGCCGAAGAATTCAAGATCCGCGTTTCTCGGAATGCCAAAACGAAAGCCGTTGCCGACGTTTACGTTCTGCGTCGTGGTAATCTCGGCGCGGCGGCGCGAGTAAATATCGACCGGATCAAAGCTCTCGGCGATCTCCATCACATGTTCGGCCGTATCGACATCGCGGGCGAAGATGCTCACGCAATCCAGCGACCGGCATGCCGGAACCACGCCGCACGTGCTGATCAGCCCGCGCGACGGCTTCAGCCCGACCAGATTATTAAACCCCGCCGGCACCCGGCCGGAGCCGGCGGTGTCGGTGCCCAGGCCGATATCGCACATCCCCGCCGCCACCGCTACCGCGCTACCGCTGCTCGACCCGCCTGAGATGTATCGCCGGTCGTAGAAATTCTCGCACGCGCCGTAAGGCGACCGCGCTCCCACCAGTCCGGTGGCGAACTGATCCATGTTGGCCTTGCCCAGCACGATCGCGCCGGCGTCGCACAGCCGCTGCACGACCGGCGCCGACACCTGCGGCGTATAGCTGAACGCCGGGCATGCCGCGGTCGTCGGAAGACCGGCGACGTCGATGTTGTCCTTCACCGCGATCGTCACGCCCAATAGCGGCAACGACCGGCTTTCCGCCAGCAGGCCAGAGAGGCGGTCGAGCTGTTCGCCGATCTCGTTGCGCGAACAGCGGTGAATCCAGACGCCTTTTCCGCCGTAGGCATCGGCGCGCTCGAGGCACGCGTCGACGTGCTTCACGACGTCATCGAACGAACGGATGGCAGGCAGTGCTTGTTGAGTCAACGTAGTCACAGTGAAATCGCGATGCTATTCAACATCGTCCCCAACGACGGTCATTCGGAACACGGGCAGGTCCTCCCGCACCACCGCCGGCTCGGGGTGGATGAGGTGGTCCAGACGTTTGCGTGTGGCGAGGAAGTGCGGGTCGAGCAATTGCTGGCTCGTCCGCGGCCTGGCCACGGGCACCTCGATCACCTCCGCAACCCGGCCGGGCCGGGCTTCGAGGACGAGAACGCGATCGGCGAGATAGATCGCCTCGTCGAGATCGTGGGTGATGAAAACGATGGTGATGTCCACGTTCTTCCAGATCTGCAGCAGGTAGGCCTGCATCTGGCAGCGGGTTTGTGCGTCGAGGGCGCCGAAGGGCTCGTCCATGAGCAGCACGCGCGGCTGGTTGGCCAGCGCCCGCGCGATCGCGACGCGTTGCTTCATGCCGCCGGAAAGCTGGTGGGGGTAGTGGTCGAGGAACGCGCCGAGGCCGACGATGTCGACCCAGATTTTCGCTTCCGCCTCGGCCCGGGTTTCGCCGTATCCCTTCATCTTCAGGCCGAACATCACGTTCTTGCGAACCGTGAGCCAGGGAAAGAGCGTGTAGCCCTGAAAGACCATGCCGCGATCCGGCCCGGGCCCGCGCACGGCCCTGCCGTCGACGAGCACGTCGCCACTGGTATGCCGTTCGAGGCCGGCGAGGATGCGGATGAGCGTGCTCTTCCCGCAGCCCGACTGGCCGATGACGGTGACGATCTCGCGCCGGTGGATGGAGAAATTGACGTTTCGCAGCGCCTCGACCGGGCCCTGAGGGCTGTCGTAGATCATGCAGAGATTTCGGGCTTCGAGCACGATCGGGCGGGCATAGACGCGCTGGAGGCGTTCGTCGACGCCCTCGGGCTTCTGCCGGTAATCGGGAAGGTCAAGCGTTGACGACATCGCTCACCTTTCCGCCCTCCACAGGCTTGGCGACCGGCGCGGCAGCAACGCCGCCGCGCCACTGGCGGATTGCCAGGATTTTGGTCCGGAGCCACGACCGCTTCTCCCGCGAATGCCAGGGAAACAGCTTGCGGCCGGCGTACGACAGAATCTGATCCGTCAGAAATCCGAGCAACCCAAATACGATGATGCCCGCAAACACGTTCGCGTAGCTCCGGAACTTGCCGTTCTGGTTGATGAACTCGGTGATGCCCGACATCTCGCCGATCAGCTCGGCGATCGCCAGGTACACCCAGCCGAAGCCCAGCGCGATTCGCAGGTCGTTGTAAACCAGCGGCAGCACGCCCGGCAGTACGACGCGCGTCATCAACTGCGGCCGCCTCGCGCCTAGCGTCTGCGCCGCCTCCAGCAACGACGTGTCGAGGCTGCGGGCGGTGTTGGCGGTGACGAGCAGCATGTTGAAGAACAGCCCGATCACCACGATGCCGACCTTCGGCGCCTCCGCCATGCCGAAGATCGCCACCATCAGCGCGCCGAACGCCGGCGCGGGCATGTATCGCATGAAATCGACGAACGGCTCGAACAGCTTCGCGCACAGGTCGAACGTGCCGCACAGCAGCCCGATCGGCACGGCGACCGCCGCGGAGATGACGAAGGCGTAGGCCAATACCGTCACGCTCTGCAACACCCGCTCGTGCAGCCAAGGGGCCCCCTTGCGGGCGGGCTCGGTGGTGAAGGCGAGGTAGAGCGCCCTGGCCGCCTCGTGCGGGGCGGGCAGGAAGACGGGGTTGGCCGGATGTCCCTGCATCAGCGGTTTGCCCTCGGCCGCGAGCCGGGCCTGCTCCTTCTCGTAGTCGGCCCGGTCAGGCGAGTCGTTCAGGCGATACATGGTGGTGCCGCCGCGATCGGTGATCTTCACCTGCGGGTGCCAGATCCACGGCACGTAGCTCACCGCGCACCACGCCGCGATCGGGATCAGGAAGGAGACGACCTTCACCACGATCGCGGTGCGGGCGGGCAGAGGTTTTCGGATCGCGAGCAACGACATAAGCGTGTGGCGTGACTCAGGTGTGGCGTGGATGGGGAAGAGCGCTTCGCGAGATGGCCTTTCACGAAACGCTCGCGCGTCACGCCACGCCACGCGCAACAGCTATTTACCGGCCAGCTCCTTCACGATCGACGGATCGAAATACGCGTCGGCCTCCTGCGAGTCCTTGTAGACGCCGTGTTTGACGTTGAAGTCGTTCACGACCTTGCTGGAACCGTAGATGCTGTCGAGCGTGTCGTTCTTTTCGAACGCCTTCACGTTGCCGTCGAGGTCGAGCAGGAACGTGCCGCCGAGGTTTTTGCCATATTCGACCGGGTCGTCGACCTGAGCGCGGGCGGCCATGATCTTCAGGGCTTCGTCCTTCGTGGCGGGATCCTGGATGAACTTCACCGTCTTCACATACGCGGCGGCGACCTTCTTCCAGTCTTCACGACGCGACGCCAGGCTTTCCTTGCTCACGAAGATGCCGTCGTAGATCAACCCCTTGGCGTCGGCGGAGGTGAACAGCGCCTTGCTGCCGGCCACCTGTTTGAGCGCCTGGCCCGCGACCGGATACCACGCGGCGATCGCGTCCACCCCGCCGCTGGCGAGGGCCTGCGGCGTCTCATTGGTGGGCACGTTCACGAGCGTGACGTCTTCCTCCTTCATGCCGTTCAGCTCGATTGCTTTCAGGAACAACAGGTGTTCGACGAGGTTCAGTTCGAGGCCGAGCTTTTTGCCCTTCAGGTCTTTGAACGAGTTGATCCCGGCCTTGCCGATGATCATGTCGTTGCCGTTGGAATAATCGGTCAGGACGATCGCAGTGCTGGCCTTGCCGGTGGCGCCGGTGACCATGGCGTCGCCGTTGGTCATGGTGACCGCATCCACCTTGCCGGCGGCGAAGGCCTCCATGCTGGGCAGGTATTCCATCCACACCAGTTCGACTTCGACGCCGGCTTCCTTGAAGAAGCCCTTTTCCCTGGCGACGTCGAGCGTGATCCAGCCCGGCCAGTCCGAGTAAGCGATCTTGAGCGGATCGGCGGCAAACGACGCCGACGTGCTGACGCCCACCACCGCGACGGCGGCGACAAACAGGGATTTCAACCATGAACGCATTGCAGACCTCCGAATCGTTTTCGTTAGTTTGTTTCTTCGATAAACGCCGTTGCTTCGATCTCGACCAGGTACGCCTTCTGAGCAAGACTGCCCACGCCGATCCACGTCGTTGCCGGCGGGGTTGGACCGGGAAACAGCTCTTTCAGCGAGGCGGCGATCGTCGTGTCTTCGCGGGGGTCGTAGCCGACCATGTAAATCCGCAGCGATACGACGTCGCCCAGCGTTCCGCCGGCGCAGTCCAGCGCGAGGCGGATGTTGTTGACGCACGCGCGCATCTGCTCTGCTCGCGTTTGTCCGACGGGCTTCTCGCCGGCGTCCCAGGGGGTTTGGCCGGAGAGAAAGACGAGTCGTCCGGTTCCGTTGATGGCCACGCCCTGGGAGAATCCCCATCCGCGGACACTTTCGAAGAGTGTTGGCGGATTGAGAAAACGTCTGGGCACGGCCACGACTCCGTCTTGGCGATGAATCGATTGCAGAGACAAGCAAGCGGCGAACGATCGACCGAAGGCTGGAGGGACGTTTGATCGCGCTTCGCTTGTGGCGAATCGATTCCCTTGCTTCGTTGATCGGACGGCTGAACGCATACGCGCTCGATGGCCGAAACTCGATGCGGAATTGCCAACTCCACACCTACGCCGTGCGGCGGGACCAACCTGTCACCTGACCCCCATGCAACCGGAATGCCAACGCAGATTTTCACCCATATCTTCCGTTCGCGCTGCGCAACGAAGCATCATCTGCCTTCGAGAAGGTCTCCGCTGCGCGCATCGTGAGCAGACCGCGGCAAGCGACTACGGAATCGCAATCGAACAACGTCAAAACATGAAAGTGAAAAGCTTTACGATGGTTCCGCCGGCCTTCCTCGCGACGAACGATGAATCCGCGGAGCGTTTCACCACGCGACGGAGACGATCTTGCGGCCCTCGCCCTCCTCGCGACAAACAATGAATCCGCGGAGCGTTTCGCCGTCTCAAACGCTTCATAACTGACGTGGTTTACGTGAACCGGCAATTCCGTCTGCGCGTT
>JBBCIV010000081.1:0-9745 GCA_037189665.1 Phycisphaerae bacterium | reverse complement strand
CCCCCCCCCCCCCCCCCCCCCCCCCCCCCCCCCCCCACGACAGATGAAACGATCAACCGCCTGGATTCTGTTCACGCTCCTGACGCTGCTGTTCGCCGCCACGTTCCTCTGGCCGCTCGTGCTGATCGTCGCCAAGGGGTTCTTCGACGCCGACGGCCGCTTCACCTTCCGATACCTGCTGGAAGTCTTCAACAATCCGATCTACCTCGAAGGCCTGCTCAACAGCTTCAAGATCGCGGTAGGCACAACCTTGCTGGTGTGCTTCATCGCCGTGCCGCTGGCGTGGATGGCGAACAAGTACAACTTCGCTGGCAAGGGATTGTTTCAAGGTCTGCTGCTCGTCCCGATGATCCTGCCGCCGTTCGTCGGAGCGATCGGGTTTCAGCAGATGTTCGGCCAATACGGCGCAATTAACACCGCGTTCGGCCTGTCGATCGACTGGGTCGGCTCAGGGCAATACTGGGGCGTCATCATTCTGCAAGCGCTGGGGCTGTATCCGATCCTTTATCTAAACGTCGCCGCCGCCCTGGCAAACATTGACCCCGCGATGGAACAGGCGGCCGAAAACCTCGGCTGCACGGGCTTTGCCAAGTTCCGCCGGATCACCCTGCCGCTCATCATGCCTGGACTGTTCGCGGGCGGCACGATCGTGTTTATCTGGGCGTTCACCGAACTCGGCACGCCGCTGATCATGCAATACAACCGGGCAACGCCAGTCCAGGTGTTCAACGAACTGAAGGACATCGGCACGAGTTCTTTCCCGTACGCGTTGGTGTTCGTGATGCTGGTGGCCAGCGTCTTGCTCTACGTCATCGGCAAGCTCATCTTCGGCCGCAACACCTACGCCATGCAGGCCAAGGCCGCCACTGCCTCGACCGTCGTCACCGCAACCGGCTGGCGGGCGATCGCGATTCCGCTCGCGTTCGCGTTCGTCTGCTTCATCGCGCTCCTGCCCCACTTCGGCGTGGTGCTGACCGCCTTCAGCCCGCCGGGCGCGTGGTATCAGTCGATCCTGCCGCAGCAGTTCACCCTCGGCAATTTTGAGGAAGCGCTGGGGCACAACATGACCGTCAGTTCGATCGGCAACAGCCTGCTGTTCGCGGGGTTGGCGGTGGTGCTGAACATCGTGATCGGCGTTGCGGTCGCGTTCGTGGTAGTGCGGTCGAACATCCCCTTCCGAGGCGTACTTGATGCGATGGCGATGCTGCCCCTGGCGGTGCCGGGCATCGTCATGGCATTCGGCTACCTCGCGATCAGCACCATGGCTGCCAACATGCAGACGGTAAAGGAAAGCGAGTTCCTCAAATCGCTGGTCGACGTGCGAACGAACCCCACGCTTTTCCTCGTCGTTGCCTACGCTGTGCGGCGGCTGCCGTACATGGTCCGCAGCGCCGTCGCCGGCCTTCAGCAAACGAGCGTGACGCTCGAGGAGGCCAGCGCGAACCTCGGCGCCCGCGGTTTTACCACCATCCGCCGGATTACCGTGCCGCTCATCCTCGCCAACCTCATCGCCGGCGCGATGCTGGCGTTCGCCTTCAGCATGCTGGAAGTGAGCGACTCGCTCATGCTCGCCCAGCGGGCGGACTACTTCCCGATCACCAAGACGATCTACGAGTTGTTCCAGTTGATCGGCACGGGCAAGTATCTCGCCAGCGCGCTGGGCGTGTGGGCGATGGTGTTCCTCGCCGCAACGATCCTTGGCGCCAGCGCGATTCTCGGCCGCAAGATGGGCGCGATTTTCCGCGTGTAGCAGTCCTGGCAGGAAAGGAATCGGTCGCGCGAAGGACGCAAAAGACGAAGAGGCGCGGCGCCGGGGATCATTTACGTCCCGCATTTTCGTTGCGCTTCTTCCGATCTCTTCGCGACCACTCTCAATCGCTACGGCACTACCGGCGGCTTGATGCCGGCGGCGTTGAAGACCTCGGCGAGGTCTTCGTATCGCACGAACTCGACGTGGCCGTCGACGAACAGGATATTGATGCCGTCCTCAAGCCCTGCCGGCTTCTCGTAGGCCAGGATCTTGTCCGCAGGCGCGTCGTCGGTAAGGCCCTTGCCGACGTAGGCGTAATCGCTGTTCTTCTCGACCCAGTCGCCGAAGAACTTCGCGGGCTCGGCGCCGTCCGGCAATTCAGGCAACACCTTGTTCCCGAGGCGGGGGTTGATAAAGACGTCAGCGGTGATGTCCTGCGTGCGAATAAGGTCTTCGAAGTCGTCCGGATAAGCCAACTTCTGGTTCTCGTTGGCAAACATCTTGCAGGCCAGGCCAACCTGCCGAAGGTTGCTGCTGCTCTGGACCCGGCTCGCCTCTTCGCGCGCCTCGGAAAGCCCCATCACCATCATCGGAACCAGGAACGGCGCGTTGTTGGTGTAAAGGCTGATCAACGATCCGCTTGCCAGCGTCTCGGCCAGCGGGAACGGACTGATCGATCGGTAGTGGAACCCGGAATCGTCCATCCACGCCGCCGCGTTCACCGGGGTGGCCTGCTTCTGCAGCACGCTGAGCGGCGGCAGCAGCATTTCGGGCGTGGTCGTCACGAACATGTCGGCCAAGCCTTGATACGTACGGAGGATCAGCTGAACGAAATTATATCCATCATCGATTGTGGCAGCGGTATCAACGTAGGTAAACGAGATCGGGTTCGCCTGGCTGACCTGCTTGGACGACTCGGCAAACAGCGGATTTTCGACGATCGATTTGCCATCATAGGTCGCCGCGCCGACGACCGTCTGCGGGTAGAGACCGAGATATAGGTAGCCGTCACGGATCGTCCATGCCGGCGCAATCACGGGCATGGCCAGGTAATAGACATCCTGGCCGTTCACGTCGATCTTCTTGAATTCCAGCTTCATGCCGGCCTGCTGCACGAGCGGCTTGCCCATCTCCTCTGCCATGCCGGTGAGGGCGATGATCGTCTCCTTCGCCTTGGCAGCGTCGTCAAGTTTATTGACGATCGTGGTGCCCAAGAAACCCGTCCCGCCGACGTCGCGCGAGGCGTAGATGATCCACTCGTCGCCGAGCGGTTCGAGCACGTCCTTTACGATGTCCTTATCGATGCCCTTCGAGATCTCCTGAAGCCCGTCGTCCAACTGCTTCCGCCACGCCGGATCGACCGCCGACGTTGCGCGTTGTACTTCTTCCAGCGCCTTCACCGGATCAAACCGATATGCCTGCACGTAGTTCGCCTGCACGGGCACACGCTTAAGCAGATCGGCGTCGAACGGCTTGCCCTGAAGCTGCGCCAGCAACCCCTTATGCGGCGCCTTCGATCCAACAAAAACATCCGTCTGGAAGTCCCGGCCGACAAACCCTGCGCTGGCACTGAAGGACTCGATGCCCTTCAGGCCCAGCTCTTCCAACAGCTTAAGCGCCTTCTTCTGGTTCTCGGCGTCGCGCGAGCCGGGCCTGATCTGCTTTTCGATCAATGCCAAAGCCTGGCTGACGTCAGCGTAGACGAAGTAAACGGGCGCTTTCGACGCGTTTGCCGACGCGGTTTTGAAGGTGTCCTTCGACTGGATCGACTTCCCCGCGTCCGCCGCCAACAACGGCGCGTCGGCGGGGTAGTTGAAGGCGATGACGACCAGATCGTCGCCGACCGCCTCGATCCGAGGTTGGTTTTTGGCGTCGGGGGCCTTTTCTTTCAGATCGTTGAGTTGTTTGAGGACCGCATCCCGGTCCTTGCCCGGCTGGAGGACAAACGCCCCTCTCGGCTGCTTCTTGCCCGCCGGATCGGGCACCGCGAATCCTGCCGCGGGGTATTGGAGCGCGGTGCGGGAGAGCGTTGCCACCAGATTGACGCCCTCGGCGGCGTCCGGCTCCTGCTGGGCGAGGAAATCCGTCAACTGCGGCAGGGTTTCGTCCAGCAGCTTGGCGATTGCGGAATTGCGAATGATCGCTTCAGTCCGCGAGCCGGCGTAGTCGGGGCCGAGGTCGTTCGTGCCCCGCCAGCCGACGTAAACGATCGCCTCTGCCGGCACCTTGTCGGCGAGGGGCTGGCCGAGGAGCGCCGACGACACCGTCAGCACAATCGTGAATATTGAGCCTAGAATTCGCATATGGAAGTCCTCCCTGAAGGTGTGTCCCATCATGCGGACAACCGCATGCGATTGCAAACCGCCCGTATGAAGCCAGCGTTCGAAAGGTTTGAGTGGTTTTTCATCGTCTGAAGGACCTATAGGGCTGGACGGAACGCATATGATGCGGCATGGTTCGGTTATCGGTCTACGGACAAAGGCTGAGTCGCCGGCCCGGTATGCCGATGGCGCTACGGGAGACTATGCGCGGCGGTTACGGTGACCGCCGAAAATGTATGACCGCGTTTGTCGATTCCTGCATCGATACCATGAACAGCACCGCCCAGCGCGTGCAGCGGCGGGTGCGTCCGCGCGCACGGAAATTGCTGCATGTATTGGCAGGAAAAACGAATATCCTCGTCACAGCGCACGTCCACCCCGACCCGGACGCCGCCGCCAGTTGCCAGGCGATGAAGCTGTTGATCGAGAAATCGCTGCCCGACGCTCGCGTCACCATCCGATTCAAAGGCCAGCACGACGCCCCCCGCCTCGCCGGATTTGCCAAGACCGCGCAGATCGAATTTCTGCCTTGGGACGACGCGGCGCTCGACAAGTACGACGCGATCGTGCTGGTCGATACGCAGGCGAGCTTTTCCGTTTCCCCCCTGCCCGCCGGCGTGACGCCGACGGTGTTGGTCGATCACCATCGCGGCCGAGGCCGACGGGGTAAATCCGAGTTTGCGGATGTACGGATCGACGTCGGCGCGACCGCATCCATCGTCTTCAGCTATTTCATGGAGCTTCAGCTTACGATCGACCCCACGCTCGCCGCCGCGATGCTGCACGCGATCGAGTCTGACATCGCCGGTGCTGCCGGGCAGCAAAGCGAGCTCGACACCGTCGCCATCTCCAGCCTGGTGCTGGTGGCCGACATCCGCAAGCTCTGGCAGATGCGATACGTCGATGTGCCCGCCAGCTATTACTCGGCGTTTGCCCGGGCGATCGAAGGATCGCTTCGGTACGACTACGCGTTGATCACCCACGCCGGCAAGGTGCAGCAGGTGGAGGAGGCCGCGTTGCTCGCCGACGGGCTGCTGCGATGCCAGGGCGTCGATTGCGTGCTCGTGTCGGCCGAGCATGACGGGCGGATGATCCTGTCGCTGCGCTCGCGCCTGGCGCGTCACAGCGCCGGCGAGATCGTCCGACGACTCGTCAAGAACATCGGCGACGGCGGCGGGCACCACAACAAGGCCGGCGGGCAGATCCCGCTCGAATCCGACTCCGCCGCTTGCATCGAGCGCGTCCAGAAGGTCCTCAAGCGCCGCCTCCTCCGCTGCCTCCACATCGGCAACACCCGCGGCGTACGCCTCCCGGCATGATTGTGCATTCCGCCGCCCCGACGTAACATTCCCAATTCGACTAAACGCGAAGACGCGAGGGTGCGAAGCGATGCAGTTGGCCTTCTTCGCCGCCTCGCATCTTCGCGTTTTACCTTGAGTGGAAAGAACGAAATGAGCGCCGAACTAGCCAAAGCATACGATCCCGCCGCCGTCCAGGCCGAAGTGGCCAAGGTGTGGGAGGACGAGAAGTGTTTCCACGCCGAGCCGACCGACCCCGGCGAGCCGTACAGCATCGTCATCCCGCCCCCCAACGTGACGGCGGCGCTGCACCTGGGACACGCGCTGAACAACACGCTGCAGGACATCCTCGTCCGACGCGCCCGCATGCAGGGCAAGAACGCCGTCTGGCTGCCCGGCACCGATCATGCCGGCATCGCCACGCAAACCGTCGTCGAAAAACGCGTGCTAAAAGAGGAAGGCAAGCGGCGAACCGATTTCCCACGTGACGAGTTCGTCAAAAAGATCCAGGCGTGGAAAGACGAGTACGAACAGGTCATCCTCGGCCAGCTCAAAGCGATGGGCTGCTCGTGTGACTGGGACCGCTGCGCCTTCACCATGGACGAGGCCCGCGCCAAGGCCGTCCGTGAGGCGTTCTTCCAGCTTTTCAAGGCCGGCCTCATCTACCGCGGCAAACGCCTCGTCAACTGGGACCCGGCCACGCTCACCGCGCTGGCGGACGACGAAGTCGAAAACAGGGAAGTTGACGGGTTCTTCTATTACCTCAAGTATCCGCTGGCCGACGGTTCGGGAACGATCACCGTCGCCACCACGCGTCCTGAAACGATGCTGGGCGATACCGCCGTCGCAATCAACCCGAAAGACCCGCGGGCCGCAGCGCTCAAGGGCAAGTTCGTCAAACTGCCGATCGTCGGCAGGGTAATCCCGATCATCGAAGACGACTACGTTGTCCTCCCTGTCTCCCTCGGCGGCGATCCGGCGGACACCAAGGCGCAGATGGCCACCGGTTTCCTCAAGGTCACCCCCGCCCACGACCCCAACGACTACGACATTGGCCAACGCCATAACCTGCCGATCGTCAACGTCATGGCGCCCGACGCCTCCATCTCCGACAAGCACGGCTGGACCGACGGGATCGGCGACGCCGGCTTCCTGCTCGGCAAATCGCGAGAGGAAGCGCGCAAGCTCGTCGTCAAATGGTTCAAGGACAACGGCCTGCTCGAAGACCAAAAGCCCTATCGCCACTCCGTCGGCCATTCATACCGCTCGCACGTCCCGGTCGAGCCCTACCTCAGCGACCAGTGGTACTGTCGCGTTACCGACGACCGCCTGCGCGGCGCGGCCCTCCGCGCGATGGACAAAACACAGATCACCGGTGGCACGGGTTTCCAACCCATGGCCGAAAGCGAACATGGGTTAAAAACCCATGCCACGGACGGCGGGCTCAAGTTCTACCCTGACCGCTACGCCAAGACCTACCAGACCTGGCACGAAAACATCCGCGATTGGTGCATCAGCCGGCAGTTGTGGTGGGGACATCAGATTCCAACCTGGTCGTTCGATGCAGGTACGGAACAAGATGTGAGAGAAGCCTTGGTCTACATTCAGCGCCTCGAGTCCGAAGATCGTGCTGCACACGGCAATTTCGGCGAGGCGCAAACACTCCATGTCTGCCTGCGTTATGAAGACGACGCACAAGCTGCCAATTATCTTGAGTCGCGAGGTTTCCGACGTGACCCTGACGTCCTCGATACCTGGTTCTCCTCCGGCCTCTGGCCGCTCAGCACGCTCGGCTGGCCCGAGTCGCCGGCCCATCGACTCGCCGATTCGCCGCTCTCCATCTGGAATCCGACGTCCGTCCTCTGCACCGCCCGCGAGATCATCACCCTCTGGGTCAGCCGCATGGTGATGTTCAACGAGTTCTTCCTCAGAAAAATCCCGTTCAAAGACGTGTTCGTCCACGCCATGATTCAGGACGGCGAAGGCCGCAAGATGAGCAAGTCGCTCGGCAACGGCGTTGACCCGCTGGACATCATCGCCAGCCACGGCACGGACGCGATGCGGTTCACGCTGGCATCGATGGCGACCAACACGCAGGACGTCCGCATGCCGGTCGAGAAAGACCCGGCCACGGGCAAGAACACGTCGCCCAAGTTCGACCTCGGCCGTAACTTCGCGAACAAGCTGTGGAACGCGGCGCGATTCGCGCTCATGCAAATCGAGTCCGCCGGCGACAAGTCCGTCGCGAAGGCGGCACCGACAACGCTGGACCTCTGGATTCTCTCTCGCTTCAGCCGCACCGTCGCCGAGTGTGACGACGCGATGGCGAACTACCGCTTCGACCAGTACGCCCGCGCTTGCTACGACTTCTTCTGGCGCGATTTCTGCGACTGGTATATCGAGGCCGCCAAGGTGCAGTTCAAGGACCCGGCGCAGAAGGCGTCTACCGCACACGTCATCGCGACGGTGCTGGACGCGTCGCTGCGACTGATGCACCCGATGATCCCGTTCGTCACCGAAAAGCTGTGGTGGCGGCTGAACGAGGTATATCCGAACCGCGGCATCGAAGGCTGGATCAACGCGCCAGTGAACGCGCGGCGTCCCGGCACCGAAGGCGTTTCGGAGCGCGTCATCTGCGCCGCCTGGCCCACGCCCGGCAAGACCGACGAAACCGCAGAGGCGATCCTGGGACATCTGCAGGAGCTGATCACCGGCATTCGCGTGGCGCGAAACGACTACAAGGTGCAGCCGCGTCAATCGGTGACGGTCACGATCGTCGCGCCGGCCTGCGGTGCGGAGCAGATCGAGAAGCATCGCGAGATCGTCGAATCGCTTGCGACGTGCAGGATCGCCGCCATCGCCATCGATACGCTGGCCAGCCCCCCCGCCAACGCCGCCAAGATCACCGCAGGCCCGTGCGAGGTGTACATCGAAGGCCTCGTCGATGAGGCGGCGGAGAAGCAGCGGATCGCCAGGCGTCGCGAAGAGCTGACCAAGTCGATCGCCGCGATGAAGGGCCGCCTGTCCAACGCCGGGTACATCGCCAAGGCCCCCGCCAATCTCGTCAAACAGACGCAGGACCAACTGGCGGCGGCGGAGGCAGAACTCAGCTCGCTCTCCGCCGGCGGAGGGGAGTAAGCGCACGGCGGCTTTCGAGCGATCGGCGGCGCGGCCTGTGCGAGACCTCGTCGGTTAATGTCGATCGGATCAACCCCTGTTATACTTGCGGGTTATGCGACGCCCCGCGGTTTTTTTTGACAGGGACAACACGCTTATCGTCGGCAACGACTACCTCGGCGAGCCCGCCAAGGTACACCTCGTTGCCGGCGCTGCCGCTGCTGTGGCAAAGTGCCGGGCGATGGGGTTTGCGACGGTGGTCGTGAGCAATCAATCAGGCGTGGCCCGGGGGATGTTCGACGAGGAAGCGGTACGGGCGTGCAACGCGCGGATGGACGAGCTGCTGCTGGAGCACAACCCCGCGGCCGTCATCGATCGGCACGAATATTGCCCGTTTCACCCCGATGCGAAGGTCGACGCCTACCGGCAGGACAGCTTTCTGCGCAAACCCAAGCCCGGCATGATCCTCGCCGCAGCCGACGCGATGGCGCTGGATCTGGGCCGGTCGTGGGTCGTCGGCGATGCCCCACGCGATGTCGCCGCCGGCAAGGCCGCGGGCTGCCGCACCGTGTTGATCATCGATCCCTCCCTCGCCCCCTCGCCGGCGGCGCTGGAAGCCAGCTCGGTGAAGGCTGACTACACCGTCACCACCCTCATCGAGGCGGTCGAAGTCATCGCAAGACAGACAAATAAAACGTCCCCTCCCCCTCCTAACGGCCCGCCGACCGCGGAAAAAACCGTTGCCGAAAAATCAGGGGCGCCACGCGTCGTACCGGTGACGGCAACAAAACAACAACCGGCCCCCGAACCTCCGTTGCAATCACCGCCCGCGCCGGCCGCCAAAACAGAGCCGGTTCAAGTGCCCATCAAGCACGCCAGCGCCGCCCAGCCTGCGACACCACAAGTTGACCTGTCGCGGCTTGAGATCGTCTCGCAGCAAATCCTGGTGGAACTAAAGAAGGCGAACGAAGCTCGCCACGACGACTTCTCGATCAGCAAGCTGGTCGCCGGCATCATGCAGGTCCTCGCCCTGGCGGCGGCGATGCTGGCGTACCTGCTCTATCGATCTGACGTGAACACCCTCCACAGCTGGCTGCTGGCGGCGATCTTCATTCAGGTGTTCACGATAGCCTTGTTGATCATGTCGAGACAGAAGTAATGCCGAAGTGATCAAGAGTAGCGGAACTGACTGTTGTAGCTGCGACGCCTGCGTCGCCCATTTCGAGACGTTCGAAAAAACACTGGGCGACGCTGGCGTC
>JBBCIV010000080.1:0-4202 GCA_037189665.1 Phycisphaerae bacterium | reverse complement strand
CGCGTTCGGCGCGGATGAAGTACTCGCGCTGCCAGATGTAGACCTCGTTGCCGCCGCGCTCGAAGCGGGAGCCGGAGCGCAGGATGGTCTTGGGCACGCCGTCGATCACGTCCAGCTCGAAGCGCAGGTCGTCCCAGGCCGGGTTCGGATGCCAGCGGTACTCGCCCTTGTTCAGGTCATCGGCCTGCCAGGTGCGCTGGATGACGACTTCGCCGCCTTGCACCTTCACCCGCAGATCGACGGCGCTGGCGCGGTATTCACCGGTGGGAAGGCTGACTGTCGCCAGCGCTGGCAAGGCGAACAATAAGGAACACAGAGTAATCAGGCAGTGAAGCAATCGTAACGACATGGATATCTCTATTCACTGAAAACCACAGGTGCAACACTCATGGCAATCGTCCCTGGCGCTATTTTCCCGTCCTGCGGCGCCTTGCAGTCAACCATCAACTCGTCGACGGTCGTCTTGCTCAATTCCATGGACCTGCTCTCCCACGCCTTATCGGCTAAATATCAAAGGGCAGATACACAGTTCAAGATACACAGTTCAATTTACAGGCCCGTAATCCTCGGACTCGCCCTACGGTGGAAGGATCGTTAATTACCCATATATTCAACATAACTTCCGTCGAGAGACACCTCAACCCAATGAACAATTGGCTCGGAACCGTAACTACAGTCAGCATAGACCACATATACTTTATCGCTGCATACCTCGATTATATTCAATCTTATTCTATTAATGTCAACACCTCTTTCAATTAGAATTCGATGAGCTGAATCCAAATACATCCGCTCATCTTCCGATTTAACATAATCACATCCATCGCCCGGGGGCCCGGCGACAACCTGACAATCGCGCCCACCCCCATAAGAGCATGCGCAAGCCGACAAAACAATCACCAGCCATATGCGTCGCATAAATTACGACTCCTTCGGCGTTTTGCACCACTTGAATATCTATCCAAATCAGAGCAACATTCACTCGGCCCCATACACCACTCAGAACATGCGGTTTTCATTAGTTTAGCAGCGCAAGAGATAGACACTGACGATGCCTTGCACTCAGACTCGTACCAAAACAAATTACCCAACGTGTCCTCCCCGACTTCAGGTGCTTCATCTTTTGCTCGCCCATTACATCCATTAGGGTACTTTTTCTGATAGTCATCAATATGTGATTTCTCATGCTCTTCTGTACATTGCCTACTACAACCTTTATTGCAATTTTGGAATGAATAATTCCCACTTCCATCACAGGTTACAATGCCATTAGCTCCAGCGCAGTTAACTATAATTGCACGGAGTCCATTATTATCAATGTAGCGAGTGGGTAAATTCCTTGAGTAAACATAGTTGTTTATCTCACCCTTCATTCCGAGAGGATCAATTTCCACGTAGGTACCCGAATCAAAGCGATAATATCTATGAAAGTTATAATGCAGCTTTGATTCGACATCAAAATACTGCCCGGGAAACCTCAACGGGTTGTCAATGGTGTTGACGATGGCTTCGGTCTTGCCGAAGGCTTCCGTCCTTCCACTCCACTTTGTGTTGCCCTCGTGGTCGATGAGCCGCTGCGGCGTCCATAGATGGTCGTTGTGGTAGATGTGGGCCTGCCAAGTGCTGCTTGCCTTTTCGGCCAACCACAGTGGATCCGTACCCCACAGCCCCCTCGGCTTCCAGCCGTAATACCGTGTCGGATTGCCCGTCTGATCCAGTTCCGCGATCAAGCCCTCATCGGCATACAGGAACCACGTCGTGCCTTCTTGGGTTTGCTTCTTGATCCGCCGCCCCATTGGGTCGTACTGGTATTCGCCGATGGTCTGGCTGTTGTCCTTGATCTCGGTCAGGCGTTCGGCGGCGTTGTAGATGAACTCGCGGGTCTTCGTGGTCGGATCGCCAGTGACTTCCGTAGCCGTATGGCCGTTCGCGTTGTACGTATAGGTTCGGCGCTCGGCACCAATGCCATAGCCTTGAAGCTGGTTGTCCTGGTTGTATTGCCACAGCCCCGGTTGATGCTGGCTGCTCAGGCGGTTGTGCACCGGGTCGTAGCTGTAGGCCTCTATTGGCAGCTTGTCTGCTTCCGGGTTGGCCGGGGGCTGTTGCAGATTGGCGGGCGGCGTGACGCTGGTGAGGTGATCAATCAGGTCGTAACCGTACTGATATGCGCCTTCCTCGGTTTCCCGTTGGGTGACGTTGCCCGCGACGTCGTAGGTGTAGCGGTAGTCCATGATGAGGGCACCTACCGGTGCCTCGTGCGTGCCTTGACCGATGGCTTGGCTCTTGATATGGATTGGGCGCTGTAGGGCATCATAGGCCAACGTACGAACAGCACCTGGCATCGTGATTCTAGCCGGCTGCTGCCATTGGTACGTCTGCCACTGGATTGTGCCGCCGTCGTTAGGCAGCGTTGCGGAGTTCAGCAGGCCGTTGCTGGTGTAGGCATACGCAACCTGCGTGCCATCCGGATAGATAAAGCCCTCCTTCTGGCCGGTGGCGAGGTACTTGGTTTCCGTGGTCAGGCGGAGGGCGTCTTGCCCTTCGCCATAAGTGACGGTTTCCTTGGTCTTCTGGCCTTTGGCGTCGTATTCATAGCTGGCCGATGAGACGGTATCGCCAGTTTGGGTGTAACCACTGAGTGCATTCCTGGCGTCGTAACTGTAGACGATGCTCTGGCTCGGTTCGGTGGCATCCTTCGGGTAGTGGCGCTCGTTGGTCTTGCGGCCTGCCGCGTCATAGTCGAACTGGCGGCGTTCGCCATTCGGGCTGGTGCGCCGGGTCAGGTTGCCGGTGGCGTCATATTCGTAGTGGATCGTCGCGCCGGAGGGGCGTGCTTCCGTCCTGACCTGACTGGTCTTGTCGTAGGTGAAGACGTGCGTGTTGCCGTTCGCATCCGTGACACTGGTCAGGTTGTCCTGTGTGTCGTAGCCGTACTGGGTGATGCCCGCATTGGCATCGGTCGTCTTCGTGAGACGGTTCAGCGCATCGTATTCGAACAACGTTGCGCGGCCCGCTGCATCGGTGTCGGCGATGCGATTGCCTACGCCGTCGTAACCGGTACTCTGGATCAAGCGCACTTCCGGCGTGCTGCCGCTGGCCGGCAGCACTTGGATGGTCTGCGTCCTTCTACCGCGCGGGTCGTAGCGGTATTCCTCGCGGTAAGTCGGATAGATCGTCGCCGTCAGCAGGCCCGCCAGGCCATTGGCCAGCGTGCCGTATTCCGTGCCGATCACGTCGCCAGCAGGGTCCGTGATGCTGGTCAGCCGGCCGTCGTTGTCGTAGCTGTAGGTCGTCGTCGCGCCGGTCTCGTTCGTCTCTGTCAGAAGCAGACCGTCAGTGCTGTATGTGGTCGAGGTGATGTGGCCGAGTGCATCGGTGGTCTTGATGAGCCGGTTCAGCGCGTCGTATTCGTAGGTCGTGGTGTGGCCCAAGGCATCGGTGACGGCGATGCGGTTGCCCACCTTGTCGTACTCCATGCTGCTGCCGTGGCCGAGCGGATCGGTAGTGGCCGTCACGCGGCCGGCCGCATCCACTTCCGATGTCCAGATGTGGTCCCTCGCATCCGTGCGTGTGAGCACCGCGCCGGTGACGTGGTGGGTGTAGGTCGTTGCGTGGCCTTCGGCGTCGGTGGCTTTCTGTACGTTGCCGTAGGCGTCGTATTCCCACGTGGCGGTGGCGTCCTGCTCGCTGGTCTGGCCCTTCACCGTCTGGCGGATGCGCTGGCCGTGTTCGTCGTACGCGTATTCGGTGATGCGCTGCTCGAGCAGGCCCAACGCCTCGGTCTGGCGGACCAGGCGGCCCTTGGCGTCGTACTCGTACTTGCTCTGGATGCCGCGTTCATCCGTGTGTTCCAGCAGGTTGCCGTAGGTGCCGTCGTACTTGCTGCGGGTCTGGCTGCCGTCCGGATGGATCACCTTGACCGGGTTGCGGTTGGCGTCGTATTCCGTGCGGGTCCTGCCGCCGCGTTCGTCGATGACGATGTCCACGTACTCGCCGTCCTTGATCAACTGCGTGGTCACGCGGTCGCCCACTTCCTCCTTCAACACACGGCCATCGGCGTCGTAGCGGCGCTCGGTGCGGCGGTTCTCCGGGGTGCGGATGACGACGGTGTATTCGCGTTTCACCCGGTCGTAGTCGTAGGAGTAGTTGGTCTGCTGGTCCAGCGCATCGGTCACGCGCACGGCACGATTGCCGCTGTAGGC
>JBBCIV010000079.1:0-11349 GCA_037189665.1 Phycisphaerae bacterium | reverse complement strand
TCGCCTGCCAGCCTGGGTGAGCAAAGCCGCTATTCAGAAATCCGTTCTGAACGGCGTGCAGCGGGGGACGAGCACCTCATCGACAAAGCCTTCGCCGATGATCTCGTCGAGCTGGTACTTCACCTGACGCTTGAGCGTCTCCAGGCCCGGCTCGGATTCGCCCTGCAGTTTCGCAGGTTCCGACTGCGCAATGATCGTTCGAATGCGGTCCTGAATCAAGCCCCCTCTGTCCGAGATTGCCGATTTTACTCGTTCGGACACCCCCGCCTTAACGACCGCCTTGATCTGCACGTCGTAAAAGAACGTCCGGCCGGACTGCTTATTGGACGCCTTCAGGCTCACCACTTCCAGTTCGACCGGCTTCTTTGGGTCGATCTTTCCCGGCGCGCCGTCGCCCCCATCTCCGTGACCGTCGCCGTGGGCGGCGTCCGCGCCTTCTTCGAGGTTCACATCGGCGATCGCCTGCGTGGGACCGCCCGCGATCATCTTGAAGCCTGCGAACAGAACCAGCGCCTCGACGATCATCACGCCGCCGAGCACCACCGGCATCCTGGTCAACAGCGCGCCGATCCCGGCCTTCTTCTTCTCGCCGCCTTCTTTGGCGTGGTCATCTTTTTTCTCGGCCTTGTCCGACATGGCTTCCTTTCACGTGCCTGCGCAAAGAAGCTATCGGCTATCGGGCCGCCCGAGCATCGCGTCAGTCCGTTATCGGACGCCGGACCAGCCGTGCATACTCGATCGCCCGACGGATGACCTCTGACATCGTCTCCTTCACCATCATCTTGTCGCCGTGATCGGTGCAGATCACCGTATCCGGCGTCTGCTCGACGTAACGAATCTTGTCGGCATTGATGACGAACGGCTGGCCGTTGAGACGAGTGAGTTGGATCATAGTTTCGTAGGAGCCAGGAGCCAGGAGCCAAGAGAAAAAGACACGACCTTCTCGTCTTTCTTCTTCTGGCTCCCGACTCCTGACTCCCTGGCTCCTCCTTATTCAAAGCGCCCTCGCGACAGCAGAATAAACACCTGTCGCGAGGGCTGGAGAATCATTCCCGCCCGCGCGCGTTAGCGGGTGGTGTTCAACAGTTCCGAGATCAACTGATCGCTCGTCGTAATCACCCGGCTGGCAGCGGTGAAGCCGGTGCTCGAGATGATCATGTTGATGAATTCGCGACTCAGATCGACGTTGCTCAATTCGAGGGAACCCGATCGCACTGCGCCGGCGTTCAGTTCCATGGGCGCACCGAGGATCGGCGTGCCGGAGTTGGCGCCGGGGGCGTAAAGATTGCTGCCATCGTCCACCAGGCCGTTCGGATTGTCGAACTGCGCCAACACGAGTTGGCCAAGCGCTCGCGTCTGCCCGTTGCTGAACGAGCCGGTGATGACGCCGTTCGGGCCGACCTCAAACCCGTTTAGCGCGCCGGTGGCAAAGCCATCCTGCCTATCAAGTGCAAGGCTGCTGGTCCGCGTGGCCAGCGCGGTCATCGAACTGAAATCGAGGTTGACGGTCTGCTGGGGCGTCGCGCCAGTCGAGGAGCGATCGAGCGTCACCGTCGTGCCGGTGGTGCCGACGAGCAAGCCATTGTTATCGAAGGTCAGCGTACCGCTGGTGAGGATCGCCCCGTAATAATCGGTCGGCCCGACAGCGCCGGGGGTGAACTGCTGAGCGCGGGTGTTGTCGGGGCTGGAGGCGATGAATCGCCAGGTCGTGCCGGCGTCGGTCGTCTCGGCGAGATAGGCCGTCACGTCAACCGTAACAGGGTTGCCGAGAGAATCGTAAACCTCAAAGCTGGTGGTGACGCTTTCGCCGATGGGATTGCTGGTGGCATCGTCGCCGAAGGTGAGCGTCATGTTCGGGTTGGTGGACTTGAAGGCGGTCCCGCCGAGCGACAGGGCGTTTTCCTTGCCGGGCTGACCGGTGATCTTCAGGGCGCCGGTGGCAGGGTCAACCGCGATGCCGGGGGGGCTAAAGCCGGCGGGGCTGGTTTCGTCGGTCTTGATCTGCAGGCCCTGATTGAAGTAGTCCACCAGATCGGCGACGGTCGACGTCGGCGTGATCTCGAACTCCAGCGGCGAGAGGTTTCGGCCGCCCTTCTTGCCGGCGAGCGTCAGCTTGTCAGGCGGCGTGGTCGAACCGTTGAACAGCGGCGTTGTGCCGTCGAGCGAGACGTCGCTCAACAGCGGCGTCTCGTCAGTGATCGGCAGGCCGGTCGAAATCGAGATCAGCGGAGCGCTGCTCAGCACGCTCGCGCCTGCCGCCACATCTCCGGAGGCGTTCATGTTGCCCCGCAGGCCGACCGACGTGGTGGCCAGCGCCTCCATCTCGGCATCGGTGGGAACGATGAGTCGCGTCAGCGAGCCTTCGAGGATGTTTCCGTTCTCGTCCGCCCCATAGCCCATGACGTAGTCGCCTCGCTGGGTTACGAGATGGTTGTCCGGGTTGCGCGTAAACGAGCCATCGCGGGTGTAGCGGCGATTCGCGCCTTCGACAATGAAGAACCCCGACCCGTCGATGGCCATATCGGTGGCCTTACCTGTCGTCTCCAGCGTGCCTTGGGCGAAATCTTTTTCGATCGCGCTGACGGTAGCGCCCAGGCCGCGCTGCGAGGGGTTCGCCCCGCCAAAGTCATCGTTCGGCGGCCCGCCGGCGCCTTCGGTGATGTAGAACTGGGGGGTAAACAGCGCTCGGCTGCTCTTAAAGGCAACGGTGTTGGCGTTGGCAATGTTATTGCCGATCACGTTCAACCGGGTCTGGTTGACGTTCAGGCCCGACAACCCCGTAAATAGCGCGCTCGTGAGTGCCATATCGCGATCCTTCGTGCAGACGCCGAGTCTCGTTCGCTCCGCGCACTTTTGGCGGCTCCGCCGCGCAACTGCTGCGCTCGTACCAACCGTTTTGCCGGAAACGTCCCGGCTCGGTCACAAGCGAGGGACCTACGGCAACCGGCGTGCCACAAAACCGGATTTATGGAAAACACCGTTATGAATTAATTGAATGTAAAACCCTGTCGTAACAACCTTTCTCTGTTTGCCTTGTTCGGGCCGCAGGCATAAAACTGAGTTCTATGCGCGTACTTTCCCCGTTGCGGCATCCCGCAATGCTGCTCTCGACCCTGTTTTTGCCCCTTTTCTCGATTTCCTGCGGCGAGCCTCCGGCTCCCCCTGTTCCACCGCCCCCCGAGGTGTCGGTGGTGAAGCCCGTACAACAAGAGGTGACCAACTATCTTTTGTATAACGGCATTACGCGCGGGGTGAAGGAAACCGAAGTTCGGCCCCGCGTGGCAGGATATCTGGAACGCATCCTGTTCCGGGCCGATACGCAGGTGAAGGCAGGCGACCTCCTGTTTGTCATCGACCAACGGCCATACAAGGTCGCGGTTCAACGTGCAGAGGCCGACCTGAAGGGCAAGCAGGCCACCGTCGCCAGCACCACGGCAAACCTGGAACGCGTCAAGCGGCTGGCCGCCCAGCAGGCTGCCAGCGAGCAGGAACTCATCGACCGTCAGGCCGCGTACGATCTGGCGGTCGCCGAGGTGGGCGTGGCGGAGGCGACTCTGAACGAGGCGCGGCTGAACCTCGAGTTCACCGAGGTCCGCGCCCCGATCGCCGGCCGGGTGAGCCGGAACCTGGTCGACGAGGGCACGCTGCTGAGCGTCAACCAGCCGATCCTCGCCACGATCGTGAACGACGACGAGATCTACGTCGATTTCCAGGTGTCCGAAGCCGAGTTCCTCGACTACATCCGCAAGAACCCCCAGTCCCGCACCGATCGCTCCGGCAATATGCCGCCGATCGTGGTCGAACTGGGCATGGCGGACGAGGCCGGCTATTCGCGCGCCGGCAAGGTGATCGCGGGCGACAACACCGTCGACCCGAGCACCGCGACGTTCGGCGTGCGAGGCATCTTCGAAAACCCCGACAAGCAGATCGCGCCGGGCCTGTACGTGCGCGTCCGAACCATCATGGGCTCGGTCAACGCGACGCTCGTGCCCGACGTCGCCGTCCAGGCGGACCAGCGAGGCGAGTTCGTCTACGTGGTCGAAAAGAACAAGGACGGCCGGGAAGTGGCGATGCGGCGTGCGGTGAAGGCAGGCCCTCTCGCCGGGGCTTACCGGCGCATCATCAGTGGGCTGGAACCGGATGACCAGGTGATATTCAACGGTCTGCTGCGCGTACGAGCGGAGGAACCGGTCACCCCGGTCTTCGACGCCCCGCCGGCACTGCCGGCCAGCACGATGCCGGCCACCCAACCCGCAACCCAACCTGTGGAAGCCAATCGGTAAAGAGGCAGCAAAATCACATCCGTTCGCGCGGTGTGCGCGGCGGATCGCCCAGTGGCGTGCCTGTGCCCTTCAGGGCCTTCCCGTGTGTTATGCGATCCCGGTCGCACACGCGGGTTTGAATTGAGGATTCGATGTTCAGTTTCTTTTTCATTAACCGGCCGATCTTCGCGACGGTCATCTCCATCCTGATCGTGATCGCAGGCTTCGCCGCGTACATGGGGCTGCCGATCTCGCAATACCCCGAGGTGACGCCCCCCGTCATCCGCGTGGAAGGCCGTTATCCCGGCGCCAACGCGCAGGTGGTTGCCGACACCGTCGCCCAGCCGATCGAGCAGGAGGTCAACGGTGTCGAGGGCATGATCTACATGTCCTCCAGCTCCAACTCCGACGGCTCGTACGCGCTGGACATCACCTTCGAGCTCGGCACCGATGTCGACATCGCCTCGGTGCTCGTGCAGAACCGCGTCGCCACCGCCATCCCGCGTTTGCCCCAGGAAGTGCAGCGGCAAGGCATCACCACGCGCAAGCAATCGACCAGCATCGTGCAGGTGTTGTCTTTCAGCGCGCAGGACGACGCACACAAGGATTCGTACGACGACCTGTACCTCTCCAACTTCGTCAACCAGAAGCTGCGCGACGACCTGAGCCGCGTGCCGGGCGTGGGCGGCGTAAACGTCATTCCGGTCAAAGACTACTCGATGCGCATCTGGCTCGATCCCGCCAAGCTGCGAGCACGCGAACTGTCGACGACCGAAATCGTCGATGCCCTTCGCCAGCAGAACGTACAGGTCGCCGCCGGCTCGGTCGGCCAGCCGCCCGCGCCCGACGGGACGAACTTCCAATACATCCTCAGCACGCAGGGCCGCCTCACCACCAAGGAACAGTTCGAAAACATCATCGTCAAAACCGCGGGCTCGCGCATCACGCGGCTGAAAGAAGTGGCAGAAGTGGAGCTGGGCGCCCGTTCGTATGACACGGGCTCGCGCCTGAAGGGCAAGCCCAGCGCCACGATCCTGGTCTACCAGCAGCCGGGCGCCAACGCCGTCGCCATCGCCGATACGGTGACCGAACGAATGAAAGCCTTCAAAAAAGAAGGCCGCTTCCCGCCCGGCGTCGACGTCTACACCATTTACGACACCGCCGAGTTCGTGAAGGCGTCGATCAAAGAGGTGTACAAGACGCTGTACGAGGCCATCGCGCTGGTCATCATCGTGGTGCTGGTGTTCCTCGGGTCGTGGCGGGCGACGCTCATCCCGCTGATCACCATCCCGGTGTCGCTGATCGGCACGTTCGCGATCATGCAGATGTTCGGCTTCAGCATTAACCTGCTGACGCTGTTCGGCCTGGTGCTGGCGATCGGCATCGTCGTGGACGACGCGATCGTCGTCGTTGAAAACGTCGAACGAAACATGACCGTTCACCACCTTGCGCCGAAGGAAGCGACGATCCGCGCGATGAGCGAGGTGTTCGGCCCGATCATCGCCATCTCGCTGGTGCTGATGAGCGTGTTCGTCCCGGCGGCAATGCTCGGGGGCATCACGGGCGAACTGTATCGCCAGTTCGCCCTCACGATCGCCGCCAGCACGTTTCTCAGTGCGGTGAACGCCCTGACGCTCTCGCCCGCGATGTCGGCGGTGTTCCTCAAGCCGCACAAGAAGGATCACAAGCCCAACTGGTTCAACCGCAACTTCAACGCCATCTTCGGTTGGGTGACCGATCAGTACCGCCTGGTCATCAGTCAGCTCGTGCGGTTTGCGCCGCTGTCGCTGGCTGGCTTCGCCCTCATCATGGTGGTGACGTACTTCCTGCTTCAGAAGGTGCCCACGGGCTTCCTGCCGCTGGAGGACAACGGCTTCTTCGTGACCAACATCCAGCTCCCCGACGCCGCCAGCCAGGAGCGAACGGTGGAAGTGGTGAACCGGGTCGCCGACATCATGACCAACACCGACGGCGTAAGCTTTAATACCGGCCTGCCCGGCTTCTCGATCATCGCCGGCAACGGGTCGAACAAGGCCACGGTCTTCGCCACGCTTCAACCCTGGGAGGAACGACTGCCCAGAGGACGCACCATCGAAAAAATGCGAGGCGAGGTGCAAGGCAAGCTGATGGGGATCAAGGAAGCCTTCAGCTTCACGTTCCAGTTCCCGCCCATTCCGGGTCTTGGCACGTCGGCAGGGTTTGACATGCGAATCCTGGCCGCGCCGGAGGTGACGCGCGAGCAGATCCAGCAGACCACCGGCGCGCTCATGGGCGCGTCGGCGACGAACCACGAGATCCGCAACGTCTTCAGTTCGTTCCGCGCGGGCGTGCCGCAGTATTTCGTCGACATCGACCGCGAGAAGGTCATCCGCCTGGGCATCCCCCCGTCGCGGGTGTTCGATACGTTGTCGGCATCGATGGGCTCGGCCTACGTCAACGACTTCAATTACGACGGCCGCACCTATCAGGTGAACGTGCAGGCCGACAGCAAATACCGCAGCGCGATCGAGGACGTGCTCAAGCTGGAGATCCGCCACCCCAACGGCAGCATGGTGCCGATGGGATCGGTCGCCAAGGTCGAGCGATCGTACGGCCCCGAGCGCGTCGAACGCTTCAACATGGACCAGGCCGCCACCGTGCAGGGCGAGCCGGGCGTGGGCATCTCGTCGATGCAGGCGATGAACGCCGTCGAAGGCGTGTTCAACCATGTGAAGAGCAACGGGATGCGCGTCGAGTGGTCGGGCGTCTCCTTCCAGGAACGCAAGACCGCCGGCCAGGCTGCAGTGGTATTCGCGCTGGGCATCCTGGTGGTGTACCTGATTCTCGCCGCCCAGTATGAGAGCTGGTCGCTGCCGTTCAGCGTGGCGCTATCGATTCCGCTGGCGATCATCGGCGCGATGACGTTCCTCATCCTTCGTGGGTTGGACAACAACATCTTCACCCAGATCGGCCTGGTGCTGCTGGTAGGCCTGGCGGCGAAGAACGCGATCCTGATCGTCGAGTTCGCCCGCGCCGGCAGGCTGGGCGGGCTCAGCGTGAAGGAAGCCGCGATCGAGGCGGCGGTCACCCGTTTCCGCCCGATCCTGATGACCAGTTTCGCGTTCATCCTCGGCTGCGTGCCGCTGATGCTCGCCTCCGGCGCCGGCGCCAATAGTCGCCAAGCCCTCGGAACGGCGGTGGTCGGCGGGATGCTTGGGGCTACAATCCTCGGTGTGCTGTTCATCCCGGTGCTGTACTACGTCGTGCAGACCCTTACCGAGAAGGTCAGCAAGAAGGCCCGCGAATCGCACGCCATCGCCCAGGACGAGGCGGCGCACGCTGGCGCGTGATTCGCGTGGCACGTGACGAGTGATACGTGAACGACGCGCATTTTGTTTCGCGCATCACTCGTCACGCAACGCGTATCGAACGTTTCTTCACCGAGGGAAGACCGATGTCCGTCGCCACGCCCCGCCGTCCCAATGTTGTCGTCATCGGAGCCGGGTTTGCAGGATTACGGGTGGTGCGGGGGCTGGCGGACGTGCCGGTCAACGTCGCGCTGATCGACAAGCACAACTACCATCTCTTTCAACCGCTGCTCTACCAGGTCGCCACGGCAGCATTGTCGCCTGCGGACATCGCGTTTCCGATCCGCTCGATCCTGCGCAAGCAAAAGAACGTCGAATGCGTGCTGGCGGAGGTTCAGTCGATCGACCTTAACCGCAAGTGCCTCTGCATCGGCGGGACGCAGGAGATCGATTTTGATTATCTCGTCATCGCGTCGGGCGCCACGCATTCCTATTTCGGACAGGACGGCTGGACCGATCGCGCCCCCGGCCTGAAGACCATCGACGACGCCCTGCTCATCCGCAAGCGCATCCTGCTGGCGTTTGAGGAGGCCGAGAACGAGCTGGACGAGGCGGCGCGAAAGGCCAAGCTCACCTTCATCGTCGTCGGCGGCGGACCCACCGGGGTGGAGATGGCGGGCGCGCTCAGGCAGATCGCGGTCAAGGAGATCCAGAAAGATTACCGCTACGTCGATACAGCCACCGCGCGCGTCATGCTCGTGGAGGCCAACGACCGAGTGCTCAAGACGTTCCATCCCGACCTCAGCGCCAAGGCTCATCGCGACCTCGAGAAGCTTGGCGTCGAGGTGCGGCTGAAATCACGCGTCACCGAGGTGGACGAGTATGGCGTGAAAATCGGCGAAGAGCGCATCGACGCCAACAACATCGTCTGGGCGGCGGGCGTGTCGGCGTCACCCTTGGGCAAGACGCTGGGCGTTGAGCTTGACCGCGCCGGCAGGGTGGTCGTCAACGCCGATCTTTCCGTGCCCGGCCATCCGTACATCTTCGTCGCCGGCGATCTTGCCAGCGCCACCTGCGGCGAATCCAAACAGCCCGTCCCCGGCGTCGCCCCCGCCGCCATGCAGATGGGCGCGCACGTCGCCAAGATCATCCGCCAGGAGATCCTCTCCAACGTCCGCCCCGCCGACCGCATTCCCTTCGCCTATTGGGACAAGGGCAGCATGGCGACGATCGGCAAGGCGAAGGCCGTCGCCGACATCAAGGGCTGGAAGTTCACCGGCGTGTTCGCGTGGCTGCTCTGGTCCGTCGTTCACCTGATGTTCCTCATCACGTTCCGCTCAAAATCGCGCGTGATGACCAACTGGATCTACACCTACATCTTCCAATCCGCCGGCGCCCGCCTCATCACCGGCGATTTCAAACCCCGCGTCCGGAAGTTCCGCGATGTGACGCCGATATGAGACGAGCCCAGGGGATGCGGAGTACGTCTTCTCCCCGCTCGTTCTCCGGTGACGAACGGCCAACCATTTTTTCAGTGGCACGGATTTTCAACCCGTGGATAAAATCGCCTGAACACGGGTTAAAAACCCGTGCCACCAGAATCTGAATGAATGTGGCGTCGCGTTCCTCCGATAAATGAAGTGAAGACCATGCTCGCCCTTTCCATTCGACAACCTTACGCCGAACTGATCCTTCGGGGGATCAAGACGATCGAGTATCGCTCGCGGCCGACGACGATCGTCGGCGAGCGGTTCTGGATTTACGCCGCCAAGGCGAAGGTGAAGGGATCGCTCCTGAGCGTTAAAGCGCCGCCGGCGAGGGTGTGGTCGAGCGACCTGGAACTGCCCCGCGACACCCCGCCGTGGATGCTGGAACTGGCCGAGGCACTGCGGATCTTTCCGGAGGACCTGCCCCGCGGCGTGATCGTCGGCAGCGCGATCATCGACCGCGTCACCCCCGGTCAAGGCGTCACCGAGGGGCTGTATCACTGGCACCTCGCCGACGTGCAACGCGCCAAGCGCCCCCGCTCGCCCAAAGGCCAACCCCAACCCGTGTGGTGGCGGCCGACGATTGGGTAGGCGCAGGTATGTTCAACGCAACACCCGCTGCTCGTCGTCGCCCGTCGCTGACGCTGCTCATCTGCACGCTGGCGATGCCGGCGAGTTTATACGGCATTCCATTGCTGACGTTTGGGCTCATCTTCGCCGGCACACGTCCACCCCAGCCTGCCCAATACTGGACCTTTACCGCAGTGCTGGCCTGCCAGGTGATTGCCTATGCGTGGGGTGTGAATAGTCTGATACGTCTCGGCAAGTGCCCGCCCCCCGCTACCACGTTCGGAAAATGGTTCACGCGAACCATTGGTACGCTCTTTATCGTGGGCGGTGGGATATGGGCGCTGTCTTGCGTGTTCATGCAATGGGTCATCACCACACAGCCGTGGTAGACGCCCGAATTTCGACACTCGACATTCGGCATTCCCCGCCGCTCGACCCCTCTGTCATTTCGAGTAAACTGTGGGGTTCCTATGCCTTACAACCCCAACAGCGTCGAGAAGAAGTGGCAGCGATACTGGCTGGAGAACAAGACCTTCCGCGCGCTGGACCCGCAGGAGGCGGGGGATCGTCCGAAGAAGTACATCCTCGACATGTTTCCGTATCCGTCAGGCGCGGGACTGCACGTGGGGCATCCGGAAGGCTACACCGCCACCGACATCGTCTCGCGCTATTACCGCCACAACGGCTACAACGTGCTGCACACCATGGGCTGGGACGCCTTCGGCCTGCCGGCAGAGCAGTACGCGGTGAAGACGAACACGCACCCGCGCATCACCACCGAAGCCAACATCAAAAACTTCCGCAAGCAGATCCAGTCGCTCGGCCTGAGCTACGACTGGGACCGCGAGGTGGACACCACCGACCCGAAATACTACCGCTGGACGCAGTGGATCTTCCTGCAACTGTACAACAGCTACTTCGATCCGTTCGACAACAAGGCCAAGCCGATCGGACATCTGATTGCGGAGTTGGAGAACGACAACCTCGTCGTGGCCCCGGACGGATCGATCCACATCAACCCCGTGCAGGAAGGCATGGAGGCGATCAGCGGCGATGTGAATACGTATCGCAAGTGGAGCAGCTTCGACCCCGGCGAACGCCGCGGCATCATCGACGGGCAGCGGTTGGCGTACACCGATGAGGTGCCCGTGAACTGGTGCCCGGCCCTGGGCACGGTGCTGGCGAACGAAGAAGTGATCGACGGCAAGAGCGAAGTCGGCGGCTTTCCGGTCGAACGCCGCCCGATGCGCCAATGGATGCTCCGCATCACCGCCTACGCGGACCGCCTGCTGGAAGACCTGAACGCGCTCGACTGGACCGACTCGCTGAAGGAAATGCAGCGCAACTGGATCGGAAAGTCGATCGGGGCGGAGGTTGATTTTGAGATTGACGGAACGGAGGTCGGGGGGCGGCGGCCGGAGGGCGGAACGGATGCGACGACCCGCGACCCACGACCCACGACCCAGGATCTGCCAGCCATCACCGTCTTCACCACCCGTCCTGATACGCTGTTCGGCGCGACGTATATGGTGCTGGCGCCCGAACACGCGTTGGTCGACGTCATCACCACCGCCGAGCAAAAGCCCGCGATCGAAGCCTATCGCGCGGCGGCCAAGAGCAAATCCGAGCGCGACCGAATGCAGGACGCGAAGGATAAGACCGGCGTCTTCACCGGCGCGTATGCGATCAATCCGGTCAACGACGAAAGGATCCCGATCTGGATCGCCGACTACGTACTGATGG
>JBBCIV010000078.1:0-15766 GCA_037189665.1 Phycisphaerae bacterium | reverse complement strand
GACGCAGGCGTCGCAGCTACAACATTCCGTTCGTTGCCCTAGGTTCGACAACGCAAGCAGGGCAAGCCGAACGTTGTCAAGAATGGAGAGAAACGAGAACGGGTCGAAGCTGAAATAACGATTTTCGGAGTCAGTCCACATCAATCGGGGCAGCTCACGTGCGCAAGGCACACCCGTTTTTCGAATCCAAGTCATTCAACAAAAGGAGGTTACGAAAAATACGAATTTCTCCCCACGCGCTGCGCGGCGGCTGTAGAAGCGCGATTTGGTTTGTCTCCACTATCCCTATAAACACCCTGAAAATGCCCATTTCCGCGGATTGCAAATCGATGGCGCGGCCAATATCATGCGGGGCTCGCTCGCGCCGGTAATGGCGCGATCATTGTTTTATATCGAGTGAGGACATCATGGCTGATAGCGCCGTCGCCGAAGCACAACAGGAAGAAGCCGAGTTCGTTTACCCGATCAGCGTCGAAGACGCCGGGCCGGCGACGAAGAAGGTGACCGTCGAGATCCCCGAAGCCCGCATCAGCGAAACCATCGCCAAGCAGTTCAAGGACCTCAAGGGCCAGGCCGCCCTTCCGGGCTTCCGTCCTGGTAAGGTGCCGCAGAAGCTGCTCGAAAAGCGCTTCACCAAGGCCGTCCGTGACGACGTCACCAAGACGCTCCTCCAGGAGAGCTACCAGCAGGCGATTGAAAAGAACAACCTTCAGGTCGTCGGCGAACCGTCGTTCGAGAAGGAAGCCGAGATCAAGCTGCCGGAATCCGGCCCGCTGACCTACAGCTTCTCCATCGAAGTGCAGCCCGAATTCGCGCTGCCCGACCTGTCGAGCCTCGAAATCAAGAAGCCCAAGATCGTCATCAACGAAGAGCACGTCGCCCAGGCGCTGCAAAACCTGCGTGAACAGCAGGGAACGCTCCTCCCCGTCGAAGACCGCGGCATCCAGGAAGGCGACGTCATCGCCGCCGACGTGCACGTGAAGCTCGACGGCGAAGAGGTGCTGCACCAGCACGACATGCAGTTGAAGGTCAAGGGCGGCACGGTCATGGCGATCAAGATCGACGACCTCCCGGCCCAGCTCGCCGGCGCCAAGATCGACGACGTCAAGACTATCAACATCAACGCCGGCGAAAACCACCCGACCGAAAAGCTCAAGGGCAAGGACGTGCAGGTCGAGTTCAAGATCAAGGACGTCCGCCAGCTCGAACTCGCCGAGATCGACGCGTCGTTCCTCGAGCAGCTCGGGTTTGAGAACGAGCAGCAGCTCAACGACGCCCTCCGCGAGGAGATGGAAGCCCGCGTCAAGAACGACATCCAGAACAACATGCGCGACCAGGTCGCCAAGGCGCTCCTGGACGGCGTGAGCTTCGACCTGCCGACCAAGCTGTCGACGAAGCAGGAAGGCCGCATCGTGCAACGCCGCGCGATGGACCTGCTGCAGCGCGGCGTGCCGGAAGACCAGATCATCGCCAACCTCGAAAACCTCCGCGGCGGCGCGAAGGACGAGGCGGTCCGCGAACTGAAGCTGTTCTTCATCCTCCAGAAGGTCGCCAACGACCAGGAGATCGACGTGACCGAAGGCGAGCTGAACGGCAACATCGCCGCCATCGCCGCCCAGCGTCAGGTTCGCCCGGAAAAGCTCAAGCAGCAGATGGCCAGCGAAGGCTCGCTCCAGACGCTGTACGTCCGCCTCCGCGAACTCAAGGCGATCGACAAGATCCTCGAGACCGCCAAGATCACGGAAGTGGAACCGGAGAAGAAGGAAGACTAGGACGCCCCCACGTCCGACGAACTTCGTAGCAACGACGCCTGCGTCGCCCATTCCGTTATCCGCGGAAATAGGCAACGCAGGCGTCGCAATTACAGGACAGCACGATGGCCATCCAATCGCTCAAGGGTTTCGAAGACATCCTCCCGTCGCAATCGCCGCGTTGGATCGCCGTGGAGCGCATCGCGCGCGAGGTGGCGACGTTGTTCAACTACGGCGAGATCCGCACGCCGGTGCTCGAGAGCGCCGAGGTGTTTCATCGCGGCGTGGGCGAGACGAACGACCTGGTCCGCAAGGAGACCTACACGTTCGCCGACCGCGACGGCGATCTGGTCACGCTTCGTCCCGAGGGCACCGCCGCTGCCGTGCGGGCGGTGATCGAGGCGGGGTATCTGAACGACCAGGGCGCGCGGACGAAGGTCTACTACATCGGCCCGAACTTCCGCCACGAACGGCCGCAGAAAGGCCGGCTGCGCCAGCACCACCAGTTCGGCGCCGAGGCCTTCGGCATCGCCGAGCCTGAGCAGGACGTCGAGTGCATCCTGCTGCAAATGGAGTTCTACAAACGATGCGGCGTGAAAGAGCTGTCGCTGAACGTCAACTCGCTCGGCGATCGCGAGTCGAAGGATCGCTACCGCGACGCGCTGGTAGAGTTCCTCACCCCCAAAAAGGACCAACTCACCGCCGACAGCCAGCGGCGGCTGGAGCAAAACCCGCTGCGCATCCTCGACAGCAAGGCCGAGCCGGACAAGGCCGCATGCGAAGGCGCCCCCAGCGCGATCGACTCCCTGAGCGACAAATCGAAGAGGCACTTCGACGTCGTCATCGCCGGCCTGCAGCGCGCGGGGCTGAGCTTCCAGGTCGACCCGCGGCTCGTCCGCGGGTTCGACTACTACACCGAGACGCTCTGGGAAGTGACCGCCGGCGGCCTCGGTGCGCAGAACGCGATCGGCGGCGGCGGACGTTACGACAACCTCGTCGAGATGCTCGGCGGTCGGCCGACGCCGGGTGTGGGGTTTGGCTCAGGGCTTGAACGCCTGCTCATCGCGCTCGAAGCACAGGGCACGCAACTGCCGATCGACGGGAAGCCGCTGGTCTTCCTCGTCGCCCACGGCGACGCCGCGCGTGCTCACAACCACCAGCTCGCCGCCGACCTTCGGGCGGCCGGCATCGCGGTGGATATGGACCTGTCGGGCAAGTCCGTGAAGGCGCAGTTCAAGATGTCCGACCGCGAAAAGGCCGCGTTCGCCATTACGGTCGGCGACAGCGAACTGACGTCGAACACCGTCGTGCTGAAGAACATGACAACCGGCGAACAATCGGCCGTGCCGCGCGATCAGATCGTTGCGCGACTCAAGTAAAAAGCTGAACGCCAAGACGCCGAGGGACTAAGAAGAAGGATCATGCTGCTGAGGTATGCCGAAGCATCTACTCGATTGCGGGTAGACCTTTCGGCGCCCCCTCCCCAGGGTGACACTGTTCTGCCATTTCTTCTTGGCCCCTCGGCGTCTTGGCGTTCAGCCTTTTTTTAACAACCGCAGCACCTCCGCCCGGCGCGGAATCGACGGCTGAGCGCCGAACGTCGTGCAGGCCAGCGCGCCGGCGGCATTGGCGAAGCGGATGGCGTCGGCCCAGCTCTTGCCTTCGGCACGCGCAACCGCCAACCCGGCGGTGAACGAGTCGCCGGCGGCGGTGGTATCGACGACGTTGACCTTGAAGCCGCGAACGTGGCTGATGACGTGCGACGCGTCGGAGTGCATCGCGCCGCGCTTGCCCAGCTTCAGCACCACGTTCTTCGCGCCGCGCGACAGCAGCTTGCGGCTGATCGCCTCGGGGGTCTGCGAGTCGATGCCCAGGATGGCGACGGCCTCGGTCTCGTTGGGGCTGAGGATGTCGACCTTGTACAACGCGCCCGCCAAGCCGCGCGGCGGCGCAGGCGCGGGGTCGAGCACGCTCACGACCTTGTGCTTGCGGCACAGCTCGACCGCCCGGCGGACCGACGTCTCGGGAATCTCCAGTTGCAGCAAAACCGCCGACGCCCGGCGGACGATCGGCGCCGCGGCGGCGATGTCGCTCGGGGCGACCTTCCCGTTCGCGCCGGGGGCGAGGATGATCGAGTTCTCGCCCCCCGCCTGCACGACGATGGTGGCGGTGCCGCTGGCGACGCCGGGGGTGGTTCGGAGGTATCGCGTGTTGACGCCGGCGCGATCCAGCCCGTCTCGCAGCACCCGGCCGAAGTCGTCGTCGCCCACGCGGCCGACGAAGTACACCTCCGCGCCCAGCCTCGCCGCCGCCACCGCCTGGTTGGCGCCCTTGCCGCCGGGAATGGTGACCGACCGCGTACCGGTGATCGTCTCGCCCGGAACGGGCAGGCGGGCACATTCGACGACGAGGTCCATGTTGACCGAACCGATGACGACGATGATGGGCTTAGCGCGCTTGTTGGGCATATTCGTTTAGCGCCGCGTCTTGACGCGGGTTCTCCGCAATGGTCACGCATAAATCCCGCGTCAAGACGCGGCGCTAAACGACGGATCATCGAAGCATTTCCGACGAATGCAAGCCGCGCGAGGATTACCGGATCGCCGCCAGCAGCTTCTGGCCGTACATGCGCACCTTGTGCGGGCCCATGCCCTTGATCATCTCTAGCTCCTCTGGTGTGGCCGGCACCTTCGCGGCGATGGCGGCGAGGGTCTTGTCGTTGCAGATGATGTAGGCGGGCAATGCGTGTTCGCGCGCCAGATCGGCACGGGCAACGCGGAGCTTTTCAAAACGCCCCTGCGTTTCCGGATCGGCCTGGTACGCTTCATCGACGACTTCGACCGAGCGAACGCGGGCGCGCCTCGCGCGGCGTTCGGGGATGAGGTTCGACAGGATGCCCGGCGGCTTCTGCGCGGCCTTCATCACCTGCACGCCCGGGGGCGTGATCTCGACGATCGGCCGGCGAAGGCCGTCGGGGTCGCGCTGGCGCGCCAGGCCCGCCTCGATCACGCGGTGCAGCATCCGCTGCACGTTCTTCGCGCCGTGTTCGCGAAGCGCGCCAAAGACGGCCAGTTGCTCCAACTGCCATCGTTGCGTGCGATCGCTGCTCACGCCGGCCAGCACGTCGGTGATCATGCCCGCGCCGAACCGGCCGTTCAGGCGGGCGACGGCGCTGAGGATCTTTCGGACGATGATCGTGACCTCATCGCTCACCTCTCCCTGCTCCAGATCGCCGCGGCAGACGTCGCAGTTGCAGCCGGCGACCTGCGACTCGTCGCCGAAGTAGTCGAGGATCTGCTGGCGGCGGCAGCGGGCGAAGCGGGCGTAACGCACCATCAGGTCGAGCTTGGCGGTGGCGTGGGATTTCATCTCCGCGAGTCGCGCCGGATCAACGGAGGCGTTGCCCTCGCCGAGCTTGTCGATGAAGAACTCCTGCGTAAGCCGATCGCCGAAGTGATACATAAGCACGCACGCCGACGGCAGCCCGTCGCGCCCGGCGCGGCCGGCCTCCTGGTAGTAGGCCTCGAGCGTGCCGGGGAGATCGTAATGCACCACCAGGCGGATGTCGGGCTTGTTGATGCCCATGCCGAACGCGTTGGTCGCCACCGCGATCGCGCCGCTGGTGCGCATGAACTGCTCCTGCGACCGCTGCCGGTCGGCGGCGTCCATGCCGGCGTGATAGCCGACGACCAGCCGGTCCCGCCCCACCACGCCCTGCAGCTCGGCCGCCAGCGCATCGACGTTCTTGCGGGTGGCGCAATAGACGATGATCGAGCCGCGCTCTTCGGAAAGCAGCTTGTGCAGGATCGCGTCCTTCTCGTTCGCGCGATCGACGCAGCGGGCCTCGTAAGCCAGGTTGGTGCGGTCGAAACCGGTGACGACGACGCCCGGCTCGCGCAGGTCGAGCAGGTGGATGATGTCCTCGCGAACGTCGTCGGTGGCGGTGGCGGTCAGCGCGATGCAAGGCGGCGTCCCCAGCCGCCGCCGCACCTCGCCCAGCCGCGAGTATTCCGGCCGAAAGTCGTGGCCCCACTGGCTGACGCAATGCGCCTCGTCCACCGCCATGAGCTTCACGCTGATCGACGAGAACGCGTCGGTAAAGCCCATCGAGAAGAACCGCTCGGGCGCGACGTACAATAGCCCGCTGAAGCCCGGCTGCATCACTTCCTGGATGACCTCCCGCTGCGCGCCGGGCGTCTGCGTGCTGTTGATAAATAAGGCCGGAATGCCCCGCTCGCGCAGTTGCCGAACCTGATCATCCATCAGCGAGATCAGCGGCGACACCACCATCGTCAACCCGCCCATCACGACGGCGGGCAGCTGGTAGCAAAGCGACTTGCCCGCTCCAGTGGGCATGACGCACAACACATCTTTGCCACGTAGGACGTCCTCGATGACCTCGCGTTGCATGAGGCGGAACTCATCCAGGGCAAAGGCGTTATGGAGAATTTCATCAATTTGAGACAAAAATCGTCCTTGATCTGATAATCAGATTATCCGATAATCAGATTCATGGCAACGCGAATCACCGCAACCGAGGTGGCCCGCAATCTCTCCGATGTCCTCAACCGCGTGCGATATCGCGGGGAGTCGTTCGTCGTCGAGCGAGCGGGAGAAGTCGTTGCGCAAATCGTCGCGCCGAAACCTGAAACATCAGTGACCGGCCAGACGTTGATCGAGAAGATCCGCTCGCTGCCGCCGGTCGACAAAGGCTTCGCCGACGATGTGCAGAAGGCGATCGATTCCCAGCCGGTTGAAGTGCCGCGCGACCCATGGGCGTCATAGCAGATACGTCCATCTTCGTTGCGATCGAACGGGGCCGGCTCGACCTTGATGCCATCATTGGGAGCAGGGGCGACGAAGGGTGGTACGTCACCTCGCTGACGGTGTCCGAACTTTACCAGGGCGTCGAAACCAGCGCGTCCTACCAGCAGCGCGAGCAACGTCGCGCTTACGTCGAACAATTGCTGGAGGATATGACGGTCCTCAACTTCGACATGGCCGCCGCCCAAACGCACGCCAGGCTGGCGGCTCAACTACGTGCGGCCGGAACGCCGGTCGGCGCGGTCGATCTGCTTATCGCGGCGATTGCCGTGCATCATGATTTTGAGTTGGTGACCTTGGATGCGAAAAGCTTTCCGCGAATCGCCGGATTGCGCTACGCCATCTACCCTGCCCCGTAGCAACGCCCACTCCTATGCCGTCACCCACCCGCCCCCTGCGTCTCGGCCGTCCATTCGTCGAAGCGGCGGGTCATGTCGGGGGTGACGCTTCGCGAGGTTTCGGCGATCACCTGTTCGACCACGGCATGGGTGATCTCCTGCTCTTGCCCGCCGGCGACCGCCTTCAGGAACGGCAACAGCGCGCTGCGGTCGCAGATGTACTTGATGTCGGCGCCGGAATAGCCGTCGAGGCGTTGGGCCAGTTGATCAAAGCGGACGTCGTCGGTGATCGGGCGTTTGCCGAGGTAGAGTTCGAGCAGGCGCACGCGGGCGGGCAGGTCAGGCAGTGGGATGTAGATCTTCTCGTCGAACCTCCCCGGCCGCAGGACGGCGGGGTCGAGTTGCCAGGGGACGTTCGTCGCGCCCAGGAACAGGATCGGGCTGTTCTGCTTCTTGTCGAAGCCTTCCATGCCCTGGAGGATCTGCGGCACCACGCGTTGCATCACGCTCGATCCCTCATCGCGGCGGGCGGGGATGAGCGCTTCGATCTCGTCGATGAACACCACCGATCGCGTCTCTTGCGCGGCGGTGTCGAACAGCTTCTTGATGTTCTGCTCCGCCTCGCCCACCCACTTGCTCAAAATGTCGGCCGGCGAGATGCGGAAGAACGTCGCGTCGAGTTCGCCGGCGGTCGCCTTGGCGAGCATCGTCTTGCCCGTGCCCGGCGGGCCGTACAGCAGGATGCCGCCTCCGGCGCGGATGCCGAATCGCTGGGCCAGGTCGGCGTGGGCGAAGGGGTAGATCATCTTCAGCCGGATCTCCTCCTTCACCTCTTCCAGCCCCGCCACATCCGCGAACCGGATCGACGGCCGTTCTTTCACGATCCAATCGTGGGCGGACGATTGCCCATCCGACGACTGCTCCGACGCCACTCCGGACGCCGATCGCGACGACGGCGCCCGGCGGTTCGAGCGGGCCGCCTCGTCGCAGTCCTTGGCCAGGTCGAGCAGCCGCTGCGCGGTTTCCTGGCGAGCATTTTTCAGTTCTTCGGTTTGGGCCTGTTTGGCCAATTGGAGGATGGCGCGGGCGGCTTCCAGCAGGTAGACCTTGGCGCTATCCCACTGGCCGGCGCGGCGCGCATCGATGCCGCGCTGGCGGTAGCGTTCGAACGTGTCGTAGGTCATGCTCATCGGAAGTCGCCTCATCATTCGCCGTTGCGACGATCAAATCTACCCTCTGCCAGCTTCGCCGCCACAAACATATACAGCAGCATCGCGCTCACCACGACCAGCGCGATCCGCAGGTTGTTGGTGAAGTGGTAGAACAACAGCGTAAACACCCCCGCCACCGCCAGCAGCATCACCCCCCACAACAGCGCCCGCCACGCAGCCCGCACCAGATGCGGCCCGCCGATCTCCACGTACTCCTCCGGCGGCAGTTCGCTTTGCGCGCGCGCCTGATCGCGCATCAGCCGGCGGTAGTGCTCGAAGTCCACCGGGTGGCTCGGCGGATCTTCTTTCGGGTCAACCTGTTGCGGATCATCAGACACGTGTACGCCATTTATACGCGATCGACCGCCCAAATCTCAGGCCAGCCCCAGCGGAAACGGCGTCAGATTCCTTACGCCATCACGGGTAACCAGATACTGATTCTCGATCCGAATGCCGCCTCGCAGCAACGGGTCGTAAACGCCCGGCTCGCAGGTGAAGATTTCGCCTTCGATCAGCGTATCGTCCCAGTTTGGGTTCAGATGCGGAAACTCGTGCGCCTGTAACCCCACGCCATGACCAAGGTGGTGGACCTGTTTTTTGCCGAAGGTGGCCTGAAGGTGGTCGTCGATCGCGTCGTAGAGGTCGCGGCACTTCACGCCGGGCCTGGCAAGCGATTCGACGATCGGAAAGACGCCGACGATCGCCCTGTACGCCTTCATCTGAACGTCGGTCGGCTTGCGGTCCACCGCGATCACGCGGGCGTTGTCGGCGAAGTACCCGCGATAGGCCGGGCCGAGGTCGAGGATGTACAACTCCCCCGCCTCCACCCGCCGTCCTTGCCGCGCCGGCCCGCCGCCGACGCCGCAGGCGAAGTCGTTGCCGAGCAGCGCGGTCATCGGCTCGCCCAGCGTTTCGATGGCGGCTGCGTTGAGCGCAGTGAAAACGTCCAGTTCCGAGACGCCGGGCTCGACTATCTGGCGGGCACGCTCGTACATCGCGCGGGTGGCGTCGATGGCGGTGGCCATGAGTCGCAGTTCGTCGGCGTCCTTGGTCCGGCGCATCTGCCAGAGGGTTTCGTCGATACAGCGGACGTTCCGCCGGGCGATCGTCAGCAGGCCGGCGGTTTCGCTGGCATCGAAGCCGAGGCGGGCGCTTTCGGGCAGGCGTTCGAGGAGCATCGCGGAGACGGCCTGTGCCTGATCCTGTCGTAGCGTGCCGATGAAGTTGGCGCGATAGCTGAGGATTTCGTCCGCGGCGGCATTTTTGGCAGGGTTGTTGGCGGTGATGAGCGTGCTCCGCCCGCCCGGCCGCAGGATCAACGCCGGAAGATGCCGCCACGCCGGCAGGTGCGCGGTCAGGTAATACACGTGGTGCGGCTGGGTGATCACGATCGCGTCCAGGCCGAGATCGGCGGTGCGTTCGAGCAGCCGGTCCTGGCGTTTCCGGGCAAGTGCGGGATCAAGCATTGCCTCACTGTACCGGCGACGCCGGCGCGATTCATCCTGCGCGATGGGCGGTCCATTGTTGATCGGGCGCTCAGTTTGCGATACACCACACACGGCTCCGAACGAAAGGGAAACATGTCGGGCGTACCCGGTCTGGCGACGGCGGCGGATTATTCCGAGGCAATGGGCGTGGCGCGGCGTGCCAAGAGCATCATCGCGCTGATCCTGCTCCTGACGCTGGTGATCCAACTGGCGCTGTTCTTCCTGATTCGCTACGACGTGATCCCCATCGCCGAGGCGAGCGGCGCCACCACGCAGCCGACCGAATCGACGATCAAACTCGGCGAGATCATGCACTACGTCACCGGCGTCACCCTGCTGGGCGGCATCGGCCTGGGCATCGTGCTGGCGCTGGTGCTCGTCCTCATCACCCACATCATGCTGGTCGGCCGGCTGATCGGGGTGGGGAAGGTGACCGGCAGCCTGATCTGGTGCTTCATCCTCGTGGTGTTCCTGTTCCCGTGGCAGACGTTCATGAACAACGTCAATCTCACTAACGGCGATTTCCGCATCCCCGGCGTGTTGTGGACGTGGGGCGAACTGCTCAGCCGCGTCCACTTCCCCGACGATTTCAGCGGCGAAGGCTGGGCGAAGACGATCCTGGCATGGTTCCGCTTCGTGGGCGCGCCGGTCGTCGCCATCGTCATCACCCTGCTGATCCAACTGAAGTCGAACCGCGGCATCAAGATGGCGATGGGCGAAGACGAAGTGCTCAACGAAATGATGCAGCAGCAGTAAGATTTTCAGAGTTGCCAGTTGCCAGTAGTTAGTTGCCAGCAAGGCATTAACACCACTGGCAACCGGCAACTAACAACTGGCAACTACCCTCCATGAAAGAAGTCCGCGACAACCTCGTTGGCGATCAGGTGATCGCCGAGAAGTACGAACTGTGGGGCAAGGTCACCGGTGACGTGCGGGTGGTTGAGGGGGGGAAGTTCTACATGCGGGGCACGATCTACGGCGACCTCATCGTCGAGTACGGCGGCCGGGTGCATATTTACGGACACGTATCGGGGAACCTGCATTTATTCCGCGGGACGAAGGTCATTCACTCCGGCGTCATCAGCGGCAGCGCCACCAACGACGGCGGGCGGCTGTACATCGATCGCGACGGACAAGTGCTCGGCAGGGTCAAAACCCTGCGCGGCGAGACGACCGTCGAGCCGAAAGACGAAATGCCGGATTATGACGGCACGTAAATAATCCAATTGACAACTGACGATCCGGTCATCCGTCATATAGGGTGCCCTACGACTTCCCGGCCGCCGACCGGCAACGTTGATTGGCCCTTCATCTTCACCCCACCTGACGCCGCCAAAACGCGCTTTCGTTCACCGCCTACACGGACTAGCATGCTTTGGATGCGCCATGTTGGTTGGCGCACAGACGATCTAATTATTGTTATCCGCCAACGAGGAACGCGTATGCAAAAGCTAGCCATCATCTTCTTCGCGGGATTGCTTGCAGGTTGCGCGTCGGTGCCTTCATCGATGACGCCCGCCGCACCGACAACGCGACCGGCAACTGTAATGATCAATATAGACAGCAATGGCGGGCTTTATTTCGGTCTCATGGCGTTGGATCGTGCCGACCTTCAACTATTCGCGAGGGAAATTGGCGAGGACTATCCGCTGGTCATCAACGCCACGAATTTCAAGAGCGCGTTGGCGGCCAAGAAGGATTTTCAGAATGCCGGCTTCAGGAATGTCACCATCGCGCACTGACGACGGAGAAATACCCGCTGCAGCGGACCGGCCGGGCGTCGTGGTCCTCGTGATTTGAGAGTGCGTCCGGCGCCCGCCCGACCGCTGAACGTCAGTCCGCTATGCCTCTCGCGACTCCATCTTTGACCGTTCGCGACAAGCTCGTCCTTTTCGGCTTTATGCGGGTGTTTTGGGGCTCGGTACTGTTCGTCCTGATTTACGGGCTGTGGATCGGCGCATGGACAGCGTACGTGCTGTTGGCTGTGTTGGTCTTGGGCTTCGGGTATAATTTTCTTCGATCTCAGGCGTATGAAGAAATAGTCACGTAGGCATCGGTCGCACATGCAGCCCAAGAGAACGGTGCAATGACTGGCACCTTACTCCCCATGTACACGCACGCATCCATCCCGCCCCCTGGCGAGCCGGCAACTGATGCCACGGCGCGGCGATTTCCCTTTGCAGTCCTTGGTTGGCTGGTCGTGGTGGCAGTCTTTCCCGTCTTCGCGTTCTGGTTCCTCCCGAGCACGCGGCGAACTTCGGGGTCCACGGACCCTCAGATCATCTCGGTATTTTGGGCATCGCTCGCGATCGTGCTCCGGGCGCTCATCGCCCTGCTGTTCAAAGACCGGTCTCATTGGTGGATCATGTATTTGCTCGCGTATCCCCTGCTCGTCGTTATTGCAGGTGTCGTCGCGGTGTGGAAAGATTTTTCAGTACTGTGGCGTTGATCCGGCGGTCGCCGGTGGGACGTCGTTTCACGCCACACTCATCACCCCACACGTATCCGCTATTCACATCACCAGCACTACTTTCCCCATCGCGCCGCTCGACAGCACTTTTTCATGCGCGGCCGGTGCGTCGGCAAGCGGGTATTCGTGGCCGACGACGGGGTGAAGCGAGCCGTCTTTCAGGCCGGCGGTGATGGCGGCGGTGGCGCGCATGACGGCGGGGTCGCCGCCGGACCAGTAGGTGAGCGCGGTGATCGTCGATTCCTTTACGAACATCTGCCGCGCGTCGATCTCGGTGCGGCCGCGATTGCCGATGACGACGATCCGGCCGCTGGCGCCGACGAGGCCCAGGTCGCGATCGAGATTGACGTTGGCGAGCATTTCGATCACCACGTCCACGCCTTTGCCACCGGTTGCTTCAAGGATTTTCTGTTCGTAGCCGGGTTGCTTGTGATCGAACACATTGCCCGCCCCCTGCTGCATGACCAGCGATCGGCCTTGCTCGGTGCTGCCCGTGCCCAGCACGATCGCCCCGTGCGCCGCCGCGATCTGCGCCGCCGCCAGGCCCACGCCGCCAGTCGCGCCGTGGATGAGGACGACTTCGCCGGCTTTCACGTTCGCGCGATCGAATAGCGCGCGATACGCCGTCACGTACGCCACGTTGACGGCCGCACCTTGCGCGAACGTAACGCCCTCGGGTAACGGGTGGACGTGCCTCGCCTCACACGCGGCCTTCTCGGCGTAAGCGCCCTGCAGCCGCCCTCGCGTCGTCCCGCTGATCCACACGCGGTCGCCCACGCGAAGATCGACGACGCCTTCGCCGAGCGACTCGATCACGCCCGCGCCGTCCATGCCCGGCGTATAAGGCAGTTCCGGCTTGATCGCATAGGTGCCGGTTCGCACGTACGCATCGACCGGGTTCACGCCGGCCGCGTGCAGCCGCACGACCACCTGGCCCGGCCCGGCGACCGGATCGGGCGTTTCTTCCAGTTTCAACACGTCCGGCCCGCCGAACGAACGTACGCGAATCGCTTTCATGATCTTCTCCGCAAATAGTTTCACACTGCAGTGGGATATTCTGCCGGGTGCCACAGGTCGGTGGTACTCCGCAGACCTGTGCTTTCTGGCCAGTCGAGGGCACGGGTCTCCGAGTACGGCGACCCGTGGCACCCGGGGCGTTTGGCTCCGACTCTAGAACGTCGATTTCAACAACCCGCCCTCGGCCCGCACCGCCGCGCCATTGATGGCGCTGGCCAGCGGGCTGGCGACAAACGTGACGACCGACGCGATCTCCTCCACCGTCTCAAACCGCTTGATGAGCGACGTCGGCCGATGCTTTTCGAAAAATTCCTTCTCGAAGCCCGCCACGTCGCCGCCGGAAAGCTGTTGGACGAACGTGTTCACGCCCTCCGATCGCGTCGGCCCGGGCAGCACCGAGTTGACGGTGACGTTCGTGCCGGCGGTCAGTTCCGCCAGTCCGCGCGCGACGGCAAGCTGGGCGGTCTTGGTCATGCCGTAGTGGATCATCTCGGCCGGAATCTGCACCGCCGACTCGCTGGAGATGAAGATGATGCGGCCCCAGTTGCGCTTCAGCATGCCGTCAAAATAAAACCGGCTGAGCCGCACGCCGCCGAGCACGTTGACGTCGAAGAACCGCCTCCAGTCCTCGTCGGGGATCTCGCCGAACGGTTTGGGCTCGAAGATGCCGAGGTTGTTGATGAGGATATCGACCTCGGGCAACTGCTGGCGAAGCCTTTCCGCGACGGCGGCATCGGACAGGTCGCCGGCGAAACCGCGGGCGCCATGGCCAACCTGCTTCACCGCCTCGTCCACGCGCGACTGCGTGCGGCCGTTGACCCAGACCACCGCGCCCTCCGCCGCCAAGGACTTTGCGATTGCCAGCCCGATGCCGGCGGTGCTTCCAGTCACGAGGGCGAATTTTCCGTTGAGTTGAAGGTTCATCGTTGATCTCGCTTTTGTTACCGGGTCACTCGGAAGTCCTTCACACAGAGAGTTGGATGATAGGCCGCTGTTGACACGCGCGGCGATCCTGCGGACGCTACCGCCGCGTATGCTTCGATCTGCCACCACCTTACCCGAGCCGCCCGCGCCGTCGAGTTGGCCGTGGATCGAAGTCGGCAAAATCCGCCACCTGCGCCGGCCGAAATACGAATTGCCGATTGCGGGACTACCCGAAGCGCTTCAAGGACTGCGGATCGTCCACCTGTCCGACCTCCATGTCGATCGCACCTGGATGCCCGCGTGGGACGAACTGCACCGCTGGCTCGAGGAGTCGCCGCCCGACCTGATCTTCATCACCGGCGACTGGGTCGACAAAAAATACGACCACCGCCCCGCCATGCCGATGCTCGAACGGTTTCTGTCGAAGCTGAAATGCCGGCTGGGCATCTGGGGCATTCTGGGCAACCACGACACCGATCTGCTGCCCCTGCGCGCCGGCGAAACGCCCGTCCACACGCTCTACAACCAGCGGGAGATGCTTGAACACAACGGCTCGCGGCTGGAGATCATCGGCCTGCACGGCGTACACCCCGAAGACTCGCCCGCCGACGTGATGGCAAGCCTGGCGGGCGCGACGCCCGGCGCGCACGCGAACGATCCCGTCGATGCCCCCAAGCCCGTGCGGATCGCGCTGAGCCACTTTCCGGCGCACGCCCTCACGCTGGCGGAACAGGGCGTCGACCTCGTCCTCGCCGGCCACACGCACGGCGGGCAGGTGTGCCTGCCGGGCGGTTTTCCGCTGCTGACGCACGACACGCTGCCCAAGCGGTTCGCCCGCGGCGCGCATCGCATCGGCGACACGTGGCTGGTCACGTCGCGCGGGTGCGGATTTTCCAAATATCCGATTCGCGTCTTCTGCCCCGCCGAGGCGATCGAACTGGTCCTGCGTGTGGCGTGAAACGCATTGGAGTCCTTTTACGCTACACTCATCACGTCACACCCCATCCGGCCGCCAGAGGGTGGTAGCTTCGTCGAACGGGTATTCGGCGCGCTGGATCATCCCCCACGCCTCTTCCACCGCGCTCCAGGCGCGATCAACCACGCCCTGCGGATACGACCACTTCACGCGGTGCCGCTCGAACTCGTCCTCGTCGTCCAGCCGCAACTCGCCGCCGGGACGGTGGATGATGTCCAGATCCAGGTCCACCCACTTCAGCACCCGCCCGTCCCACGTGGCAGGCTCGGCGATGTTGACGTAGTACTCCTCGAACCGCCAATCGGCATGCCAGCGCACGACCGCGTTCCACGACCGGTCGGTGTAGAAGACCTGTAGCATATGCGACTTGGTGTGCAGTTCGCCACGATAGGTCGTCATCGACACGCGCGGCGGCGTGTAGAACCAAACCTCGTTTCCGTCTGCGCGCACCAGCGTGGTGTCATATCGGTAGTGCAGCGAGCCATCGAACTTGGTGGACGAGATGATCGCGTTCATGTGTGGCCGCAAACTCTCCACGAATCGGCGAGAATTGCAATGGCGAAAATCACCGCGGAGACCTGACTTCCCCTAGCGCGTCAACATCGGCAGCGCCGCGCGGGACGGGTGCCACAGGTCGGGCGTACTCGCCAGACCTGTGCGCGGCCGCTTCGAACAGCACAGGTCTCCGGAATACCGGCGACCTGTGGCACCCCGTCGGGCAGGACTTTCGGTTTCCGGTTTCCGGGTGTCGGGTGCCACGGGTCGGGG
>JBBCIV010000077.1:0-2357 GCA_037189665.1 Phycisphaerae bacterium | reverse complement strand
CAGGCGTCGCGGCTACAACGAAAAGCGCGTCGCTGTAGCTCCGCTTCTGGCGGAAACGCTGAATTTTAGGCCTGATCGCAATCGGACGACACGGGACGAGCCGGCTTTGCCCATTCTTGTATATTTCCCCGTTGTACGGTTAGCGCTGCTGCCAGTCGGTCGTGGATCGACACCAGCGATGCTGGTTCTTCCTTGTGCGGAGGCAGAGGCGCGGTGACGTGGTTGAACAACGCGATCAGTTCGTCGAGCCGCGCGTCGGCTCCTTCGGCAACGTATCCCATGTTCCACGGCCCGAACTTCACGTTCGCCGGTCGAGCGTAGGCGAGCAGGCGGGGCGAGGCGTGACGGGGATCGAGGCTGATCCGTCGGAACAGGGCTTCCACGACCGCCGCCGGTCCTTCGATCACATGCAGAAACCGTGTTCGGCCGCCCCACAGGCAGCCGGTGACCCCGATTCCGCGATTCGCTCGATTGGCGTGGGCGACGATCTGCTGAACGTCCTCGTCCGTCACGCTGCCGGCGCGCGTGCTGACGTAGGTCAGTCGGACTGGCGCATCATCCCCCATATCCCGATTCTGTTTGCCCACGCGTCGGATCGTACTCACATGCCATGAACTGAATATGACAGGCGAACTACGACGGCGCGCCCGGCCGGGTTTCGCTGAGCATGTAACCGCGTCCGACGATCGTGTGAATCAGCGGCGTCGCGAACGGCTTGTCGATCTTATTGCGCAGCCGGGCGATGAAAACCTCGACCACGTTGCTCTCCGGTGGGGCGGCGGCGTCCCAGACCGCGTCCACCAGTTCCGCACGGGTGATCACCCGGCGGGGGTGCCGCAGCAGGAACTCCAGGATCGCCATCTCACGGCTGGTACAGCCGATGCGCGCTTCGCCACGTCGCACTTCCAGCGAACGCAGGTCGAACGACAGGTCTTCAAATCGCAGGATCGCGCTTTCGCTCGGCGAACATCGCCGCATGACGGACCTGACGTGCGCCAGGAACAGCGCAGGATCGATCGGCCAGCGCAGGATCTCGTCCACGCCGCGATCCAGCGCCTCGATGTGGCCGGCCACGCTGTCGCTCTGGGTGAGCATCACGATCGGCCAGTCGATCTCGGACTGCCGGAGTTGCTGGGCGAGCATCGCACAGCCGCCGTCGTTGAGGATTTCGTCGCAGATGACCAGCGAAAAGCGGTCTTCCGTACCGGCCCGCAACGCATCGGCAAGAGTACTAACGGAATGCGTGCCGAGATTCTGCTCTCGCAATGCGCCGGTCAACTCGTCATGAACGTCGCTGTTGGATGAAACAATCAATGCTCTCATCGCATTCTTCTTTCTGCACTCTGTTCGATGCTACGAACGCAGATTATGAAGAACGGATGAACTCAGAATGACAGATGACACACATCTGTCATTCCGTTCAGGCCGAGGATGACGTGAACAAGATTACACCCAGCCGAGCTTCGGATTCGGACATCCGTTGGGGACGATTCCCCCGTTCGCCGGGGCGGCCCATTTTACCGCATTGCCGATGATGGTTCGGACGTTCAGATCGAAGTAAGTGGGATATGTTTCGTGGCCGGGACGGAAGTAGAAAATCTTGCCCGCGCCGCGCTGCCAGGTCATCCCGCTGCGAAACACCTCTCCGCCGGCGAACGAGCTGATGAGCAGCGTCTCCAGCGGCTCGGGCACGTCGAAGTATTCGCCGTACATCTCCTCGTGGGGAAGGGAGAAGTGATCGTTGATGCCCGCCAGAATGGGGTGCCCCGGTTTGGTGACCCAGAGGATTTCGCGCTCGCCGACCTCGCGCCATTTGAGGTTGCAGGTGGTGCCGAGCAGGCGTTTGAAGACCTTGGCGTGGTGTCCGGAGTGCAGCACGATCAGGCCCATGCCTGCCAGCACGCGTTTCTGGACGCGATCGACGATTTCGTCTGACACCTCGTTGTGGGCGCCGTGGCCCCACCAGGTGAGAACGTCGGTGTTGTCGAGCACGTCCTGGGTGAGCCCGTGTTCGGGCTCGTCGAGCGTGGCCGTCCGCACCGACAGGCCGTCGAGCGTCCGCAGGTGCTCGGCGATCGCCTCGTGCATGCCGTTGGGGTAGATCGCGCGGACGTTTTCCTTCGTTTTTTCGTGTCGGTATTCGTGCCAGACGGTGACGCGGATGGGCATTTCAATTCCTCTTGTCGTAAACGGTAACGGTTCGACCAGCGTATGCCTCCGACGCGGAATGGCAAGCCGTTCCGCCGGCGATTTGCTGGCAGATTATCGGCCGTGTTGTCGCGTGCAGGCGATGGGGCGACGTATCCGATAATGGAAGGGTATGGACCTGGTCTCAAGCGCCATCAACTTCAAACAGG
>JBBCIV010000076.1:0-8388 GCA_037189665.1 Phycisphaerae bacterium | reverse complement strand
GGGCTGCGGCGAGGCGCCCCAGGGTGCGCATCGCCGCAGCGTTCGTTTTTCGACTACACTGTCGCTCCCCCTATGTCTGAACAACGTCTCGGCGAACTGTTTGCGTTTCTCACCGCTATCTGTTGGGTCATTGCGGCGAATTTTTTTGAGCTGTCCGGCAAGCGCATCGGCTCGCTGGTGGTGAACGTGCTGCGCCTGTCGCTGGCGGTGGTGCTGCTGGGATTGTTCGGCGGTCTGACGCGCGGCGTGTTCTGGCCGGTCGACATGCCGCAGCGGGTGTTTTTGTGGATCACGTTGAGCGGTTTTATCGGTTTCTTTCTATGCGATATGTGCCTCTTTCGGGCGTACGTGCTGGCGGGGGGAAGACGGTCGATATTGATGCTGGCGCTGGCGCCGGTATTCGCCGCATTGCTGGACGTGATGATCGGCCAGCCGCCGACGTATCAGATGGTGATCGGCATGCTCATCACCGTCATCGGCGTGGTATGGGTCATCACCGGCAGGCAAGCCGCAAACGAGACGACGCACAGCCTGAGGGATATCCGCCGCGGCGCGATCCTCGGCCTGGCGGCGGCGGCGTTTCAGGCGGCGGGGGCGCTGACGGCGAACATCGCCTTGGGCAACAGCGACACGCACTACGATCCCATCGCCACCACCCAGGTCCGCGCGGCGGCGGGGGCGCTGTCGTTCGTGTTGCTGATCCTGCTGACTGGACGCGGCAAGACCGTTGTCGATGGCCTGAAAGATACTAAAGCCGTCGTGATGCTGTCGGTTGGATGCGTTTTTGGCCCCGTGATCGGGGTGGCGCTGTTCATGGCGTCGCTGTCGCGCGTGCAGCCGAGCGTGACGCAGACCATCCTCGCCACCATGCCGATCATCATGCTGCCTATCGCGTATTTCATCCGCAAGGAACGCATCCACTGGCAAGCCGCCCTTGGCACGGTGACCGCGGTGGCGGGCGTGGTCGTCCTCTGCTGGCGATAGAACTGAACGATGCGCGGCGACCTGATTATTAGGACACGCTATTCACGATTTTGCATGATGTTCGAGGGAAGTGGTTTCGTCGCTGCTACATAGCCGGAAGATTCATGCACGAATAAACGCGAATCTTCACGAGTAGAATTGGCGTCCTGCCTCCTCCTTCATTCGTGACGATTGATGCAAATTGCCGTACTGCGGCCGTACGCGCTACCGTTTCCCTGTTCGAGAGGGGAGAATACATCCATGGGCGATCGACGTGTTGCAATCGTGACCGGGGCGGCCGGGGGCGGCATGGGGCGGAGCATCGCGCTGACGCTGGCGCGCGACGGCTTCGACGTGATCGTCAACACCCGGCAGAACGCCGAGGCGGCGCGCGCCGTGTGCGAGGCCGTCGCGACGTTCGGCGTGGCGGGCGCGCCGGTCGTCGCCGACGTGGCCTCGCCGGACGGCTGCCGGCAACTCGTCGCCGAGTGCCTCGCGCGATTCGGGCGCGTGGACGCCTGCGTCATCGGCAGCCCCGGCGCCGGCTGGCATCCCGATCCGCCCGACCGGCTGAACCCAGACGACGCGATCGCGGACAGCCTGGCGGAGTTGTCGCCGGTGTTCGCGCTCGTGCCGCTGGTCTTGCCGTCCATGTCCGAGCGCCGCTGGGGACGCATCGTCGCGATCACGATGAACCCCCGGCTGCCGTCGCCGAGCCATTCGTACAACGTCGCCAAGGCGGCCCGGACGCGGGCGGTCCTGTCGATGGCGGACTTCGCCTGGAAGCAAGGCGTGACGGTCAACGTCGTCGCCCCCGGTCCGGTCGATCCGCTGGGCGACGTTTCGCAGGCGATGCGGCACGCCCGCAACGGCCCGCGCGATCAGAACCGCCAACCGATCGGCCCGCAGGACATCGCCGAGGGCGTTGCCTTCCTGTGTTCCGAGAACGGCCGCTACATCACCGGCGCCGAACTGCCCTACACCTTCGGCGGCCCGGCGGGCGCGTAGCCGTGCAACCCGATGGGTGGCACCGACCGCAGAGATAGCTGTTGGTGACACCTGGCACAAGTGACGGCGAGGTGCTGTCATCGCTCGGCTTTCAGCGTTCAGGGTTTCATCATCGTCAATGCCCGCTCGATCTCCTGGACGGCTTCGGCTTCGGCGATCGCGATCCGGTCGACGACGTCGGCCATGTCGCGTCGGGCAGTGTGATTGGCGGCGAGGCCTTCGGGGCGCAGCGTCGCCAGCAGTTGCAGCACGCGCTCGTAGCTGGACACGGCCTTCCGCAGGGCTTCGGCGGTATCGCCCTGGCGGCGTTCGGCGATGCCGCGTAAGTACGCGACGGCGGCGGTGCGGTTGTCGCGCAGGCGAAACTTCATGTTCGCGTGATGGCGATCCTCCAGCGGCTCGTCCGTGTTTCGCAGCAGCGACGCCCATGCGGCGTAAGCCTTCTGACCGGTGAAGCGACGATGTCGCCACCGATCCTCCGTCGGCCCGGCCTGATCGTGGGCCAGGGCCACGGCGAAACGCAGCGCCTCGAAGTCCGCCTCGTCAGGGTTCATCGGGGTCGCACGCGAGCCGAGCATCAGCAGTCCGATCGGCCAGGACTCGGCGCGATCGATTCGGCTGGCCGTGCCCCATCCGCACCGGCCCCACACGGGCGGCTTGGCCGTCTCGCCGTCGTAACCGCTGATGACGAACCCGAAATCGCCCATCGCCAGCACCGGGCGGCCCGCGTCGATCGATCGCTTCACGTGCGGTTCGATCTGTTCGTGATAGACCTGCGGCAAACGGCCGCTGATCTCGGCGTACTGATCGGACGTGAAGCTGACCCAACCGACTTCGCTCAGCGAACAGCCGATTGCCCGGCCCAGAAAATCGCGTCGCAATTGCAGGCCCCACGGATCCAGCGGCCACCAGCCCACGTCGATCTTCCCCTCCCAACGATGCTCGATGTCGGCCTGCGTGATGAACGCGATGCCGGACAGGCCCATCAGCCGCTCGTAATTCACGGGTGTTCCCGCGTGGGCCAACATCGTCTCCAATCCGCGGACGTACCCGTTGCCGTTGCCCGCCGCCGGCGGCACGTTGTCGATCGACACACGATTCCCTTCGCGGACGACATGGGAATTCACGTTGACAGGCATGGCGGCTGCTCCCGGTGGTTGGGGTGGTTGCGTTGCGGTGTGCATGATGAGCATTGCGGCGACGATCAACGCGAGGAGGCACGCGACGGCGATCGCGATCTTGCCCGCGGAGATGCCTTGGACGATGCCGCCGGTCCCGCGACCGCTGGCCGTGCCGGCCAGGTTGACCTTGCCCAACGCGGCGACCAACGTCGGCGGCGCGGCCTCGACGGCGTTGGATGTCAGCAGCACCATCAGCCCGGCGATGGTCGGCGTCACGACGCCCGCTTGACGCAGATGCTCGCGCACGCGCTCCAGACCGCGCTCGATCCGGCGCGAGATCGTGCCCTGGTTGACGCCCAACCGCGCCGCCACGTCGGCCTGCGGTCGGCCGCAGAGAAAATGCTCGACCAGCGGCACACGCAGTTCCTCGGGCAGATCGGCCAGTGCCTCATCGACCAACGGCGCGACGTCGGCCCACGTCGTTCCCCCGTCATTCGCCGCGTCGGGCTGGATCGCGACGGCCTGCTCGTGACGGCGGCGGGCGGCGTCGCCGCGGATGAATTCCCTCGCCCGGTTGAGCGCCACCTGGTGCAGCCAACCGGGAAGCGAATCGCGGACCTGATCGGCCCGCTGCGTCAGCTTGAAGAAGCAATCCTGGGCCACGTCCTCCGCCGCCGCGCGGTCGGCCGTCACCCGCAGCGCCACGCCGAACACCATGCCGGCGTACCGCCGCACGATCTCGCCAAACGCCTCAGCCGAGCGTTCGGCCACAAAGGCCCGCAATAAATGATCGTCGGTCATCCTATCCCATCGCTCCAGACGGCCCTCCGAGTGAGCCGTCACCAGAATGATGCGCCTCGACCCGTTTTAATGCGCCAGCGGCGGCACAGGGACATATTCGTGCCTGTGCCGCCGGCTGTCGATGTCCGCTTCGTCATGTTGAGTCGTCAAGCCGCTTACGTTGGAGATGATGGCGACATCACTCAAATTGAACAGTCTCGCAGGGCAGGTTTCAACCTGCCCTGCACGTTCTTCATTTGGCGCTATCAACTGCGTAAGCGCGCCATCCGTTTAGCGAGTGCCACAGGTCTGCGAGCCGTGCAGCCAGATGGGTGGCGCAGGGATGTACTCACTCCTGTGCGGTTGAACGACGCACCGACACGGGCACGTGGGCGCGCGAGCATGGCTATCGCACGGTTCTGGCCTCGGCGTTGCCCGCCGATCTGCCCGCACTGCTGCATCTGAGCGGCGGACTCCCCTGGACCACCTTCGCCAGGCTGGGCTACCGCGATTTGGGATACACCGAGGACCTGACCCAACTTCCCCGATGGACCCATGGCGGAATGCCGCCCAGCGTGACGGATGCCGTCCGAGCCGCGACCGCCGCCGGCCGCGGCCCCGAAGACTTCCACTTCCGGCTGATGGCCGTGACCTTTGACGCCTGACTATCTCCGCCGCGGCCGAGAAGATCGCCGCATCCGGTGGCTCGGTTGTAGTCGGCCCCTTCGACATTCGCATCGGCCAATGCGTGGTGGTCAAGGACCCGTTTGGTAATATTCTCGTCCTGCTGGACTGTTCAAAAGGGTTGCTCAAGACAGACCGTGAAGGAAACGTGCTGTAGGAATCGCAAACGAGGTCGGGCGTCTTTCTTCGGCCAGTGTCGAGGGCCAGCGGAGATATAGTTGTAATACACGATTTCGCATCAAGCATTGGCCACAGAGCCACAGAGCCACAGAGCCACAGGGGAAAACAGATTAGATTGTGAAAATCCGCTTCCCATTCCTGATCGACAAATTCGCTCGAAATCGTGGAATACCCTGAAAGGAATTTCAGCGGTTTTCTCTGCGCCTCTGTGGCGCATTCCTCATGTGAAATCGTGAATGGCGTGCCCTGCCGGAGCAACGGCGCGATTTCACAGGCGATCGCTTAGAAGCCAAGGGCGGCTGGCGTGCGGTTGGCGCACGGTTTGAGTTCGGCGCGGTCGTACGGCATGTTCGACCGCTCAGCGGCGGTCCTCATGTGATCGCGCATCGGCGCGATCAGTTCGGCGTTGGCCGAGAGGTCGCGACATTCTTTCGGATCGGCGATCACGTCGAACAACTGTTCTTCATTCGTCTTCGTAAACCAGACGTACTTGTGCCGGCCGGCGACGACCCAACGGTGGGGCGATTTGTCGAGGCATACGCCGTGCATCGCCTCTCGCGGTGGTGAGCCGCCTCGCATGGTGGGCACAAGTGAGCGGCCGTCGACGCCGTCGGGGATCGGCACGCCGGCGAGGTCGAGGATCGTCGGCATCAGGTCTTCCCAGCCGCAGAGCGCATCGCACGTGCCGCGCGGCACGTCGACGTTCCGCCCGCTGACGAACAGCGGCACGTGCGTTGATCCTTCGTAAGGGAGCGATTTGCGATACAGGTGATGGTCGCCGAGCATCTCGCCGTGATCGGAGCTGAAGAGGATGTAGACCGGCTCGCCGGCGCGCGGGTTGCGGTATTCGAAGAACCGGTCGATCACGTAGGCGATGCGATCGTCGAGGTGGTTGATCAGCCCGTAATAGCCGGCGGTGGCGAGGCGGATTTCCTCCGGGTCGAACGGGCCGTTCGCCGAATCCGGCGCCAGGCCCGGCCGGGGCGTGCCGGTCGGCGCCCACTCGCCGATCGTGGGACGCATGTCCGCGCGATTCGCATATCGATCCCAATACGCCTGCGGCGGGATCAGCGGCGGATGCGGCGCGACGAAGCTGACGTGCAGAAACCACGGCGCCGACGGGTCGCGCGTCGTATCGAAAAACCTCGCTGCCTGCTCGGCTACCCAACTGGTGTGGTGCAGTTCCTCGCTCGCCGTCCATGGCCGGGCGAGCCGGCCGTTGCCGCTGATGCCGTGGGCGTTGGAGTGATGCGAGAAACCGCGATCCGCAAGCCACGCGGTGTATTCATTATGCCGTTGCGAGGGCGACGTCGGCCGGTCGTTCGCGGAGTCGCTGAGGATCATGTGATCGTAGCCAAACCGCTTTCGCTGCGGGTGCTGGTGAAGCTTTCCGACGAGTTGCGTCTGATACCCCGCCTTGCTCAGGCAGCCGGGCAGCGTGTGGGCGGGATCGAAATCCCACCCGTCGCGATAGCCCTGCATGCCGTGCGTATCCGGATGAAGGCCGCTGAGCAGTGTTCGGCGTGCGGGGATGCAGACGGGGCAACTCACATAGCATCGCGAGAAGTTCGTTCCTCGCGCCGCCAGCGCGTCGAGGTTCGGCGTCTTCAGAACCGGGTTGCCGTTGATGCCCAGCGCGTCGTGGCGTTGTTGATCCGTCGTGATAAGCAGGATGTTCGGCGGCCGATTCGACATAGAGCGCACTATAGCGGCAGCCGCGCGCGAATGCTTCCCTGCCGCGCTACACGTGTTCGACGTACGCGGTTTTCAGTTGAGCGAGATATTCGTCCTGGTCGAGCGCCCACTTTTCAGTGGAGAAAATCTCGATCTCGTTCGGCCCTTTGAAGCCGGCGCGTTCCACCCATGAGCGGATGGTCTTGATGTCGATCGCGCCCTCGCCCATCACGCCGCGATCGTTGAGCAGATCGCGCGTGTTCGGCCGCCAGTCGCAGACGTGGAAGCCGAAGAGCGTGCCCTGTCTGCCCGCCAGAGCGATCTCCTCTTCGAGGTCCGGGTCCCACCAAACATGATACACGTCGCACGCGATGCCGACCCACGGCGATTTTAACTCTTCGTATACCAGCCGCGCCTCCTTCATGCGGTTGATGGCAGACCGGTCGGCGGCGTACATGGGGTGGAGCGGCTCGATGGCGAGCTTGACGTTGTTCCTGGCGGCGTGGTCGAGGCATTTGCCGATGCCGTCGGCGATCTGCTTGCGGGCCTCGGCCAGCGGCATGCCGACCACCGCGCCGACGACCAGCACCACCATCTCCGCGCCAATGCCGGCGGCCTCGTCAATGCAGCGCTTGTTGTCGTCGATCGCGGCCTGACGCTTCGATTCGTCGAACGCGGGGAAGAACCCGCCGCGAACCAATGCTGGCACCTTCAGCCCGCTGGCGCGGACGATTTTCGACGCCTCGGCCAGGCCGATCGGCTCGATCACGTTCCGCCACACGCTGATTCCCCCGAATCCGGCGGCGGCGTACTTGTCGCAGCACTGGGCGAGGGTCCAGGATTTGTTGGTCATCGTGTGGACGGCGGCAGTTTTGAGGTCAGGCATGGTTTTTTCCTGTAGAGGACATCCGAGTAAGATCGCGCGGCGGAATGGCCGATAAGCGAGATACGTGATGAACGAGACTTTGCCGCGCGTGATGATCGTCTGTGACAACGCATCCCTCAAGATGGGCGGCGAATCCGCGCGGCCGGTGCATTATTTTCGGACGCTGCGCAAACGCGGCGTCGAAGTCTGGCTGTGCGTGCATGAGCGCTGCAAAAAAGAGTTGACCGCGCTCCTCGGCGACGACATCAGCCGCGTCTATTTCGCGCCCGAAACCTGGCTGCACGGGTTTCTGTGGAAGGCGGGCAAGCCGTTTCCGCATCAGTTCCGCATCAGCACGTTCGGAGCGCTGGGACACCTGATCACGCAGCGGTGGCAACGCAAGGTGGTGAAGCAGGTCGTTCAGGAGAAGCAGATCCAGGTCGTCCACCAGCCGATCCCGATTTCGCCCAAGCAGCCGAGCGCGTTGTACGGATTCGGCGTGCCGATGGTGATCGGCCCGCTGAACGGCGACATCAACTATCCGCCGGCGTTCAAGTATATGGAGAGTTCGCTGGTGCGCTGGTCGGTGGCGTTCGGACGGATCGGCGGAAAGATCGCGAACTATCTCATCCCCGGCAAGCTGCGGGCGAACGTGATCCTCGTGTCGAACGAGCGAACCGCCAAGGCGCTGCCGCCGGGCGTTAAGGGCAAGGTGGTGCACCTGATCGCGAACGCGGTGGACCTCGGTTCGTGGGATTCGGCCCGCACGCGTGAGCCCGGTGCGAAGCCGCGGTTTGCGTTCCTTGGCCGGCTGGTCGACTTCAAGATGGTCGACTTGCTGTTGGAGGCGTTCGTCCCGGTCGCGAAGCAATACGACGCGCGCCTCGACATCGTCGGCGAAGGCGACGTGCGGCCAAGCCTGGAGGCGCTGGCGGCGAAACTGGGCATCGGCGATCACGTCACGTTCCACGGCTGGAAGAACTACAAGGACTCCGCCGCGATCCTCAGCAAGGCCGACGCGCTGGTCTTCCCCAGCCTTCGCGAGTGCGGCGGGGCGGTGGTCATGGAAGCGATGGCCGTCGCGCTCCCCGTCATCGCCGCCGACTGGGGCGG
>JBBCIV010000075.1:0-11327 GCA_037189665.1 Phycisphaerae bacterium | reverse complement strand
TGAAGAAGGCCGAAGACGTGCTGAAGAAGATCGCGTCGGAGAACGGCGGACGCCAGAACAGCGTCACCCCGGAAACATTCTTTAACCAGCAGTAGCAACAACCTCGCCGCGCAATAGCGGCAGGTTACGCGTTCGTGGCGACGGGAACGCGCCGTGTCGCGCTGCGGATACGGTCTGTGCGTAACGCCCGGTCGGTGTCCTAAATACTGACATATGGCAGCAAAGGGCGGTGCTATTGTCGGGCGCGCTCCGTAGTGAACAGGGCAATGCTTGATGCGAAATGTGAATAGGGTGCTCTACGAAACTTGCACACTGAAAAAGCGGTGCTGGGTCGGCGTCTATTTTAAGACGTCTTCCGCATCGGAACTGACGAACGCATTGCTGAATGTAACACTAGGGAAGGAAATGGGATGCAGGCTTTGATCGAATCGTTGGAATGCCGCCGATTGATGAGCGTGAGGACGGAAGGCGTTATCGTTGATCATCTGCCGGTTGATACGGCACCCGTTATTAAAAAGGGAACGCTTGCCATCTACGGGACGGCCGGGGACGACAACATTTCTGTTCACATCGTACCGCCCGGCCGTGATGCAATAATGAAGGTCAGGGTGCGGGTCGTCTCGGGGGAGACGGTGGACGGCAAACTCAACGGCAGCGTGACGCAGTCTGTCCTGGTGCCGCTCGGCGCGTTCTCGTCCATCGTCGTCATCGGTGACGGCGGCAACGATCAACTCGACACCGACGTGACGGCATACAAGTTCACCAAGTCGGTCGATGTCGATTCGCGCTTGTTGTCCGCCATCAAGTCAAGCGGCCGCAAGGCGTATGTCGAAGACCCGATGTCAAAGGGAACGGCCGGCGTGCTGGCGGGCAGCACGGCCAAGTGGGCCAAGGAATCTTACAGCGACATCCAGCGGCTTCGGCGCAAGGCGTTCTTCTCCGATGTTCTGTTCCTTGGCAATTCGCACATCAACTACCTTCCGCAGATCGGGGCGGAGGTGTTCAAGGAAAAGTTCGGCGCGATCCCAAGCCTCAACCTCGGCTTGCCGGGCGACACCACCAGCCAGTTACTGTACCGAATCCAGCAGCAGAACATGCTGTTCTTCGCCGGGAATGTGAAGGTGGTCGTCGTGGAGATTGGCTCCAACAATGTCGCGTTGAGCGACGACGTGGCCGCGATTACCCACGGTATCGAGGCCGTGGTAACGGAACTCCGCGCGCGGCTGCCCCACACAACGATCCTGCTCAACAGCATCCTGCCGCGGATATCGAACGCTGAGAACAAGGTGGTCAACAAGGTGAATGACCGATTGGCCGCACTGTATCCCCCGGCCTTCTCGAAAGATAAACGCGGCATCAAACCCGTGCAGTTCGTAAACCTCACCCCTTATTTCTCCAGCCAACGTGCGAAGGAACGCTACTACCGGCCGAACAACATCCATCTCAATTCCAATGGCTACCGGGTTTGGGTCAACCAAATCACACCGGTGATAGAGTGGATACGTAATTATAGGATGGAGTAATCAAGAGTGGCCGTATCACCGTTTGCTGCGTGATATCCCGCGTGCGCCTGCCGCGCACGCGCCGTCGGATGAAACCCCGTAGGGTGCGATTTCATCGCACCGAGATTGCTGCGGGGGAGAGGGAAATGGCCGCGCCGTGATGTGGTGGCCAATCCGCGAGTAATCATATCAGTTTTAGTTATCACTGATATGATAATTGGCACGATTGGCATCGGCATGGAACTGCACGGTCGCCCGGTTGCCAGATTGACAGTCGCAACCCAAATGTCGCAAGTTTGGCACCTGTCAGGTGGCGATTTTGCACGGAAAACGTGGGTGAGAAGTGGCATCGGGGTTGCATAGAGTCGTAGCAGAGGAACGACACTATGCGATTCGATCAATTTACCACGAAGGCTCAGGAGGCGATCGCCGGGGCGCAGGAGTTGGCGCGTCAGCGGGAAAACCCGGAGGTGACCGGCGCGCATTTGCTGCGCGCGTTGCTGGAGCCGGATCAATCCACCATCCATGCGCTGCTCGGCAAGCTGAACGTGAAGTCGGCGGACCTGGTGGCGAGGCTGGACGCGGAACTGCAACGCCTGCCCAATAGCGCCGGCACGCAAATCGGGGCGTCCCGGTCGTTTATGGATGTGTTGACCGACGCGCAGCAGCAATCCGAGCGGCTGAAGGACGACTACGTCTCCACCGAGCACCTGCTCATCAGCCTGACGAGCAAGGCGCCGGAGCTGTCGTCGCTGCTCCAACAGGCGGGCATCACGACGGACGAGATCCTGTCGTCGTTGAAGGACGTGCGCGGCAACCAGCGCGTGACCGACCAGAACCCCGAAGACAAGTATCAAGCCCTCGAAAAGTACGGCAAGGATCTGATCGCGCTGGCGAAGCTCGGCAAGATCGATCCGGTCATCGGGCGCGACGAGGAGATCCGCCGGACGATGCAGGTGCTGAGCCGGCGGACGAAGAACAACCCAGTCCTCATCGGCGAGCCCGGCGTCGGCAAGACGGCGATCGTCGAAGGCCTGGCGATGCGCATCCTCAAGGGCGACGTTCCCACCGTGTTGCAGAACAAGCGCGTCATCTCGCTCGATATGGGTGCGCTCATCGCCGGCGCGAAGTATCGCGGCGAGTTCGAGGACCGCCTGAAGGCGGTCGTCAAAGACGTGCAGCAGAGCGACGGGAACGTCATCCTGTTCATCGACGAACTGCACACCGTTGTCGGCGCCGGCAAGACCGACGGCGCGATGGACGCCGGCAACCTGCTCAAGCCCGCGCTCGCCCGAGGCGAGCTGCGCTGCATCGGCGCGACGACGCTGGACGAATATCGCAAGCACATCGAGAAAGACCCGGCCCTCGAGCGCCGGTTCCAGCCGATCCTCGTCGGCGAGCCGAGCGTGGACGACACCATCGCCATCCTGCGCGGCCTGAAGCCGCGCTATGAGACCCACCACGGCGTGCGCATCACCGACGGCGCCATCGTCGCGGCGGCGACGCTGTCGGATCGATATATCCAGGATCGCTTCCTGCCCGATAAAGCGATCGACCTGATCGACGAGGCTTCCAGCCGTCTGGCGCTGGAGAACCAATCCGTCCCCGAAGAGATCGACCGCCTCGTGCGGCGGCAGGCGCAGCTCGAACTGGTGCAGGGGCAGCTCAAGGATGAGAAGGACGCCGACGCGCAAAAGCGGCTTGAGCAGATCAAGGCCGAACTTCAGGACGTCGAGAAGCAACTCCATGAGTTGAACCGCCAGTGGGAACTGGAGAAGTCCGGCCTCGGGGACGTGAACACGCTGCGCACGCAATACATGAGTCGGCACGAGAAGTACGAACAGCGCGAGGCCGCGATCGTCGCGGCGATGCGCGAGGGGCGTCGCGTGTCGGAGAAGGAGCTTCAGGAGGTGGCGGCCGAGGAGAAGCTGCTCAAGAAGTTGAAGGAGCAGATCGATCAACTCGAGGCTCAGCCGAAAGAAGCCCGCGCCGCCGGTCCGCGGTTGCTCAAGCAGCAGGTGGACGCCGACGAGATTGCCGAGGTGGTATCGCGATGGACGGGCGTGCCGGTGACGCGCATGCTCGAGACCGAGCGTGAGAAGCTCCTGAAGATGGAGCAGAACCTCGGCCTGCGCGTGATCGGCCAGGAAGACGCGGTGAAGGCGGTGTCGGACGCCGTCCGGCGCTCCCGCGCCGGGCTGGGCGATCCAAACCGGCCGATCGGGTCGTTCCGGTTCCTCGGGCCGACGGGCGTCGGCAAAACCGAGCTGTGCAAGGCGCTGGCGGAGTTCCTGTTCGACGACGAGACCGCGATGGTCCGCATCGACATGAGCGAGTTCATGGAGCAGCACTCGGTCGCGCGCCTGATCGGCGCGCCCCCCGGCTACGTCGGCTACGAAGAGGGCGGCCGGCTCACCGAGGCGGTGAGGCGCAAGCCGTACAGCGTCATCCTGTTCGACGAAGTTGAGAAAGCGCATCGCGACGTCTTCAACGTGCTGCTTCAGGTGCTGGATGACGGTCGGCTCACGGATGGGCAGGGCCGCACGGTGGACTTCAAGAACACGGTCATCGTGATGACCAGCAACATCGGCAGCCAGCAGATCATGGAGCTGTCGGCCAAGGGTTCGGAAGAGTGGGAGATCGAGGCGACCGTGAAGGCGCAGCTTCGCAACTACTTCCGGCCGGAGTTCCTGAACCGCATCGACGAGACGATCGTGTTCCACCCGCTGGCGAGGGAGCAGTTGACGCAGATCGTCGACGTGCAGCTTCGCGGGCTGGAAAAACGGTTGGCGGCGCGTGATCTGAAGCTCGACATCACCGATGCTGCCAAAAAGCTGCTCGCCGACGAAGGCTACGACCCCCAGTTTGGCGCTCGGCCGCTCAAGCGCGTCATCCAGCAGCGGCTGGAGAACCCGCTGGCGTCGCGGCTCCTCGAAGGCGACTTCGCCGAGGGCGACACCGTGCATATCGATGTCGACCCCGCAAAGGCGGCGTTCGTGTTCGATAAAGGGACGTAACACCCGAAAACGACACGATTAACGGCGAACGAGTTAAGTCATCGATCCGGCTCGCCGATACGGGCCAAGAGGCGTCGCTTGGTCGCGGCGAAGCTGTATGACCTGGTCGGTCGGGATAAATCTATCGGACGTATTGATGCAGTCTCCCACGTCGGAGCCGCTGCCCGTGCTGGACTTTCGTTCCGCGGCGCGGGCGACGCTGAAGCTGCTGCAACAGCGATGTGCGATGACGCTGTGGATGCTTGCCCGCGCGGAGGGCGACGATGATGATTGGATCGTTCTCGACGCCGAGGATCGCGGGTATGGGCTCAAGCAGGGCGACATCCTTCACTGGAGCAAGTCGGCGTGCTCGCGCCTCATGAAGGGGCAGGGCCCGCGATGCGTGCCCGACCTGAATCAACTGCTCTGCGCCGAGCCCCGTGCCGAGCCCGCCGCGGACGAAGGCGACGCGCCGGTCGTCGCCAGCTATATCGGCGTGCCGCTGGTATACGGCGACGGGTCGCTGTTCGGGACGCTGTGCGCGATCTCGCCGACGCCGCAGTCGCCGCAGTTGATCAATGATCTGCCGATGATCGAATTGATGGCCTCAATGCTCTCGGCGCTGCTGGTGGCGGAACTGCGCGTGTCGGTCGAAAGCCGCTCGGCGGACAACGCTCGCAGCCTGGCGACGCGCGACGAATTGACCGGCCTGTTCAACCGCCGTGGCTGGGACGAAATCCTGGCGCTGGAGGAAAGCCGCTGCGAGCGATACGGCTCGCCGGCGTGCGTCTTCTCGATCGACCTCGATAGCTTCAAGGACATCAACGACACGCAAGGCCACGACGCCGGCGACGAGTACCTTCGGGCGGCCGCCCGAGTGCTGGCGCAGGCATCCCGAGCCAGCGACCTGATCGCCCGCGTGGGCGGCGACGAGTTCGCCATTCTCGCGGTGGAGGCGAACCCCGCCGCCGGCGAACTGCTTGCCTACCGCCTTCGCGAAGCGTTCGCGGCAGCGGGCGTTGGGGCGTCGCTCGGATTTGTCCCGCGCAGCGGCACGTCGCTTCAGACGACGTGGAAGCTCGCCGACGAGGCGATGTACGACGACAAGCGAAGCCGCCGCGCGGTCCGCGTGCCGGCGTAACCGAAATGTCTGCGCGGTCTTACAGCAGTCGGAAGATCCGCTCGGCGGTGTCCGCCAGCAGGCGGGGGGCGTCGCGCATGGCATCGGCGAGCGTTACCGGGCCGTCGACGATGCCGAAGTAGCTCGTCACGCCTTCGTTCAGCAATCCTTCCGCGCCGTGCCCGATCGTTCCGCCGATCGCGATGCAGCGCTTGCCCGCGTCCCTGCACGCCCGCGCGACGGCGGCGGGGGCCTTGCCGGCGAGCGTCTGGGCGTCGAGCTTGCCTTCGCCAGTGATGACGAGGTCGGCCCGGCCGATGCGCTCGCGCAGCTTCGTCAGGCCCATGATCAGTTCGGCGCCGCTCACCATGCTGGCGCCGAAGAACGCCATCAACCCGAAGCCCGCGCCGCCTGCCGCGCCGGCGCCGGGGGCGTTGGCGATCTCGTGGAGCTGAAGCCGGTCCACCATCTTTCGCAGGTCGGCGTCGAGCTGTTCCACCTGCTCGGGCGTCGCGCCTTTCTGCGGCGCGAAGACGTGCGCCGCGCCGTCCGGGCCGTAAAGCGGGTTGCCCACGTCGCACGCGACGACGAACTCGACGCCGCGCGTATCGAGGATCGCGCTGGGCGATCCCGGGAGTGCCTTCTGCGCATACGTATAGTTGGCGAAGCTGGGCTGGTATCGCGTGATGGCGAGGATGCGGCCGAGGTCGGCGCCGCACAGCTTGCGGTCGGCGGGGGCATAGACCTTGCCGTTCATCATCTTCACCGCGCCGCCCCAGGCCTGCGCGATGCCGACGCCCGCGTCGCACGTCGCGCTCCCGCCGATGCCGAGGAGGACCTTCTTCGCGCCCCGGTCGGCGGCGATCTTGAGCAGCTCGCCCGTGCCGAAGGTGGTGGTGCGGGTGGGATCGCGCTGGTCGGGCGAGAGCAACAGCAGGCCCGATGCCGTCGCCAGCTCCACGATGGCTGTGCGGCCGTCGTCGATGAAGCCGATCGGCGCACGCACCTTCATGCCCGCCAGCGGGCCGCACACGTCGAACGATTCGATCGACCCGCCCGTCGCCGCCACCACCGCCTCCACCGTGCCCTCGCCGCCGTCGGCGAGCGGGCACAGGTCGATCGAGGCGTCGGGCTTCACCCGGCGGATGCCCGAGGCGATCGCGTCGCACGCCTGCTGCTGCGTGAGCGACCCCTTGAACTTGTCGGCGGCGATGAGGATGCGCATCGGTTGGTTTCTCTCCCGCGAACACAAGCAGGAGAGCGTAAATTACCCTCCCTCACGCCCGCTTAACAGCCGGTGAATCCAGCGTTACCATGCTTTGACCGTCGTAAAGGGACGACGGGTGTTCGTCGATCCTCTCAGCGGAGACCGCCTTTCATGTCCACCAAGACCATCAATGTTGCGCTCATCGGGCAGAAGTTCATGGGCCGCGCCCACAGCAATGCCTATCTCAAGGCGCCGAGGTTCTTCGACCTGCCGTTGAACCCCGTGATGCACACGATCATCGCGCGTGACCTGCCGAGCCTGAAGGAGTTCGCCGATCGATGGGGCTGGCTCAACGCCACCACCGACTGGAAGGCGGCCGTCACCGATCCGCAGATCGGGCTGGTGGACGTCACCACGCCCAACAACAAGCACAAGGACTTCGTCCTCGCCGCGCTCGCCGCCGGCAAGCACGTCGCCTGCGAGAAGCCGCTCGCCGCCACGCTGTCGGACGCGCGGGAGATGCGCGACGCCGCCAAGAAGGCGAAGAAGAGCAGGACGTTCGTCTGGTACAACTACCGCCGCGTGCCCGCGGTGGCGACGGCGTACAAGCTGGCGCAGGAAGGCCGGCTCGGCCGCATCTACCACGTGCGGGCGTATTACCTCCAGGGCTGGGCCAGCTCGCCGGACATCCCGCTGATCTGGCGGTTTGACAAGGACCAGGCCGGCTCGGGCTCGCTCGGCGACCTCGGCGCGCACGTCATCGACATGGCCCGCTTTATCACCGGCGACGAGATCGCGGAGATCGTCGGCTCGATCAGCGAGACGTTCATCAAGGAACGCACCATCCCCTCCGGTGTCGGCGGGGCGGGCATCGCGTCGGGCGCGAAGGCCAGCGGCAAGAAGGGCAAGGTGACGGTGGACGACGCCATCCACGCCATCGGCCGCATGAAGCAGGGCGGCATCTTCTCGGTCGAGGCCACGCGCTTCGCCACCGGCGACGAGAACAAGCACGGCGTCGAGATCAACGGCGAGAAGGGGTCCGTCTTCTTCAACTTCGAAGACCTCAACAACCTCTACTACTACGACGCGAGCCTGCCCGCGCACGTGCGCGGTTGGACGAAGATCCAGGCGAGCGTGCCCGGCACGCACCCGTACGCCCACGCCTACTGGCCGACCGCGCATCCGGGCGGCTACGAGCACGCGTTCGTCAACCAGGCGGCCGACATGCTGTCGGTGCTCGGCGGCAGGAAGCCGGAAGTGCCGCTGCCCGACTTCGACGACGCCTATCAGACCCAGCGCGTGCTCGAGGCGATCGAGCTGGCGGCGAAGAACCGCGCGCCGGTGAAGCTCGGCGACGTAAAGTAGTCCGGCGGGGCCGTACGAGGTCGGGCGGCTGGAAGTAATACAACGCCGCGATCTCTCCTCGCTTGAACCTGCGAGCACGCCTTGCTGTCTTCCGGTTCATCTCCCTTCGGAGGAGGGGGGCGTGCTTCCCGACGCGCTGGCCCCACCCGGCCTTCCCGGAGGGGGAGGAGTCGGCGCTACAAGAGTTTGGCGGCGACTTGCATTGAACATCGTGTACAAACGAGCACGCCTTGCCGTCTGGGTTCCTCCCCCTTCGGGGGAGGTTAGGAGGAGGCATACGTCCTCCGACGTGCCGGCCTCCACCCGACTTCCTCCTCCGGAGGAGGAGGTGACGTTGCGAGGGTTTGAGGGTGATCTGCGTTGAGCGTTACGGCGAGGCTTGGATTGTTATTCGATAGGCCACAATCAGGATCTGTTCGTCTACAATAAAAGAGGCAGAATAAAACCCACGGTATTGCCGTGGGTTTCATTCGTTCTGCCCTCAGCGTTCAGGCGATTAAGCCTGGCCGACTTCGAGTCGGACGTATTTCGTCAGTTCGACGCCCTTGCTCTTGAGCAGGTCGGACACCTTGCCCTTGAAGGCATCGCCGCTGATGAGTTCCTGGTCGAGCAGGACGCGTTCGGAGTAGAACGCGTTGAGCTTTCCCTCGGCGATCTTCTCGGCGATGTTCTGCGGCTTGCCGGTGGCCTTGGCCTGTTCGACCGCGATTTCGCGTTCCTTGGCGACGACGTCGGCGGGGACCTGGTCGCGGGTGAGCGCGACCGGGCGAGCGGCGACGACGTGCATGCCCAGCGCCTTGACGACGTCCTCGGCGACCGGGCCGCCGAACTGCAGCAGGACGCCGACCTTGCCCTTGCCGGCGGTGCTGTAGAGGTACGAGCCGACGTTGCCCTGCACGACCGCGGTGCGGCCGACTTGGACGTTCTCGCCGGTCACCTTCGAGGCGTTGGTCAGGTCTTCCTTCACGCCGGCGTCATTGGCGACGTCGGCGGACGGGTTGCCGGCGAGCACGCCCGCGGCCTTCTGGGCGACGGCGAGCACGGCGTCGCTCTTGGCGGTGAAGTCGGTGTTGCACACGATCTCGACCGCGGCCGCGACGTTGCCCTTGGTCACCACTTCCACGCGGCCTTCGGTGGCGGCGCGCGACGCGATCGAGTCCTTCACGCCTTCCTTGCGGGCCAGGTCGTAAGCGGCCTCGAGATCGCCGTCGGTCTTGGTCAAATATTCCTTGCACTTCATCATCGCGAGGCCGGTCTTGCTGCGGAGTTCGTTGACGAGTGCTGCGGTAATGGCTGCCATGTTTTCTCCTGAGGTTCGTTTAGCAGGTGGACGCAGATATACACGCAGATGATTCAGATCAGATTGCCCTGATCCGCACGCACCTGCGTCAATCTGCGTCCACCTGCGGCTGCAAATAGATCGTGTTTAGACAGACGCGCTGGCGGTTTCGGTCGCGGCGGGGGCTTCCGCCGGAGCCGGCGTTTCCGCGGCGGCGGGAGCTGCCGGGGTTTCCGACTGGCCCTTGCTATCGGCGCGGAAGGCGCTGCGCGAGCTGCGGCGGCGCGGCTCGTTGCCTTCGGTCTTCTCATTGCCGGTCGTGCGACCCTGCTTGCCTTCGATCGCGGCGTCGGCGAGCTGGCTGACGATCAGCGAGATCGCGCGCATCGCGTCGTCGTTGCCGGGGATCGGCAGGTCGATGTCCGCCGGGTTGCCGTCGGTGTCGATCAGCGCGATCGTCTTCACGCCCAGCTTGCGGGCCTCGTTTACCGCGATGTGCTCGCGCTTGGTGTCGATCAGGAAGATGATGCCGGGGATCTTATCCATCTTGCGGATGCCCTCGAGGTTGGCCTTGATCTTGACCATCTCGCGGTGAAGGGTGGACTTCATCTTCTTGGAGTACGTTTCGATCTCGCCGGTGTCCCACAGCTTTTCGAGCTGTTCGAGGCGCTTCAGGCGGTCGCGGATCGTGCGGAAGTTCGTCAGCGTGCCGCCGAGCCAGCGCTCGTTGACGTAGTGCATGCCGCAGCGGGCGGCCTCTTCCTGGATGGCGTTGCGGGCCTGGCGCTTCGTGCCGACGAACAGGATGTCGCGTCCCGCGGCGACGGTGTTCTGGATCAGCTTCTTCGCCAGCAGGAGGCCCTTCACGGTCTCCTTGATGTTGATGATGTGCACGTTGCCGCGCTTGCCGGCGATGTACGGTTCCATGCGCGGGTTCCAGCGCGAAGCGGGGTTGCCGAAGTGAATGCCGGCGTCCACCAGCGCCTGGACGAGTTCTGCCTGTGTCATACGAACGACCTTTCAGAAACGCGAACAGCGATTCGCAAAAGCGATCGCCAGCCTGGACCACCCGACGCGGCCGCCAAAGATCTCCGCAGGGCCGTCATGAGGCTTTGGGATTGGAAAAAACAAGCCGCTTTCGCCGTCCAACCGGACAACAAAAACAGCCTCGCCTTTGGCGAAGCGAGTCGAATACTGTACCCCAATCGCGATTTTCATGCAACCAGTGGGCCCTGGGCGTGCCCGAAGGCTCTCCACGGCTTGAGTGAGGCGATAATTGAGGCGGGCATCATCTCCATTGACGCAGCCTGACCTCTCCCCCGACTATCTTATCTTCCCCTGTTTGACTTCCACTGCCGCCGGACGCCGGCGGGGCGGAGCCCCGGAGGTCGGCGGGCGGTCCGCCAGCCAGTGACCACTGCCGCCGCTTCGCGTTGTCCTGCTGACGCCACCGGTCGCCGATCATCGCCGCTCGGCAGCATGTCGAACGCCTCGCTGTTCGACCACCCATCTCCTCCTCGTCTTCTTTCTCATCTTCGTTGAAAAATCCTCTCCCGCCGTTTTTTCGTTGACAGGTTTTCGCGGTGACGGTTTAATTGTGTTAGGTATTTGATAGGGGTGCTCGCCGGGGGCGCTTCTTTCCTTTGTTGTGGTCTTCTCTTTTGGTTCGCCGGCCGGCCGTGGTGGCGGGCGGACCTGGGGGTCTCTCGTCATGTCGTCTCGCCGATCTTCCTCGTCGTCGTCCGGGTTCTCGTCTTCTCCGTCGTCCTCTTCCTCGTCGTCGGCGTTGTCGCGCGCGGCGGCGGTCGTGGTGGAGGGGTTGGAGCGTCGTCAGATGCTGGCGGCGTCGCCGTCGCAG
>JBBCIV010000074.1:0-24513 GCA_037189665.1 Phycisphaerae bacterium | reverse complement strand
GGCAGGGATGGGTTGTTCGCATCGACCTGGCCGATCCCGCTCTCCATATCGCCGTCGGTACCGGCGGGCCCGACCCAGACGGGGACGGGATGTGGGAAACCATCCTCGCTCCCACTTCCGTCATTGCACGAGAAAACCAGTTTGACCTGGCGATCAACACGGTCTTCTTCATGAACAAGAAGCCCGACGACAAAGCCGGGCTGAAGTACCAGGCCGGCGACTGGGCGGCGAGCACGGGGCTGGTGATGAGCGACGGCAGGATGCTCTCCCTCCGCCGTGGCGGGGTGCCGATCCTGTTTGATAAGCAGAATCGCGCCAGCATCGGCACGCTCGACGTCATTCCTGAGGACGCCAAGGTCATCGTCTCCGGCAACCAGCAGGTCGTCTTCCGCGGCCAGCCGGTCAAGAACCTCAACGCCAACGATCGCCACCCTCGCACCGCGATCGGCATTGCCGATCAAGGGAAAACCCTTGTCGTCTTCGTCGTTGACGGCCGACGCGAGGAGTGGAGCGTCGGGATGACCAGCGTCGAACTTGCCGACACGATGATCTCCTTCGGCTGCCAGTCCGCCCTCAACCTCGACGGGGGGGGAAGCACCACGCTCGTCGCGCGGCAGGTGACCGAGAAAGGCGACGCGTGGAAGGTCGTCAATACGCCCAGTGACGGTTCCACCTTCCCCCTGCCGCTGAGCATCGAACGCTCGGTGCCCTACGTGCTGGGCTTTCGATGGTCGCCCCGCAAAGAAGTTAGCGCAACCCAGCCGGCACCTTAACGGGCGGCTTGCGCGGTCCTTACATTTGTCGCGACACTCTTTCCCGTCGCCAACAAGGGAAGGCATGAACTCGCGTAACCGGGCGTTTACGCTCGTCGAACTACTCGTCGTTATCGGAATCATCGCGTTGCTGGTCGGAATTCTGCTGCCGTCGCTGAACAAGGCGAGGCAGTCCGCGCGGGCGATCAAGTGTGCCAGCAATATCCGTCAGCTGGGCATCGGCATGCTGATGTACGCAGATCAGAACAAGGGCGTGATCCCGTACGACGGCGACCCCCGATACGGCAACACGGATGGCGATCGAAATGCCCGCTCCCTCGGCTGGTGGGAGGACGGACAGGTCTGGATCAACGCCGTCGCGACCAACATCAATCGCAAGACGTACGCCCAGATGCAGGCTGAACATCCGGCCACCCCCCTGCCGAACGCACGCGTCGGCAACAGCATTTTCGTCTGCCCCGGCGTCATCGACGCCGGCCCCAGTTCCGCCAACCCCGCCGAAGTGACGGCGGACGGCTACTTCGTCATGTGGGGCCATAACGCCCGTCTCCCGGGCCCCGCAACGCCGGGCGCAAACATGGCGGCCGGCACGACCGACGTCGCCGGCGGCGGACCTGTGAGTCGCAACGTGTTTACGGCGTACGCCATCAATTCGCAGATCAACTCCAGCCGGAAAAACGTGAAGCAATCGCAGCTTAAGCCTTCGTCGGAAACGGTTCTCCTGCTGGAACGCCGCGTCAACCCGAGCGAGGTCACCGACCGCATGCAGGCCGAGTACGGCTCTCCGAGCAGTAACGATCTGCGGTCCCGCCGGATGGCGCGCATCAAGGCCAAGTGGGATTACTTCTCCGCGCGTCACCGCGGCGGAGGATACCTGCTGTTCGCCGACGGACACGTTGGCTGGCTTGGCGCTCGCGAAGTGCTGAGCCCCCCGGGATACACCGCCGGCGCTACCAACGTCACCTTCAACCAGCCGGGCAAGGTCATCTGGGATCCGTTCAACCCACAGGTTTACCCATAATCGATCAGTTTATGCGACGTCGTCTACCGATCGCTCTCGCAATAGCATTGACTTGCTCGTGCGTTGCCCACGCTCAACCCGACGCTTACGAGCGGATCCGCGCGGCGTATGCGCCGTATCTGAACGAGCAGGACCCGTTCTCGTTGCCGATGAAGATCGCCTCGCTTGCGTCAGACGAGTACAAATTCTGGCGCGGCAGCAAGGACCTGTTTTTCCAATGGGGCAAGCAGCATTGCCAGGATTGGTTGAAGGACGACAAGGCGTTTTTGCCGAATCACGGCGATCTGCATCTCGGGAACATCGGCACCTATGTGTCGGAAGACGGGCTGGGCACACTTGCGTTTGGCATGGTCGATTTCGACGACTCGGCCCGACTGCCGTTTGAATTTGAGTTGCTGCAAGGGCTCGTGACGCTCGAATTGATCGCGCGGCAGAACAAGATTGGGCTCGATGCGGCCGAGCGGGCACAGCTCGATGCGAGGCTCTTCGACACATATAAGCTGGCCGTGAACTCGCGCCGCAGTGCGACTGAAATGCTGAAGTCGCATTCGGTCGTCAGCAAGATGCTGTCGAAGGCCGGCAAAAAACCGTATAGGGATGAACTGGCCAAGTTCACCGAGGCCGGCAAGTTCCGGCGCGTGGTGCGGAAAAAAGAGAAGATCACCGACATTCTCGATCCGGTGGACACCACGCGGTGGGCGGCGTTCTCGCAGGCGATCCTGGATGCCGCCCGGCAGGATGATCGGCTCGGAAAGCTGATGCCCGAGGCGAGCCTCAAGACGATTCGCAAGCAGATGAAAGACGTTGTCCGGCGAACGCGGATCGGGTCGTCAGGCTCGCAGGGACTCAACAAATATTTCGTGCTGCTCGACAAGCCGTTCGCCGGCGTGGACCACGACGTCATCCTGTACCTGAAGCAGGAAATCCCGACCGCGGCCGAGCGGTCGGGCATCATCCCACGCGACCCCCGTCCCGCCGGCGAGCGTTGCGCCGCCGACATGGACAAGATGACCGAGCCGCGGGCGTTTCTCTGCTCTTGGGCGGATTTGGAAGGCCAGTCGTACTGGGTCCACTTTAAAGAGCCTTGGAGCGAAGAGATCGATTTCGATGACGTGAAGGACTTCGGCCAGCTCAAGGAAATGGCGGAGATCTGGGCGACGGTGGTCGGCGCGACGCACCGCGACGAGGGACGCTTCGAACTCATCCTGCCACGGCTGACGCCGGAACTGCAGTCACAGATTCGCGCGCGGTCGGAAGCTTACCTGGATTACCAGCGGGCCGCGTTCGAGGCATTCAAGTCGAACGCGTCGGTGGTCGAATCGACCGCATCGGCGACTGCCGCGATCGAACGCGTCGGCTCGCGATGAATTCTTAACGTATCCCTCTTGGTGAATTAGCGCAACTCACGTCTGCCGCACACGTGGCAACACTACATTTCGCCGCGTCGCGGTCGCGGCAGGAGGCGTTGCCTTCGAGGTGCCTGCGGCACGAACACGGGAAAAAACATACCTCAACGCCCGGCATGGGCAGGAGAAAAGAAGATGCTTCGTACGCTTGTTATCGCGTCTGCCGCCACCGCGGCTCTGTCGAGCTTAGCGCCGGCGGCAATTGTGATCACGGAAGTGATGAGCTCGTCCGCACACAGCGGCGGCACGAACAACGGTGACTGGTTCGAGATCACCAACACCGGCCCGACGGCAGTCGACATCACCGGTTGGTCGTGGGACGACGACAGCGCCACCCCCGGCGTGTCGAACTTCGGCAGTCTCACCAGCATTCCGGCCGGCGCTTCGGTGATCGTTTCGGAGGAAACCGTTGGGGCGGAGGCGAGCTTCAAGAGCGCTTGGGGCATTCCGTCGACGACGGTGGTTAACCTTGGCAGCACGGTATTCGTCGGCCTTGGTTCCGGCGGTGATCAGGTCAACATTTTCGATTCGTCGAATACATTGGTTACCGGCGTTTCGTTCGGCACTGCGACGTCGGGCTATAGCTTCGAGTGGGATACGTCGGGTAACCCGCTGGGCCTGAGCGTCATCGGCGAGAACGGCGCATTTCAGGCGGTTTCGAACGGGCAGAACACCGGCCTTGGCCCAGGCGTTGACGTCGGCTCGCCCGGTACCGCCATCCCCGAGCCGGCCAGCCTCGCGGCGCTCGGCCTGCTGACGATCGCAGGTCTGCGTCGTCGTCGCTAACAATTCTTTTTTTGCGGAGTGGACCCGCACGACCCTTCCAGTGAGGAAACGCCAGGCGAGCACGCTCGCCTGGCGTTTTTTTGCTCCGCTTCAGAATTAATGCTGGATTCATCGTTCTGACTTGCTAAGCTTCGCCCGAACCAAACGGCTGGAAACCAGCCAAACCGCACTCCATACGTCTCGGGCAGTCTAAGAAAATCAGCTTGCCGACCAAGGTTGTTTTGGCGGGGACGCATTGTTCCCGTAAGCAGAACTACGCCATCGGGCAATCAATACATTTTCGCGTCGGGCAGATATCCGATAGCCGACTTGCCATCAAACGCCCGTTCGGGCGGGAGAGATTGAAAATGTGGAGTTTTACGCAGGTAAGTCACTCTATGCTGCTGGTGGCCGGTTTGAACACGGCCAGCTTCGGCGCGACTCTCTCGGGTTGGACCTTCGAGACGAATACGCCGGCGGATGTGACTGATGCGGCAATAGGACCTACGGTTGCCTCGGAAAGCGGTTTGTACGCGGGCCTGTTTGTCGGTGTTCACGCGGGTGCCTTGTCGGACTGGACGACGCCGGCCGGCAATGGGTCGGCGAACTCCTATAGCGCTGTTCGCTGGGCAACGGGCGACTACTTTCAGTTTACGAGCAGTTCGGTGGGATATAAGGACGTCGCCGTCAGTTTCGATGCGATTGGTAGTGGCGGCGGCCCGCGCGATTTCAAGCTGCAATATAGTACGGGCGGCGCGTACGCCGACGTTGCCGGGGCGGCCTATTCGTTGATCGAGAACGCCAGTCCGAACACGTGGACGTCGGGGGCGGCGGTGCCTACTACGTCGTACTCGTTCAACCTCACCGCGATCCCTGCGCTGAACGAACAGGCGACGATCGCATTTCGTCTGGTAACGACCAGCAACACGTCTATCAACGGCGGAACTGTCGGCACGGCAGGTTCGAGCCGCGTGGACAACGTGGTTGTCTCTGCAACAGCAGTACCCGAACCAGCGATGCTCGGCCTGTTGGGCCTGATGTCTCTTCTTGGCCTGCGACGCCGCTGATGGCGGCATCGTCGGAATAGCTTAGCCATTTTCACGGCACGCCGGCGGTTTGTCCGCTGGCGTGTTGTTTTGTGTAAGCGAATTATTTGTTCCGAGTTATGGACAACCGTAGCATCGTCGCGGGTTTTATGTGGGAGAGGCAGAAGACGCCGCGCCGGCGTCGGCTTTGATGGGAACATTATTCTTTCGTCGTGAGGCTGGGCCGACGTGCTCGGCGCTCGCGATGAGCGTTTTTCCCCAGGCGGCCTTTCTCGTCTGTATTGCAGCGGTTCGTTTACCTGCCTTCGGCGCGCGGTTTTCCTTCTGCAAGTGTTCCCGAGAGGTACGTCTTAAGTTTCGCGCGCGCCATCCGGCGTTCGCGAACAGGTATGTTGCAGCCCCTGAAGGGGAGGGAGATCGTGGTGCGCGTTCAGGTTGCGATGGGTATCGTGGGCGTATTGGCAGCGGCTGAAGTATCGGAGTCAGCTTTTTCGATCACCTCGGCCGATTCGACGTTGATCGACAACTTCAACAGTTATACCGGCAACGGTTTCTCGCCGTCGCCGGTGGCGGGACAGCTGAATTCGGATTACTGGGCGGTCCGCGGTGCGAGTGACGGCAACCTCGACTTCGGCGGAACGACGCCGACCAGCGGTAACAATTCGGACTTCGCGCGCGGCACATCCGCTGGCAGTACGGGAACGCCCGGGCTCTTCGCGTTCACCGTCGGCAGTGGCGACGCGATTTTCGGCGTGCAACAAGGCGTCGATGACTTCGGCCGCCAGAACGGCGGCCAGTTCTATTTGAAATTGCAGAACAACACCGGACAAGCGTGGACCGGGTTTCAGGTTGGCTACGAGATCTGGTATCGCAATGATCAGGACCGGACGACCAACTGGAACTTCGCCTGGGGTGTGAACGCGACCAGTTTCACCAACCCAACCGCTGTCAGCTATACGACGGTTCCCTCATTGGCATTCGAGGGATTGGGCGCGATAGATGATCCTGTCACGTGGAAGCTGTTGGCCGATCAATCGGCAACGATCACGGCCGATGTGCCGGCAGGGCAATATATTTATTTGCGTTTCGACGTAAGAGAGGCTGGCGAGTCAGGCGGCCGCGATGAAACGGGGCTGGACGACATCACGTTCCGCGCCATCATTCCGGAGCCGACATCAATGGCAGCGCTGGGCGCCCTTGCGTCGATGGCGCTCGGACGTCGTTTGCGTCGGCGTTGTTGAAGCGGCGGTGAAACGTCGGGCTGCGCGGGATCAGTTCAGCTTCAGCACCTTGGCCATCGTTTCGCCGATGGTCGCAGGCGAATCCGTCACCGCGATGCCGTAGCCGGCCAGGGCCTTGAGCTTGGCGTCGGCGGTATCGTCGCCGCCGGAGATGATCGCGCCGGCGTGGCCCATGCGGCGGCCGGGGGGAGCGGTCTTGCCCGCGATGAACGCGACGACTGGCTTGGTGATGTTCTTCTTGATGTGCGCGCCCGCCAGCGTTTCGTCGTTCCCGCCGATCTCGCCGATCAGGATGATCGCGTCGGTGTCCGGGTCGTTCTGGAACAGGTCGAGAAGTTCGATGTAGTTGATGCCCTTGACCGGGTCGCCGCCGATGCCGACGCAGGTCGTCTGGCCGATGCCGCGCGTGCTGGTCTGCCACACGGCTTCGTACGTGAGCGTGCCCGAACGGCTGATGATGCCGACCGACTTGCCGCTCTTGGCCTCCTTCACCGGCGTGTGGATGTAGCCGGGCATGATACCGATCTTGCACTCGCCGGGCGTGATGACGCCGGGGCAGTTCGGGCCGACGAGGACCGCGTCCGGGTAGGCCTTGAGGAACTCGCGCGCCTTGATCATGTCGAGGACGGGAATGCCCTCGGTGATGGCGACGATGGTCTTGATGCCCGCGTCGGCCGCCTCCATGATCGCGTCGGCCGCGAAGGGCGGGGGGACGAAGATCATCGTGGCGTCGGCGCCGGTGCTCTTCACCGCCTGCGCGACGGTATCGAAGATCGGCAGGTTGTTCTCGTCGCTCTTGCCGCCCTTGCCGGGCGTGACGCCGCCGACCATCTTCGTGCCGTAGTCGAGACAGCCCTTGGTGTGGAAGGCGCCGGCGCTTCCTGTGATGCCCTGGCAGATGACGCGCGTGTCTTTGTTGACGAGAATGCTCATGTTGTCGCGAAGATTACGGGCGATTCGCGACCGGGGCAAGACGGGTTTCCGTTAGTTCGGTTGCAGGATTGAACCGCTGTGCCCACTTCGAACCTGGAACTCCGCTCAGCCCGGCCCCTCACAACACGATTCCAATACCCGGCCGCACTTGGCGCACTGATCGTGCGAACTGACCCGGACGACCTGTGTGGGGCCGCAGGTGGAGCAAATGGGAGTGGGACAAACGGGCCGAGTCGGTCGTTCAGTAGTGGGGTTCGACATCGATTAACTGAATGGCGCTAAGTGCCAGAGGCGTTCCACTCTATACCGCATGCCGGTGGCGGATAATCCGGCCCGACTGCACGTAGACGATGTCTTCGGCGATGTTGGTGCAGTGGTCGCCGATGCGCTCGAGGTTTTTGGCCATCATGATCGTGCTGAGATCGCGGTTGGCGCGGTGCTGTTCGCTTTCGAGCACGCCGAGCGTTTCCTGAACGATCTGGTGGTACAGCGCATCAAGCACGTCGTCGGCGCGGAGCACCTGCTTGGCCAGGTCGATGTCGTTCAGGTTGTAGGCGTTGATGGTGTCGCGCAGCGTGCTGACGACGGTGTTGGCCATCAGACGCAGGTCGGAGGAGACGATGTAGTCGCCCATCTTCGCCAAGAGCGGAACGCGCTGGGCGACGTTGACGGCGCAGTCGGCGATGCGCTCGAAGTCGCCGTTGACCTTGATGATCATGGTGATCATCCGCAGGTCGCTGGCGGCGGGCTGGTAGAGCGCCAGGAGGTCGATCGCCTGACGTTCGATGTTCACTTCCTCTTCATCGATGCGGTCATCGGCGCCCATCGCCGAGCGGGCGAGGTTGTCGTCGAGGTTGACGACCGATTCGACGCTCTTCTCAACGATGTCCTGCACGAGGGCGGTCATGCGGGCGATGCGGGCCCGCAGGGCGTCGAGCAGATCGGCAAAATGGTGCGACATCGTCGAATTTCCCAACCAGAGTTTCGTGAAGCGGACACCGAAGTGTATCGGAAACTGCGGCAAACCGCCATCAGCCGAATCGGCCGGTGACGTATTCTTCGGTTTTCTTGTGCGTGGGGTTGGTGAAGATTGCGTTGGTCTTATCGTGTTCGATCAGCTCGCCGAGGTAGAAGAACGCCGTGCGATCGCTGACGCGGGCGGCCTGGTGCATGTTGTGCGTGACAATCACGATCGTGACGAACTTTTTCAATTCGACGATCAGGTCTTCCACCTTGCTGGTGGCGATGGGGTCGAGCGCCGAGCAGGGCTCGTCCATGAGCAGGATGTTGGGCTTGGTCGCCAGTGCGCGAGCAATGCACATGCGCTGCTGTTGGCCGCCCGACAGGCCTTGGGCGGAAGTGTGAAGGCGGTCTTTCACTTCGTCCCACAGCGCGGCCTTGCGGAGGCAGTCTTCGAGCAAGGCCTCGAGATCGCCCTTTCGCGTTACGCCTTGCAGGCGCGGGCCGAAGGTGAGGTTGTCGTAGATCGAGCGGGGGAACGGGTTGGGCTTCTGAAACACCATGCCCACCTGCCGGCGCAGGCGGACGAGGTCGATGCCGGGCCCGTAGATGTTCTGCCCGCCGAGGCTCAGCGAGCCGGTGACGCGGCAGGACGGGATCAGGTCGTTGATGCGGTTGATCGAGCGGAGAAACGTGCTCTTGCCGCAGCCTGACGGCCCGATGAACGCGACGACTTCGTTACAGCGAACGTCGAGGGACACCTTCTTGATCGCCTCAAACTGCCCGTAAAACACGCTCACTCGGTCGGCGACGAGGATGTTCGGCGCGTGGCCGACATCGAAGAGCCGTGGGGTCGTGGCGGGTTGGGTGACGGTCGAGGTTGTCGCGGCGGTTGCGGTCATCGGTTTTTTTCCCGACGCCAACCGTATCCGACCGCGAACCGCAGGATCAAGACATTTACAATAACTTAACGTACGCCGCGAAGCCCTTCCAGGCGCGCAACGGTAGCCGGCAGGAAGGGTTAAATGCGTTCAGCGGAGGGAAATCACGCCGACGGCAGTGACGACGGCAGCGCCGAGGAACAGGCTGATTTCGACGATCGACGACAGCACGTCTGCGGGGCGAAGCTGCATGGGTGAACTCCGTTCATGTCGGCAGGGCTTCCGCCCTGGGGCGCTGTACGACCGGTTGCGCCCGCGCTCCGACGGCCGGTGTTCCACACCAACATCTGCGCCCGCTTCCTTGGGCGACCGTCTATCCCACTCATCGGCTGTCTGACCGTTCAACCTGCAAAACAGAGGAAGGCAAGGCAAACGGAATCGGCTATTTCGGCGTTTATCGGACGTGAAGGCAGGCGCGGCGGGCGGTTAGTCCAGCGCCACGTGGCGGACGTACACCAGCTCGGCGAGCGTTTTTCCTACATCGCCTTTGGATCGCTTATATAAAACGAATTGATTCGATTTTCCGTCCGCCGTCACGTAAAGGGGCGCGACGATCCCGCCGGTGAGGGTATCGCCGGTGGAGAGGATGACGCGGTACTGGGTTTCGCGGGCGGGATAGGTTTTGCCGGTGTAGATCTTCTCGTCATGGCCGGATTCCTTGAATCGCCACTCCGGCTCGTCGCGCTCCCAGAGAATGACCGCCTCCATCGACTGGATCGAATCCATCGGCAGATCGACGAACGCCTGTCGTTCTTCGTTCCACATGCGAATCGGCTTGCCGGGCGTGGTGCGGATCGTTCCGCGAACGACCTTTCCGTCTGATAAGGTGATCGTCCCCGTTCGCTCGCCGGCGACGGGTTTCTCGCCGAACGGCGAGGCGGGCTGAGTGGCCGCCGGTTGGGTTGAAGCCGAAGCGGGCCCGGCCTGATCGAGCAGCCAGTCCATCGTGGGATCAACCGGCTGTGTCGCCTGGGCAACGATGGCCAGAAGCAGCGCGAACGCGTTCATCGATTAAAGTATATCGCGTGGAGACCGCCTTGTTGCCCGACGAGCCGCCGCCCGCCATTCGAACCCGCCGCGTTGCGGTGGGATTGAGCGGCGGCGCGGACAGCACGTATCTGTCGCTCATCGCGGCTTCGCAGATGGCCGAAGTGGTGCTGGTTCACGTCAACCACGAGCTGCGCGGCGTGGAGTCCGACGCCGACGAGCAATTCTGCCGTGATCTGGCGAAGCGCCTCGACCGGCCGCTGGTCGTGGCGAGGCGGTCTCAGGTCGAGATGACCATGGCCGACCTCCCGGCCAACCCCAGCGCTCGCTATCGAGCCGTGCGATTACGCGTATTTCGGCAAGTCGTTGAGGCGCACGAGCTTGACGCCGTCTTGCTGGCGCATCACGCGAATGACCAGGCCGAAACGCTCCTTTTACGCCTCGCCCGCGGCGGCGGGCTGGCGTCGTTGCGGGGGATGCGGAATGTCTCAACGCTCCAGGACCTTCACATCGAACGGCCGCTGCTGTCGATGTTGGCGGCGGACATTCGGGCGCGGCTGCGCGGGATAAATCAATCTTGGCGCGAGGATTCGAGCAATGCTTCCGACAATTACCGCCGCAACGTCGCGCGTCAGGTGCTGGCGCGCGATCCGGCGCTGGTTCCGGTGCTGTGCGACCTGGCAATGCACGCCCAATCCCTGCACGATCGCCTGACCGGGTCCGCCGGCGCGCTGGCGGAGCGGTTTCCGTGCGATGCGCTTCGCGATCTGCCCGCGATCGTCGCCGAACATCTCGCTCGGCGTTGGCTGATCGACCGCGGCGCCCCCGCCGACGACGTGTCGCCCGACGTGTGCCGGCGGCTGATCGCGCAGGCGACCGATCCCGCCGCCCCGCTGCGGCGGCACTTCCCGGGGAAAATCCTCGTTCGACGCCGAAAGAAGCACATCGAACGCGCATAGGCTAGAATCGCATTCGGAATCATGGCCAAGAGCAAACAAGCCCAACCCAAGTCGTTCGAGGAAGCCGTCGCCGAGCTGGAGCAGATCCTGGCCGAGATGGAACGCGGGGAAGTTCCGCTGGAAGAATCGCTCACGCGCTACGATCGCGGCAACTTCCTGCTGCAATACTGCCGTCAGGTGCTGGGCAAGGCGCAGCAGCAGATCGAAGACCTGAACAAATCCGATGCCGCCTCGTCGGCCGCCGCTTCCGCGCCTGCGGAAGAGGAGCCGGAAGAATGAGCCAGGCCGTCGCGGAGATTCTCAGGGAGCATGCGAAAACGCTGGAGCGGCACTTCGACGCCGCGCTCGCCGCGTTGCCCGACGCCCCGCCGCGATTGGTCGAGGCGATCCGATACAGCCTTGATGCCGGCGGCAAGCGGCTGAGGCCGACGCTCGTCATCGAGACGTTCAACGCCATTTCAAGCGACGCAGACCGCACCTCCGCCACCATCGCCGCGGTGGCGATGGAACTGATCCACACCTTTTCCCTCGTCCACGACGACCTGCCCGCGATGGACAACGACGATTTCCGCCGCGGCAAGCCGACCAATCACAAGGTCTTCGGCGAGGCGATGGCCATCCTCGCCGGCGACGCGATGATGACGCTGGCGTTCGACCTCCTTGCCACCCGGGCCGAGCCCGACCTCGTCCCCGCGCTCGTTCGCGAACTCGCCCGCGCCTCCGGCCCCGGCGGGATGATCGGCGGACAGGTGCTCGATATCGACGGCGAAAACCGCTCGCTCGACCTGCCGCAACTTCAGCAAGTTCACCGGCTGAAAACCGGTGCCCTGCTCACCACCAGTTGCCGCCTCGGCGCCATCTGCGCCCGCGCCACGGCGGACCAGCTCAACGCCGTCACACGCTTTGGCCAGCACATGGGTCTGGCCTTTCAAATCGTCGACGACATCCTCGACGAAACCTCCACCCCCCAGCAGCTCGGCAAGGCCACGCAGAAGGACCGCGGCAAGGGAAAGAACACCTATCCGAAGCTGCTTGGCCTGGACGAATCAAAAGCCGAGGCCGCGCGACAACTGCAACTGGCGGTCGACGCCCTCTCGCCGCTGGGAAAGCGTGCGGATCGGCTGCTGATGCTGGCCCGCTTCATCGTCGAGCGGACGATCTGATCGCGCGGCTTTCGATCTGCGACAATCCGCCCGCTATGATAAACCTGTCGTGAAGCCCATTCCCCGCGCCGATCTTTCGCCGGACATGCTGCTGAGCGCCTATGCGCAGGGCGCGTTTCCGATGACCGACCCCGACGGCGTTACCCGCTGGTATGCCACCGACCCGCGCGGCGTCCTGCCGCTGGAGGGCTTTCACTGCCCGCGCACGCTTCGCCAGATTGTGCGGCAGCGGCGGTTCGACATCCGCGTGAACACGCAGTTCGAGCAGACGATGCGAAACTGCATGACCGTTCCGCGCGACGATCGGGACGGCAGTTGGATCAGCGACGACCTCGTTCGCGCCTACGTGAAGTTGCACGACCTGGGCTTCGCCCACAGCGTGGAAGCATGGCAGGACGGCAAGCTGGTGGGCGGGCTATATGGCGTGTCGTTGTACGGCGCCTTCTTCGGCGAATCGATGTTTCACCATGTCCCCAATGCCAGCAAGGTGTGCCTTGTCCACTTGGTGGAGCGGCTGAGGGAACGCGGATATCTGCTCCTGGATACACAGATGGTGACCCGCCACATGACGCAGTTCGGCTGCATCCACATTCCTGCGGACGAATACCTGAGTCAGCTTGAGCGGGCGTTACAAAAACAGTGCGCGTTCGTCTGATTTCGATAAGAAGAGGGAGCGGGGAGAATAAAATCTTTTTCAATCATATGATATTTAAAGATTTAGTATGATATTGAGCGGCCTGGAGGTGATCGGATGGTTGGCATGTCGTTGTTCGTGCGCATGGCAGTGCTGTTGAGCGTTCTAAATGGGGCGCGCCTGAGCGTGGCGGATGAAGTGGATTGGCCGGCGTTTCTCCATCGTAATGACATGGTTTGGCCGGCGCTTCCGACGAACTGGAACAACGGCGCGTTCATCGGCAACGGCCGGCTGGGCGGGATTTTCTGGCAGGAGCAGGCGGGCGAACTGGCTGTCGAAGTGTCGCGCGGCGACCTGTACGATCACCGCCGGACGTCGTCGGACTACAGCGTATTGTTCGCCCGATATCGCCTGCCCGTCGGCCAACTCGTGCTGCGGTTTTCCGACGCCGGCAAGAAGCTCGACGGCGACCTTCGGCTCGACCTCTGGAATGCCGAGGCGCGCGGCATTGTTCGTGATGGCGATTGCGCCTGGAAGCTCCGAGCATTCGCGTCGGCCGACCAGCGCGTGCTCGTGTTCGACATCGAATCGTCGGCGGACAAGCCGCGGGTCTCGTTCAACCCTCGCCCCGCCAAATCGACGCGCGACAATCGCCCGCCCGCCGGATACGCCGCCTATCCGCCAGCGAAGCAAAAGACGATCGACGGCGCGACGGTCTGGGTGCAGGATATGCCCGAAGACCCCGCCACCCGCACTGACGGCATGGGCGAAGGCCAGTTCGCCACCGCCTGGCGGACCGTTGATCTGAGCCCGACCCGGCAACTGATCCTGCTCGCCATCGAACACACGCACCCCGGCACGAAGGCCGACCAGCAGGCGGCGGATCGCGTTCGTGAGGCGGAGCGCGTCGGCATTGAGCAGATCGAATCGGCGCACCGCGCGTGGTGGCATCAGTATTATCCGAAGAGCTTCCTCTCCGTTCCCGACGGAAGCGTGGAGAGCTTCTACTGGATTCAGATGTACAAGATGGGCTCGCTCTCGCGCAAGGGCGGGCCGCTGATCGACCTGATGGGGCCGTGGTTTCTCCGCACGGGCTGGCCGGCGATCTGGTGGAACCTGAACGTCCAGCTCACGTACTGGCCGTTCTACATGTCGAATCACCTCGACGAGGCCGAGCCGCTCGTCGATGCGTTGTGGGACCATCGCGACGCGCTGGCGAAGAACGCCGCGCCGCACATGGACGGATCGCTGGCGATCGGGCGATCGACCGCGCCGGACCTGCGCGCTGCCGTCGGAAAAGAAGTGGGCAATCTTCCCTGGACGATGCACAACCTGTGGCTGCACTACCGCAGCACGATGGACGACGCGATGCTGCGCGATCGGCTGTTCCCGCTGATGAAGGGAAGTTTTCGCTACCTGACGCACATCGCCATCGAGCAACCCGACGGCCGGCTCGCTCTCCCGCCGACGGCGTCGCCGGAATACACGGAGGGGGTCGCGGACTGTGCGTATACGCTGTCGGCGTTTCGATGGCTGGCGAGGACGATCATCGAGGCCGACCGGCGTTTGAACGCCGACGATCCGATCGTGGCCGAATGTCAGGATGTGTTGAAGCGGCTGGTCGATTATCCGATCGACGAGAAGACGGGCGTGATGGTCGGCAAGGGTTTGCCGTTCACCGAATCGCACCGGCACTGGTCGCACTTGTTCATGATTTATCCCTTCCACGAGTGGGACTGGGCCGACCCCGAGCGCCGGCCGCTGATGGAGAAGTCGCTGGAGAACTGGACCGGCCTGCCCGAAAAATTTCGCGGTTACTCGTGGCTCGGCGCCGCCTCCATGTGGGCCGCCGCGGGCGAAGGGGACAAGGCGATGGGGTATCTCGACGTCTTCCTCGCGAAATCGACGCTGGCGAACACGCTGTATCGCGAAGGCTTTCCCGTGATCGAAACGCCGCTTGCGGGCGCGCGGACGATCCAGGAATTGCTGATGGCCAGCCACGGCGATCGCATTCGCGTCTTTCCTGCCCTCCCGTCGGCGTGGAAGGACGTGGCGTTTGCCGACCTGCGCGCCGAAGGGGCCTTTCTCGTCACCGCGAAGCGGGTTGGCGGCGTGACGCAGTTTGTGACCGTCACCAGCCTGGCCGGCGAGCCATGCCGGATCAGCACAAGCCTGGCGGGGCCGGTCGCCGCGATCGAGCCGAACGTAAAGATCCGTCCGCTCGACGGTGGCGTGGTGGAGGTCGAGCTTGCCAAAGGCCAGTCCGCAACGCTGTATTCCACCACGGCGGGTCGGCCGAATGACCTGGCTGCCGTCCCGGTTCCCCGGGCGGGCGATGTGCCGCCGTGGGGGGCAGTTCGGGGCATCAAACCTCCGTCTGCGGCGGGTCGTTGAGCGGGGCAATCGACAATTCGCGTCGGGCGACTAACATGGCCCGCTGCGATGCCGCTCGTCTTGTCGCTCCTAGCCGTCCCGTTCCTGATCGCCGTCAACGCTTTCTTTGTTATCGCCGAATACGCGTTGGTCTCGATCCGCTCCGGCCAGATCGAGGAGCTTCGCAAGCGCCGGCCCCGATCGGCGGAGGCGCTGCGGGCGCTCAAGGACCGCATGGCCAGCGCCATCGGCACGATCCAGATCTGCATCACCATGACCAACCTGATGCTCGGCTCGATCGGCGAGCCGGCGATGACGCAGGTGCTGCAGATGGCGTTCAGCGGCCTGCCGGACGGGCCGGTGGTGCGCGGCGTATCGGTCACGCTGAGCTTCATCATCGTCACCCTGCTGACGGTCGTGCTGAGCGAACTGGTGCCCAAGGCCGTCACGCTCCAATACACCGTGACGCTGGCGTCGCTGGTGGCGCAGCCGATCCTGGTGATCCAGGCGATCCTCAAACCGCTGGTCTGGATCATGGATACGTCCGCCAACCTCACCACGCGGACGCTCGGGCTGGGCAATGTGAACATCGAGGACGTCTCGGTGACGGCGGAAGAGCTTCAGCACATCACCGCCGAGGCGGCGGAAGACGGGAACCTGACCCCGCGCGAGCGGTCGCTGATCCTCAACTCCCTCACCCTCGGCCGACGAACGGCGGCGGAGATCATGGTGCCGCGCGTGCGGGTGAACTACCTCGACCTCCAGCGGTCGATGAAGGAAAACCTCGACGCCATCTCCAGCTACCTCTTCAGCCGAATGCCCCTCTGCGACGGCGGGATGGACCACGTCATCGGCGTCGTCTACACCAAGGAATTTCTGACCGCGGTCGAGGAAACCGAAGGCGATTCCAGCGTGCTGCTGCTGATCGCCCGCCAGCCGGTGTTCGTGCCGGTGACGATCCCGCTGGACCGCCTGCTGGCGCGATTCCACGATGACAGAACCCACCTGATGTTCCTCGTCGCCGAGCACGGCGGGGTGAAGGGCATCGTCACGCTGACCGACGTGGTGACCGAACTGGTCGGCCCGATGCACGAAGGCGAGGACGCGCGCGTCATCCGCAAGACCGCCGCCGAGCTGGTGGTCCGAGGCGAAATGCCGATCTCCCACCTCGCCGACCACCTTGGCCGGCCGGAGTGGTCGCCGACGTCCGAAGCGCGAAGCGTGGGAGGGCTGCTGATGACGCGCCTCGGCCGCCTGCCGCGCACCGGCGACTCCGTCCAGGTGGACGGGATTACCCTCGTCGCGCACAAGTGCGGCGGGCGAAGCGTCGAAGAAGTCAAAGTCGAACTGAAGCCGCTCGTTTAGAAGTTGTTTCAAAACGTCGTGGCAAGGGTTTTCAACCCGTGTCTTTTTGTGCGGGTCGGGTTGAAGACATCGGTAACCCGTGCCACGCGAGGCTGGCGGTGTCGCAACGAAGGATTTTGAAACGGCTTCTTCTAGCGCCATGTCTTGACGCGAAGGCCCGATCGCAAAATTCGCGTTGAGACGCGGCGCTAAGCGACCGCCCACCAGATGACCCACCCGATCCCCGCCAGCACAAGAAGGACGACGGCGATCTCAATCCACGTGAGCCAACTCCACCGCTTGCGCGATCCGCGGCGCAACTGCCGGTAAATCTGGCGGTCCGGGCGGTAGGCGCGCCGGTTGGCGACGGGACGATTACTGGAAGATGGGCCGCGAATTGCCATCGTCGTTGTCGGTGCTCATGCAAGCGAGCCGAGTATCATTAAGCCCACCACGCCCAGCAGGATCAGCACGTTGAACGCCAGTCCAAGGGCTGCGAAGACGCGCTTATTGTCGCCCACGAACAGCCCGACGAGCCCGAGCACCCCGCCCACCAGCGCCAGCAACATGCCGCCGATCAGCAGCAGGCCTAAGACGACGGCTTCCGGGGCGTTTTCATCGATGCCGCCGGGCGTGCGCGATTCCATGACGCCGGCGATCACGATCAGGATGAACATGCCAATGCCGACAACCATCGCGAGGATGAACGAGGCGATGCCAAGCCCGCTGTGCTTCTGTGGCGGCGCGAACTGCCGATGCTGTTGATAGTGCGTTGGCCACGATTGCTGTTGTTGTTGCTGCTGCGGATCACGCGGCGGCATCTGGCCGTATTGCGGTGGGGGTTGCCACTGGGTCATGATTGATCACTCGTCAGGCGGAAAGCCGGCCGCATGGTAACGCGATGACGAAAAAACGTCACACGCGGCGCGAATCGATCAGTTGCGCCTCGCGCTGGCACCGGCGACCGCGACGATGCTCGCCGGCACGCCCAGCGCGAGATAGCCGAGCCCGGCGTAGATCAGCGGCATGCGCGCTTGCGCCGGGCCCCATTCGGCGAGCCAGATCAGCAAAAACAGGAAGGCGCACAACCCGATGTGCATGACGCCCGGCAGCATCGCGATAGGCCGTCTCGTCAGGATGGCCAGCACGATCGTCGACAACGACAACAACGCGATCAGCGGCCCGCCGCCGAGGACGACCTCGGCATCGTAAAAGATCACCGCCGCCCAGGTGCCGAGGATGCTCAGGAGCGAAACGCCGATCAGGATCGACAGCGCGGTTCGCATGCCGCGGCGGCGTGCCTCGACGTGCGGAACTTCGTACGCGAGCGGGATGGGCGAATCCTCGCTCACCCGAGCTTCTCCTTCAGGCGCTCATGAACGAGCTTGGCGTTCATGCCTTTGGCGCTCTTCATGACCATGCCGACCAGCGCGTTCACCGCGGTATGTTTCCCGGCGCGGTATTCCTGAAGCGGCTTGGGGTTCTGGGCGATGACGGCGTCGATGGCGGCATCGACCGCGCCGGTGTCGGTGGTTTGAATCAGTCCGAGCTTTTGCGCCGCCGTCTCGACCGCGCCGCCATCGGAGAGGACGGCGTCGAGGATCTTCTTGGTCACTTCCTTCGACGCCGCGACCTTGCCCGCCTCGATGAGCTTGCCAATCTGAGCGAGGCTTTCGGGCGCGATGCCGAGATCGACGATCTTGCGGGCCCGCTCGTTGCTCATCTCGCGGAGGGCTTCCATGAGCGTGCTGGCGCGCTTGGGTTGAACGCCGTCGCTCACGATTTTCTCAAAGAAATCGCCCGCGCTCTTGTCCGCCGCCAGCGCCGCGGCGTCGGTGGCGTTGAGGCCGAGGGCCTCGACGTAGCGGGCGCGACGGGCGCCTGGCAATTCGCCGACCTGGCTTTTCAGTTCGGTTAGCCAGGCGTCGTCTACTTCCACCGGCATGAGGTCAGGGTCAGGGAAGTAGCGGTAATCGCTCTCGCCTTCTTTGAACCGCTGAAAGAACGTGGTTTCGGTCGCGTCGTCCCAGCCATAAGTGCTCTTTCTGCCGAGTTCGCCGGAATCTTCCCATTGGCGAATCTGACGCTGCACTTCGTAGGCGGTCGCCTTCTCGACCACCGAGAAGCTGTTGAGGTTTTTGATCTCGGTGATGGCGGTCTTGTGGACCTGGCCGTCCTGGTCGGTGATGTGGACGTTGATGTTGGGCTCGAACCGCATGTGCCCGAGCTGCATCTGTCCTTCGGAGACGCCGAGGTACTGGACCAGCTTCTGCAATTCCTGCGCGAACGCCGAAACCGATTTGGGCGAGTCGAAATCAGGCTCGGTGACGATCTCGAGCAGCGGCGTGCCGGCGCGGTTGAGATCGACGATCGACCAGTCGATGTGGTACCCACCGGGCGCCTCGTGCAGCAGTTTTCCGGCGTCTTCTTCCAGGTGAGCCCGGCGGATGCGGATTTTCTTCACGCCTTCGTCGGTTTGCAGCTCAAAAACGCCGTTGCCGCACAAGGGCAGGTCGTACTGGCTGATCTGGTAGTTTTTCGGCAAGTCAGGGTAGTAATAGGACTTACGATCCCACTTGGTGAACTTGGCGATCTCGCATCCGAGCGCCAGGCCGGTTTTGATGGAGTATTCGACGGCCTTCTTGTTCATGACCGGCAGGACGCCGGGAAAGCCCATGATCTGTTCGTCGACCGCGGTATTGGGCTCGGGTGGGGTGTCGCCTGCCTTGAGGGCGCCGGAGAGGTTGGCGACGCCGGTGAACATCTTCGTCTTCGTCGCGAGCTGGACGTGGATTTCCAAGCCCACCAGCACCTTATGAGATACGCATTTTCGGTCTGACATGCCGGGAGTATAGAGATCGCCGGGGGGTTGCGTAAGGTGCCGGCCGGCCATCGAGACAGGGACGATGGACGCCGCGGATTTTACCGCCGACGAAAGCGAGGGTTACGCGTAAAGTTGACTGTGAGAACTGACCTTTGGACAGGCTGGTCGAAGAAAGAAGGGGAAAACGCATGACGGATGATTTGAACAAACGAACCCAACTGCCATGCCGACAGGTCGCTAGTGCGGGACGTAACTGAACGCGATTTGGTCAAACGAACCCAATTTCGATGTAAGATATTGTGTTTTATATGGTTATAATGCGCGCCGATTGTGTGACGGGGTTCGTGGTGCAGACGTGCATCGCGTCCGATGCTTAATCCGGCGAGCCGTATGTATAAGATGGGTGAATGATGATCTTGGCGGAGCAGATGCTGGCGCAACAGTCGGACGCGACCGATCTGTTTTTCCCGATCTTGCTGATCATGGTGGTGATCGGGCTGCTGATCGGCTCGATCGCGCTGGTCCGCCGGAAGATGCTTGCCGGGCAGGACGATTCCGCCAACGATCCGCTGGCGGGGTTCAGTCTTTCCAACCTTCGGCAGTTAGTGAAAGAGGGGAAAATGACCCAGGAGGAGTACGATGCCGCCAAGGCGTTGATCGTCGCCAAGGCCCAGCGGGCATCGGAAAAGCGGAATCCGGTCAAAGACCCTGCCCCCGAAACCAAGCTCGACCCGGAAGAGCCCGTTTAGCCCGCGCGCCTGATAACGGATTACTCTCTGTTTGACCACGTCTTACGCTTCCCGGTACATTGCGGATCTTGACCTTCCTCTGGCAGGAGCGATTTGTGAAAAGCTACACCCTGATTCTCACCCTGATGGCTGCCGCGTTGATGGTCGGTTGCCGGTCGCAGGAGCACGTGATTGCCGAACCGGAAATCGTGCCTCCGGGTTCGTTTGTCCGCGACTGGACCGCCGACACCGGGTTCAACCCGAAGGACATCAAGGCGTTCCATTTCGTTAGCGACATGCTGTTCGTCTACGGTCCCGACAACCAGGTCGCCGCGTTCGATACCGCCGGCGGGCTGAAATTCCGGATGACCGTTGGCGAGGAGGGCGACATCGTCGGCACGCCGATCGTGCAGGCCGACCGCGTGCTCTTCCCCACGAGTGCCACGATCGAAATCGTGTCGCGCGAGGGCATCCGCCGCAAGACGATTCACCTGCCGCAGCCGTTGCGTTCGCCGCCGGTCGCGGTGGAGAACACGGTGTACGCCGGCGTCGACAGCCAACAGGGCGGCCGCATCGCGGCGATCGCGCTGGACCGGCCTTACGGCAGCCCGTTCCTCTGGACCCGCATCGCCGGAGGCGTCGTTCGCACGAAGCCGGCGATCTTCGAGAACGTGCTCTACTTCGCCAACGAAAACGGGCATGTCGTCTCGCTCACGAACGACCCGACGCTGCTCTGGCCGCGCAACGAAGGCATGCCCGACTCCATCTTCCGCACGGACGGCCGCATCATCGCCGCCATTCGGGTCGACGAAGGCGGCGTCTACGTCCCGTCCACCGACAGCAAGCTTTACTGCCTCGACGCCGTCACCGGCAAGATCCGCTGGGAATACTTCGCCGGCGTGCCGCTCAAGCAGTCGGCGGTGCCGACGTCGGACACGCTTTACATCTACATCGACGGCAAGGGCCTCACCGCCCTGGCCAAGCGTCCGGCCAACCGATACCCGAGCCCGCTGTGGAGCAATCCCGACGCGCTCAAAGTGCTCGCCGACGACGCCAAATACGTCTACGTCCTGACCTCGTCGAACACGATCGCGGCGCTGGACAAGAAGACCGGCGTGCAGCAGTTCGCCACCGAGCGCAACGACTTCGTCGCCACCGCCGCCCACATTAACCCGAAGGACAACACCCTGTTCGCCATCACCAGCGATAAGAAGCTGGTCTCGATCCGCCCGGTTACCCGCGCGGGCGTGGTGGGCAGCCTGGTGATGGCGGATACGACGCAAGAAGCGATCGCCGCGGCGCGATAAGTGTTCTGACGCGCGTCATCAATGATGCGTGTGGCGTGACGAGTGTTACGTGAAGGCTCGCAAAGCCCTTTCACGTTACACTCGTCACGCCACACGCGTTTTTGTTTCCACTTATGCTTGGTACCGCCACCACTCCTTCAGATCGTCGATTCGCAGTGCTGATGCTCGCGCTGGCGACGGTGTTCTGGGGGATGGGGTTCGTCTGGGCCAAGAACGTCGGCGAGGCGACCAATCACGCCGCCGGCATGCCGAACGGGTCGGCGCTGGGGCCGGTGCTGATACTGGCGATCCGCTTCATCGTCGGGGCGGCGGTATGGTTCCTGATCTTTCCGAGGGCGCGGCGCGGGTGGTCGTGGACGACGGTGGGCTGCGGCGTGCCGATCGGCGTGATGTTGTGCTTTGCGCTGGTGTTTCAGCACCTGGGACTCGATCGCACGTCCGAAGCGGTGGCGGCGTTCCTGACGAACCTGACCGTGGTGCTCGTCCCTATCCTGGTGGCGCTGATCAGCTTTCGCCGGCCGACGCCGAACCTCATCGCGGCGTGCGCGGTGGCGCTGGCGGGCATCTTCCTGCTCACCGGTGCGAAGGTGGCGGGCCTCGCGATCGGCGAAACCTACATCGTCATCTCGGCGGTGGCGTTCAGCATCGCGATCGTGCTGATCGGCATCCTCATGCCGCGCGACGACGCCTTCCGCGTGACGGTGGTCGTCTTTGGCATCTGCGGCGTCTCATGCGGGGCGTTTGCGATCTTCCTGCCTGGGTTCGACGCGCTGACGCCGAAAACGCTCTTCACGCCTAAGCTGGCGTGGGAGCTCGGCCTGCTTACCGTGCTGTGCACGCTTGTGTCGTTCGGGCTGATGAACCAGTTTCAGCAGCGCGTGGACGCGACGCGAGCGGCGATCGTCTACCTGTTCGAGCCGATCGTGGCGGCGGTGTTCGCGTGGGCGATCAAGCCGGACGCGGGCATGACCGAAATGCAGATCGCCGGGGCGGGGCTGATTCTGCTTGCCAATGTGTTCGCCGAGCTAAAATGGCCCGGCAGCCCGCCGGCGCGGGCCTGATGGCGGCTTCGCGGGCAGGCCGAGGCAAGGTGTTCGATAGCAAACCCGGACCACGTACGTCTGAAGGATGGAGATCGCGACATGACCAACGGAATTGCAGGTTCCTGGCGAACCGTCATGCTGTCGGCGGTGATGGGAGGCGTGCTGGCGTACGTGATGTTCGCGGCGCGGCAATCCGGGGCGGATGCCCAGCCGCGCGTGCCGGCGACGCGCCCGGCGCTGTCGGCCGACGAGAGGGAGGCGGTCGAGCTGTTCCGCACGCTTAGCCCCTCGGTCGTCTTCATCACCACCAAGCAGCAGCAACGCGACATCTTCGGCCGCGAGGTGGGCGAGGTGGACGCGGGAACCGGGTCCGGCTTCGTCTGGGATAACGACGGGCACATCGTCACCAACTTTCACGTCATCCAGGGCGCCAGCTCGGCCAAGGTGGCGTTCAGCGATGAGGCGACCTACGACGCCGATCTGATCGGCATCGCGCCCGAGCACGACCTGGCGGTGCTGAAGATCCGCCCGCGCGCCGCGATCACGCCGATCCCGATCGGCACGAGTAATGATCTACTCGTGGGCCAGAAGGTTTACGCGATCGGCAACCCGTTCGGCCTCGATCACACGCTCACCACCGGCATCGTCTCGGCGCTCGGCCGCACGATTCGGTCGGTGACGCGGCAGCCGATCGAGAACGTCATCCAGACCGACGCCGCCATCAACCCCGGCAACTCCGGCGGTCCCCTGCTCGACTCGGCCGGGCGGCTCATCGGCGTGAACACCGCGATCTTCTCCCCTTCGGGCACGAACGCGGGCATCGGCTTTGCCGTCCCGGTTGATACAGTCAACCGGATCGTCCCGCAATTGCTTCGCTATGGGCTGGTCGACCGCGCAACGCTCGGCATCACGATGAGCGATGACCTGTCGAAGCGATTTGCCTCCCGGTTAAACGTGAAGGGAACGGTGATCGTACAGGTCATCCCTGGCTCGGCGGCAGAGGCGGCGGGGTTGCGCGGCACGACCCGACTCAGCGACGGACGGCTGCGCGTGGGCGACATCATCCTGAAGCTGAACGACAAGTCCGTTCACAACTCCGACCAGATGTACCTGGCGCTCGAGCGTCATCAGCCCGGCGAGACCGTCACCGTCACGTACTGGCGCGAGGGCGAAACGCTGACGAAAAAGATCATGCTCGACAGCTCGATCCAGAAGAAGCCGCAGCCATAACCATCGTACCCAAGTTGGACGCCTCGGCCCCCGCTACAACCTCATCGCCATCGTCGGCCCCGCGCACGCTGCCTGGCGTTTCGCTGAGCGCGATCGTGGCGTCGCTGTTGTGCGGCGGCACAGCGCTGCTGGCGAGCCTGGGCGTGTACGCGCTGATCGACGTGACGCTGGGAACGGTCTTCGCGTCGGCATTCGTCGCCGGTCTTGTGAGCATCGCCGCAGGGCCGACGGCGCGGAACGTTCGGGAGGTCGCGCTGGTGTCAGCGGCGATCGCGATCGGCGCATCGGCGGTACTGCTGCTGGCGATCTCAGATCAGCCGTCGCTCGCATGGCCGGGCGTGCAGTTGTTGTCTTTGCTGGTGATGTTGAGCGCGATGACGATATCGGCGACGGGCGCGCTTTCGCGATTGATCGGCGAGGCGGTCGCGCGGGCGATGATGACGATCGCCCTTCTCGCGTGGCTCGCCGGGCCGGCCTGGTTCTCGCCGTGGTTCGGCACGCCGATGGGCGCTTGGATGATCGATCATGCGTTCGCGTACCACCCGCTGATGTCTTTGAACGGCGCCTACTCCGCGCTGGGCGACTGGTCGCACAGCCCCATCGCCTATAAACACCTCACCAACCTCGGGCAGGACGTGCTGTTCGACCTGCCGCCGAACGTTTGGAAAAGCGCGGCCTTGCATGGTGCGATCGCGCTGGCCGCAACGACGACAACGGCGATTTGCTCGCAGTTTCGCCGTCGCAAAGACAAGCTCTCCTAGAGCAACGAACCGAATATTGTAGCTGCGACGCCTGCGTCGCCCATTCGAGACGTTCGGAAAAACCAATGGGCGAC